>NZ_JBVJFA010000022.1:25673-131574 GCF_055588085.1 Streptomyces sp. NPDC046303
CACGGCGCGGGTCGCACGGCGGCGGGCACGCGGGGCCGGAGCGGCCGGAGCCTCCTCCTCCACCACGGCCGCGACCTCGGCGGCCGGAGCCTCCGGGGCGGCCACGGCGCGGGTCGCACGGCGGCGGGCGCGCGGGGCCGGAGCGGCGGGCTCCTCGGCCACGGGGGCGGGGGTCTCGACGACGACCTCGGCGGCCGGAGCCTCGGGGGCGGCCACGGCGCGGGTGGCGCGGCGGCGGGTACGGGCGGGGGCGGCGGCCGGAGCGGCCTCCGCCTCGGGGGCGGCCGGGGCGGCCTCGGTCACCGGGGTCGCCTCTGCGGCGGCGCCACCGGGCGGGCCCGCGGGCCGGGAAGCGGCGCGGCGGCGCCTGCGCGGGGGCAGGCTGTCACTCGGGCTGTTGTTTTCGGCGGTGTCGTTTTCGTTGTTGAGCATTGCGGGCGGTTCTCCCGTCACGCTCCCGGGCGCCGCGGCTGACTTCCGGTCCGGCACGGCTCCGCGCAATGAGCGCGGAACCGGCCTCCGGGGCGCGTTCGCCACACGGGAGCTGTAGTCCATGGCCGCCGGTTCCGTACGTGTTGTCCGTACGGCCTGGCGGAAGTCTTCAGGTCAGTGCGCGGCCCGACCCAGGTGGCTCCCGAGTGCCAGGGCTGCGCGACGACGACGATCCCTACGCGGCGGGACCTTCCGGCGCCTTCGCGTCGGCGGCTACGGCGGCCGTGGGTGGGGCGGCCGTGTCAGCCTCGCGGTCGGGCGCGAGCGGGTCGGTCACCGTGCCGGACTCCTCGTCGAAGAGCCCCTGCGCCAGCCTGGTCACCGCTGAGGGGACCGGCGGCGCCAGGTCGGCCACAGCTCGGAGACCGGACAGGACGTCGTCGGGTCGCACGGCAGGTGTCAGATGCCGAACAACCAGGCGCAGTATCGCACAGGCATTGTCCGGGGTCCTATCAGCCGGGGCAGGAACTGCCTCGAGGCTGACTACAGCGCCGCGCGTGTCGAAGGTTCGCATGCCGTTCTTGGTCCGTCGCTGCACCTCCACGGTCTCGGCGGCCAGGAAGGCCGTCACCGCGCGCTCGGCCTCGGCCAGTTCCACGCCGTCCAGGCGCAGCTCCCAGACGGAGGCCGTGAGCCGGTCCGCGAGGCCCGAGGTGCGGGCCTCCACGGCGTCGATGATGTCGAGCCCGGCCGGCATCGACTCGTCGAGCAGCTCGCGGAGCTTCTCGGGGTCGCGGGGCTCGGCGAGGGCGATCTCCAGGTACTCGGCCTCGCTGCCAGTCCCGGTCGGGGCGGCGTTCGCGTACGAGACGCGGGGGTGCGGGGTGAAGCCGGCCGAGTACGCCATCGGCACCTCGGCGCGGCGCAGGGCCCGCTCGAAGGCGCGCTGGAAGTCGCGGTGGCTGGTGAACCGGAGGCGGCCGCGCTTGGTGTAGCGCAGTCGGATGCGCTGCACCACCGGTGCGGGAGGCGGGCCTTCGGGCTGTCGCTTGCCCAGTGGTTCTTCTCCTTGTGCGGGGCTCCGCGGCTCGCGCGTCGCCCTGAGCGTCTGGGGGCCTGCGGGCCACGCCCTGCGCCTTCGGCTCACCCCTGCCGTTTGTGCAGGGGACTCGCCGGAATCGGGGCAGCGGGCGCGTTGCCTGCGGCTGTCGTACTACCCAGAGTACGCGCCCGTGACCTCGCCGGTTCCCGGGGAGGAGTACCGAAGAGCGCCTGTCGTACGGAGGCCCGCGCCTCCCGGACCGCTGCGCGGGCGCCGCGCCAGACCTCGCGGACGACATGCCCGGCGGGCGTGAGCACCTGCCGGCCGACCCAGGCGGCGGGCCGGGCCACGAGCCCCCTCCACAGCCACAGCAGCCCGCGCCCGAGGGCCCGGCTGACGCGCCCGGCGAGGTGCCAGACGGCGGCGATGAAGTGCCCGAGGGGGGTGAGGAGGTGGCGGTACGCCCCGCGCGCCAGCCATGCGGCGCCGTGCCCGAGCGGGGTCAGCAGGTAGCGGTACGTCCCGGCGGCGACGGGCACGACGAGGTGGCGCCACAGTGCGACCCACGGCCACACCAGGAGCGCCTTGGCCAGCAGGACGAGGCCCTTCCCGACGGGCACGAGCACGTACGCGTACAGGGCGCGGGCCAGCCAGGCGGCGGCGAGGGCCGGGGGCACCAGCAGGTAGCGGTACGCGGCGGCGCCCACCCACCCGAGCGCGGCGGCGGCCGGCAGCAGCACGTACCGGCCGAAGGCGAGCACCACCCAGGCGATCCCCGCGAAGACCGGCCGCAGCAGGTACCGGTACAGCGCGGCGGCGCAGGGCACGAGCACGTACCGCCACAGCGCGGCCCACGGCCAGTAGAGGAGGGCGCGGGCCAGCCAGGCCAGGGCGGTTCCGAGGGGCGCGAGGACGTACCGGTAGAGGCGGGCGCACAGCCAGGCCGCGGCGTCGCCTGCGGGGCGCAGGACGTGCCGGTGCGCGCCGCGCGCGGTGAGGACCAGCAGGTCCCAGACCACCCGCAGGGGCAGCACGATCAGGACGGCCACGATCCGCACCGGGATCCGGACCACCGCGAACACGCATCCCTGCCCTTCGGCTCGGGTTTCCCGCGGTTCGTGCGCCACTCGTTTTTCCAGGTCCATGCGGTGAACGACGCATTCGGGGCCCCCGCCGTTGCACGCGGGCCGCGCGTTCAGCCGATCGACCCGGCTCGGCCGCCCCCGCCCGCCTCGGCCCGTTCCATGGGCGTGCCCCCCACCCTTGCGGTGGGGGGCACGTCACAGCGGGTTCAGCGCGGGGTCACTTCACGACCGACAGGGGCAGCAGCTTCTTGCCCGTCGGGCCGATCTGGATGTGCGTGTCCATCTGCGGGCAGACGCCGCAGTCGAAGCACGGGGTCCAGCGGCAGTCCTCGACCTCGGTCTCGTCGAGGGCGTCCTGCCAGTCCTCCCAGAGCCAGTCCTTGTCGAGACCGGAGTCCAGGTGGTCCCAGGGCAGTACTTCCTCGTACGTGCGCTCGCGCGTCGTGTACCAGGCCACGTCCACGCCGTACGCGGGCAGCGTCTTCTCCGCCGCCTCCATCCAGCGGTCGTACGAGAAGTACTCGCGCCAGCCGTCGAAGCGGCCGCCCGACTCGTACACGGCGCGGATGACGTCGCCGATGCGGCGGTCACCGCGCGAGAGCAGGCCCTCGACGATGCCCGGCTTGCCGTCGTGGTAGCGGAAGCCGATGGAGCGGCCGTACTTCTTGTCGCCGCGGATCTTGTCCCGGAGCTTGCCCAGGCGGGCGTCGGTCTCCTCGGCCGACAGCTGCGGCGCCCACTGGAACGGGGTGTGCGGCTTCGGCACGAAACCGCCGATGGACACCGTGCAGCGGATGTCGTTCTGGCCGGAGACCTCGCGGCCCTTGGCGATGACGTTGACCGCCATGTCGCCGATCTGCAGGACGTCCTCGTCGGTCTCGGTCGGCAGGCCGCACATGAAGTACAGCTTCACCTGGCGCCAGCCGTTGCCGTACGCGGTGGCGACGGTCCGGATCAGGTCCTCTTCCGAGACCATCTTGTTGATGACCTTGCGCATGCGCTCGGAGCCGCCCTCGGGGGCGAAGGTGAGGCCGGACCGGCGGCCGTTGCGCGTCAGCTCGTTGGCCAGGTCCACGTTGAAGGCGTCCACGCGGGTCGACGGCAGGGACAGGCCCACCTTGTCGTCCGTGTAGCGGTCCGCGAGGCCCTTGGCGATGTCGGCGATCTCGCTGTGGTCCGCGGAGGACAGCGACAGGAGGCCGACCTCCTCGAAACCGGTCGCCTTGAGACCCTTCTCCACCATCTCGCCGATGCCGGTGATGCTTCGCTCCCGCACGGGGCGCGTGATCATGCCGGCCTGGCAGAAACGGCAGCCGCGGGTGCAGCCGCGGAAGATCTCGACGGACATCCGCTCGTGGACGGTCTCGGCGAGCGGGACCAGCGGCTGCTTGGGGTACGGCCACTCGTCGAGGTCCATGACCGTGTGCTTGGAGACCCGCCACGGCACGCCGGAGCGGTTGGGCACGACACGGCCGATGCGGCCGTCCGGCAGGTACTCGACGTCGTAGAAGCCCGGTACGTAGACGTTGCCGGTCTTCGCCAGGCGCAGCAGGACTTCCTCGCGCCCGCCCGGCCGCCCCTCGGCCTTCCAGGTGCGGATGATCTCGGTCATGTCGAGGACGGCCTGCTCGCCGTCGCCGATGACCGCGCAGTCGATGAACTCCGCGATCGGCTCGGGGTTGAAGGCCGCGTGGCCGCCCGCGAGGACGATCGGGTGGTCGACCGTGCGGTTCCTGGCCTCCAGCGGGATGCCCGCGAGGTCCAGGGCCGTGAGCATGTTCGTGTATCCCAGCTCCGTGGAGAAGGACAGGCCGAACACGTCGAAGGCCGAGACGGGGCGGTGGCTGTCCACGGTGAACTGGGGGACCTGGTGCTCGCGCATCAGGGCCTCGAGGTCCGGCCACACGCTGTACGTGCGCTCCGCGAGCACGCCCTCGCGCTCGTTGAGCACCTCGTACAGGATCATGACGCCCTGGTTGGGCAGCCCGACTTCGTACGCGTCCGGGTACATGAGCGCCCAGCGGACGTCGCAGCTCTCCCACTCCTTGACCGTGGAGTTGAGCTCACCGCCGACGTACTGGATGGGCTTCTGCACATGCGGAAGCAGGGCCTCAAGCTGAGGGAAGACCGACTCGGTCATCACGCGACTTTCGTGAAGCGGGCAGGGGGCAGCTCTCAAGCGTACCTCCAGGCCCGGCCGCCCCCACCCACATGATCATTTCAGTCCGGCCCGCAGCGCGGGGTCGGAGGCTTTCTTCCAGATGCCCGGAAGTTCCCGTTCGTGCCGTTCGGCCAGGGCTTCCTCGCGGCCGTGGAGCACGCCCCAGGTGAAGGCCGGCTCCCCCGCGTCCGTCGCCTGGACGGCGATGCCGCGCAGGGCGGTGCGGGCCACCACGCTGTCCTGGTGGTCGCCGAGCAGGGACTGCACCTTCTTGACCTTCTTGGCCAGGCGCTTGGCCGGCTTGCCGAGCGCCGGTGTCGCCGCCTCCGCCGCGTACCGGGCGCGCTTGGCCGCCTTGCGGGCCTCGTGGAGGGCCACGTCGCGCTCGTGGCCCTCTTCGAGGCCGAGTGCCGTGTCGATCCGGCCGGCGAGGCGCTCGTAGTCGTGCAGCACGGCCTTCGGCAGGACGCTCTCGGCGGGCCGGGCGGCCGCCTTGCGCAGCGGGGGGTCGGCCAGCAGGGCGTCGAGGGCGTCCAGGAGGGCGAGGTGGCGCTCGCTGTCGAGCGCGGCCAGGGCCTGCTCCCGCGCCGCGGTGCGGCGGGCGGTGTCCCAGCTGTGCAGACGGCCGGAGAGCGGGCCCAGGAGCAGGGTCTCGGGGAGTTCGCCGAGATGCTCCCCGATCCGTTCCCGCAGGACCTCCTGGTCGCGGTACACCCCGAGTTCGCCGGCCAGCCAGCGCAGCTCCTCGCCGAGCGGGTCGGTGGCCTCCCGGTCGAGCACCTTGCGGTACGTCTTGAGGGCGCTGCGCAGCCGGCGGCCGGCGACCCGCATCTGGTGGACGGAGTCGGGCAGGTCCCGTCGTACGGCCGGGTCCTGGGCGACGAGGGCGTCACGCTGTTCGCGCAGGTACGCCAGGACGTAGGCGCCGGCCGTGCCCTCGGGGGCGCCGAGCGGGCGGGGCTCGGGCTCCGCGCCGGTCTCGGCCAGGGCCCGGGCGAGCTTGGAGGGGGCGTCGCAGACGCGGAGCCCGGCCTTGCGGAAGGTCTTCTCGACGGCGTCCAGCAGTTCGGGGTCGGTGCCGTCGGCGAGTTCCACCTCGACCTCGGTCCATCCGACGGTGGCCTCGCCGCGTTCGGCCAGGACCTCGTCGGTGCTCAGTTCTGCGAGCAGGACCCCTTCGGCGTCGAGCAGGTGGCCGACCCGGCGCGAGGAGACAAGCCGGACCTGCGGCCGGAGCTCGGCGTCGCGCACGCGCGAGCGGACGAGGGCCGCGAGGGCGGGCGGGACGGTGTCGCTGAGCGCGGCTCCGACCTCGTCGCGGACCCCGGGGGCGATCGGCAGCTTGAGGTGCCAGCCGGCGTCCGCGCCGCCGGTTCTGCGCCGCAGGGTGAGACCGCCGGCGGCGAGCCGCTGGTCGGGGGTGTCGTAGTAGACGGCGTCCAGGTCGACGGTGCCCTGGTCGGAGACGGCCGCGATCGCGGCCGTCCCGGTCAGGTCCGGCACCCCTCGCCGGGCAGCCGATGCCTCAGTGAACTCGAATTTCCGCTCGATCTCGCGCTTCGTGTCCGCCATAGACCGAACTTAGTCCCGTACGGAGCGCGTCGGCACGGCGAACGGAACATCAGGCTGACAAGGGCCGCTGCACCTTGATCGACTGGAGGAGTCCGATGGCCACCCACACCGCGAACATCGACGATCCGCCGTACGAGACGAAGGGCAGCGGGAGCCCGGCCACCGGCATGATCCCGAGGGTCATCCCGATGTTCTCGAAGGACTGGAAGGCGAACCAGGCGATGATCCCGGCGCAGACGATCGTCCCGTAGAGCTCGGTGGTCTCACGGGCGATCATGCAGGCCCGCCACAGCACCACGCCGAGGAGCAGCAGGATCAGCCCGGCTCCGACGAAGCCGAGCTCCTCCCCCGCCACCGTGAACACGAAGTCGGTCTGCTGCTCCGGCACGAACTGGCCGGTGGTCTGCGAGCCCTTGAAGAGACCGGAGCCGGTCAGCCCGCCGGAGCCGATCGCGATGCGTGCCTGGTTGGTGTTGTAGCCGACGCCTGCGGGGTCGAGTTCGGGGTTGGCGAAGGCCGCGAAGCGGTTGATCTGGTACTCGTCGAGGACGCCGAGCTGCCAGACCAGGACGGCTCCGGCCGCGCCCGAGCCGATCAGGCCCAGCACCCAGCGGTTGGAGGCGCCGGAGGCCAGCAGCACGCCGAGCACGATGACGACCATGACCATGACGGAGCCGAGGTCGGGCATCAGCATGACGATGCCCATGGGGGCGGCGGCCAGGCACAGCGCCTTGACGACCGTGCGGTGGTCGGGATGGGTGAGGTCGCCCGCGTCCACCCGGGCCGCCAGCAGCATCGCCATGACCAGGATGATCGTGACCTTCACGAACTCCGAGGGCTGGAGGGAGAATCCGCCGCCGAGCACGATCCACGCGTGGGCGCCGTTGATGGTGGCGCCGAGCGGGGTGAGGACGGCGAGGATCATCAGGAGCGAGATCCCGTAGAGGACCGGCACCGCGCCGCGCAGGGTGCGGTGGCCGAGCCAGATGGTGCCGATCATCAGCACGAGCCCGATGCCGGTGTTCAGGGCGTGCCGGGCGAGGAAGTAGTACGGGTCGCCCTGGTTGAGCGAGGTCCGGTTGCGCGTCGCCGACCACACCAGCAGGGCGCCGATGAAGGACAGCGCCAGCGAGGAGAGGAGTATCGGCCAGTCGAGCCGGCGCACCACCGAGTCGCGGGCGGTGAGCCTGGCCATCGCCCCGCGCTGGGGCGCGTACCGGGAGACGGAGAACTTGTTGGCGGTCTGCATGTCTGTTTTCGGTCCTCAGTCGTGCCACACGGGGCGCGCGGCGGGCGGGCCGGCGAGCGCGGGCGGCACCAGCTCCTCCGGGGACGGCGGCACGTACGGCCGGATGTCCGGGGAGTCGATGGAGCCGTCGGGGCGGATCCTGGGCAGTTTCGTCTCGGGCCCCAGCAGCAGGGCCTTCTTGACGTCCTGCTTGCCGGCCATGTCGAGGCCGTAGATGGCGTTGTAGATGTTGCGGACCGCGGGACCGGAGGCCCCGGAGCCGGTGCCGCCCTGGGAGATCGTCATGACGATGGTGAAGTCGTCGGTGTAGGTCGCCAGCCAGGAGGTGGTCTGCTTGCCGTAGACCTGGGCGGTGCCGGTCTTGGCCCGCATCGGGATCTTGTCCAGCGGCCAGCCGCCGAACCGCCAGGCGGCGGTGCCGCCGGGCTCGACGACCATGCGCAGGCCCTTGTCGAGGTCCCGGACCGTCTGGGCGTCGATGGGCAGCCTGCCGTGCGCCCTCGGCTTGATCATCTGGACGTGCTTGCCGTCGGGGCTGATCACGGCCTTGCCGACCGTGGGGTCGAAGAGGGTGCCGCCGTTGCTGATGGCGGAATAGGCCGTGGCCATCTGGATGGGGGTGACCAGTACGTCGCCCTGCCCGATGGCGAAGTTGATGCTGTCGAACGCCTTCAGCTGATTGCCCTCGAGGCAGCTCTCGTAGGCGATCTGCTCGACGTAGGTGCCGCCCTTCTTGCCCTGCTTGCACCAGGAGTCCTTGTTGGCCGTCCAGAAGCTCTTCTTCCACCCGCGGTCGGGGATGCGCCCGGTGACCTCGTTCGGCAGGTCGATCCCGGTCTCCGAGCCGAGTCCGAACTCACGGGCGGTCCGGTAGAACCAGTCGTGGGCGTCCTTCTTGGGCTTGAGGCCGCCGTCGCGCTGCCACTCCTTGTGCCCGAGGGCGTAGAAGACGGTGTTGCAGGAGAACTTGAGGGCCTCGCCGAGGGTGATGGGGCCGTGCCCCTTGGACTCGAAGTTCGCGAAGCTCCGGCCGCCCATGTTGTAGGAGGCGCTGCAGTTGTACTTGTCGTCGAAGGCGTAGCCGGCCCGGACGGCCGCGCTCGCCGACACCACCTTGAAGATGGACCCTGCGGGGGCCTGGCCCTGGATGGCCCGGTTGAGCAGCGGGTAGTTGGAGTTCTTGCTGGTGAGCCGGGCGTAGTCCTTGGCGGAGATGCCGCCGACCCAGGCGTTGGGGTCGTAGTCGGGCTGGGAGGCCATCGCGACGATGCGGCCGGTCTTGGTCTCCATGACGACGACGGCGCCCGAGTCGGCCTCGTACTTGCGGCCGGTGATCTTGTCGGTCTCCTGGCGGACCGTCTTCATCGCCTGCTGGAGCTCGTACTCGGCAACAGCCTGGACCCGGGCGTCGATGCTGGTGACGAGGGTGGAGCCGGGCACGCCCGGGTCGGACTCGGTCTGGTGCATGACCCGGCCGAGGTTGTCGACCTCGTAGGAGGTGACCATGGCCTTGCCGCGCAGCTGCTTGTCGTAGGTGCGCTCGATGCCGGAGCGGCCGACCTGGTCGGAGCGCAGGTGCGGCGAGTCGGTGTCCTTGGCCTTCTGGATCTCCTCGTCCGTGACGGGCGAGAGGTAGCCGAGCACCTGCGCGGTACGGGCCCCGCCGGGGGCCGGGTAGCGGCGGACGGCCGTGGGCTCCGCGGTGATGCCGGGGAACTCCTCGGGGCGTTCGCGCAGCTGCAGCGCCTGCTGCGTGCTCGCTTCGAGGGTGATCGGGATCGGCTGGTACGGGGAGCCGTTCCAGCAGGGCTTGGGGGTCTGGGAGTCGCAGAGCCGGACCTTGTCCATGACCTCCTTGGGGGTCATGCCCAGGACGTCGGCGAGGCGGGTCATGACGCCCTTGCCCCGGTCCTTCATCTTCATCAGCGCCGTGCGGCTGGCGGAGACGACCAGCCGGGTCTCGTTGTCGGCGAGCGGGACGCCGCGGGCGTCGAGGACCGACCCGCGCACGGCCGGCCGGACGACCCGCTGCACGTGGTTGCTCTTCGCCTCGTGGTAGTACTCCTGCCCGTTGCGGATCTGGAGGTACCACAGGCGGCCCCCGAGGGTCACCAGCATCGAGAGGACCAGCACCTGCATGATGACGAGCCGGATCTGCACCCGGGAGGTGCGGCCGGTCTCCGGAACGTTGGTCACGTCGGCTCCTCCCTCACAGCTTTTTGACGCTCTTCACGCCCTTGACGGCCTTGACGCCCTTTATGCGGACGGCCTTGTTGGCGCGGGAGCGCGCGGTCTTCAGGCGCAGGCCGCCGCGCTGGCTGCCGATGCTCAGGCCGGTGCCGCCGGCCAGCCAGCCGGAGGACACGTCCTTGCCCTGCGGCGGCCCGCCGCCCGCCTCGACGGCCATCGGGTCGTTCTCGGCGCGGCGGGCCAGCGCCATGATGAACGGCACGGTGAACGGCGCGAGCAGCAGGTCGTAGAGGGTGGCCGTGAACAGCAGCCCCGTCAGGCCCACATGGCGCGCGGCCGTGTCGCCGACGAGGGCGCCCACGCTCGCGTAGAGCAGGGTGGAGCCGATCGCGGCGGCGACGACGGTGAGCATCGGGCCCCAGGCCGAGCGGAACCGGCCGTTGTCGGGGCGGACCAGGCCCGCCACGTAGCCGATGACGCACAGGACGAGCGCGTACCGGCCGGCGGCGTGGTCGGCGGGCGGCGCCAGGTCGGCGAGGAGGCCCGCGGCGAAGCCGATGAGGGCGCCGCTGACGTGCCCGTACACGAGTGCGAGGGCGACGACGGTGAGCAGCAGCAGGTCCGGTACGGCGCCGGGCAGTTGGAGCCGGCCCAGGATGGTGACCTGCACGACGAGGGCGACCACGACGAGCGTGGACGAGAGCAGGATCCGGTTGAAGCGCATGGTCGGTCTGCTCCTACTCGTCGGCCGGCGTGCCGGGCACGCTGGCGGACCCGGACGGGGTGACCGTGACGGTGACCGTCGGGGTGGGCTTGGGGGCCTCGGGCTTGGGCGGCAGGACCATGTCGCGCGGGTCCTCGCGCGGCGGCATCACCACGACACCGACGATGTCCAGACGCGAGAAGCCGACGAACGGCTGCACCCAGACGGTGCGGGTCAGGTCGCCGCGGGCCGGGTCCACCTTGACGACCTCGCCGATCGGCACGCCGGGCACGAAGGGCTTGTTGCCGTGCGAGCCGAAGGTGACGAGGCGGTCCCCGGGGCTGATCTTGGCCTTGCCGTTGAGCATCTGGACGGACAGGGCGCGGTCGCCCTGGCCGGTGGCGAAACCGAGCTCGCCCGTCTTCTCCAGGCGGGTGCCGACGGTGAAATCGGGGTCGTTGGCCAGCACCACGGTGGCGGTGTCGGGGCCGACGGTGGTGACGCGGCCGACGAGTCCGTCCCCGTTGAGGACGGTCATGTCGCGCTCGATGCCGTCCTTGCTGCCGGCGTCGATGGTGACGGTCCAGGAGAAGCCCTGGGCCGCTCCTATGGCGATGACCTCCGCGCCCTTGATGCCGTACTGTCCGGCGCCGGCCCGCTTGAGCATCTCGTCGAGCTCGCGGATGCGGCTGCGGGTCTGGTCCTCGCTGCCCAGCTTGGCCTTCAGGGCAGCGTTCTGCTGCTCCAGCACGGCGATGCGGTTGTGGCGCTCACCGGAGTCCCGCACCGCCCCTATGGCGTTGGCGACCGGGTCGACGGCGGTGGCCACGCCCTTCTCGACCGGGCCGAAGACCGCTGCGGCGGCCTGCCGGGCACCGTCGACCGGCGACTCCTCGCCTGCCCTGATGTCCACCGTGATCAATGCGAACGCGATGGCGATCAGAAGCACCAGGAGCAGCCGGCTTTCTCGTGTGTCCCTCACGTGCGGCGGCCGTGCCTTCCTCGTCGGAATGTTGTTTTGCCTGTATATCAACGATCCGCCGCACGGGCTCGGTAGCACCCGTACGGCGGATCCTTGTGTGTTCCGCATGATCCCTCCGGCGCGGAGGGGTGATGTCAGCGACGGGGCTGGGCGTCCAGGACCTGCTGCAGGGCCTCGAACTCCTCGACGCACTTGCCGGATCCGAGCGCGACGGAGTCGAGCGGGTCTTCCGCGATGTGGATCGGCATGCCGGTCTCGCGCCGCAGCCGCTCGTCGAGGCCGCGCAGCAGGGCGCCGCCACCGGTCAGCACGATGCCGCGGTCCATGATGTCGCCGGAGAGCTCCGGCGGGCACTTGTCGAGGGTGGTCTTGACGGCGTCGACGATGGCGTTGACGGGCTCCTCGATGGCCTTGCGGACCTCCGCGGCCGAGATGACGACCGTCTTGGGCAGCCCGGAGACCAGGTCACGGCCGCGGATCTCGGTGTGCTCGTCCTTGTCGAGGTCGTACGCCGACCCGATGGTGATCTTGATCTGCTCGGCGGTGCGCTCGCCGAGGAGGAGCGAGTACTCCTTCTTGATGTGCTGGATGATCGCGTTGTCGAGCTCGTCGCCGGCCACCCTGATGGACTGCGCCGTGACGATTCCGCCGAGGGAGATGACGGCGACCTCGGTGGTCCCGCCGCCGATGTCCACGACCATGTTCCCGGTGGCCTCGTGGACGGGCAGGCCCGAGCCGATGGCGGCGGCCATGGGCTCCTCGATGATGTGCACCTGGCGGGCGCCGGCCTGCGTGGACGCCTCGATGACGGCGCGCCGCTCCACTCCGGTGATGCCGGAGGGCACGCACACCACGACGCGCGGACGGGCCAGGTAACGGCGCTTGTGGATCTTGAGGATGAAGTACCGGAGCATACGCTCGGTGATCTCGAA
Source organism: Streptomyces sp. NPDC046303 (assembly GCF_055588085.1). Lineage (NCBI taxonomy): Bacteria > Bacillati > Actinomycetota > Actinomycetes > Kitasatosporales > Streptomycetaceae > Streptomyces > Streptomyces sp. NPDC046303. The sequence goes on from NZ_JBVJFA010000022.1 coordinate 38,022, forward strand.
GTCGGCGATGACGCCGTCCTTGAGGGGCCTTACGGCGACGATGTTGCCGGGCGTGCGCCCGATCATCTTCTTCGCCTCGGAGCCGACCGCCAGAATGCCGCCGGTGTTCGTGTTGATGGCGACCACGGACGGCTCGTTCAGGACGATCCCCCGGCCCCTCACGTACACCAGCGTGTTGGCGGTCCCGAGGTCGATCGCCATGTCACGGCCGATGAACGACATGTTGTTCCCCTTGTTCCCCATGAGGAGCGTCTGGCCTTCCAGTTGATAGCGGCTGCTGTCAGGTCGGCGAGTGGGTGTGTGGGTGGAGGCCCCATCGTAGTGCCGCGAGTGCGGACACCGCGCGACGGGACTCCGGCAATCGCGCCGGAATGGATACCCGCCCCCGTGAGTGGTGACGACGTGTTCTGCCCAGGCGTTCCCGCTCCTGCCCGGAAATACCGAAGGGCGACCGAAATTACTTCGGTCGCCCCAGGTCATGAGCGCTATTTGGCTGATGTCACGTCAGGCTCAGAGCGCCGGGAAGAAGAGCTTCAGCTCGCGCTCCGCGGACTCCTCGGAGTCCGAGGCGTGGATCAGGTTCTCCCGGACGATGGTGCCGAAGTCTCCCCGGATGGAGCCGGGCGCCGCGGCGATCGGGTCGGTGGGACCGGCCAGCTGGCGGACGCCCTCGATCACGCGTTCCCCTTCGACGACCAGCGCCACGATCGGACCACTGGCCATGAAGCCCATCAGCGGCTCGTAGAACGGCTTGCCCTTGTGCTCGCCGTAGTGCGCCTCGAGCGTCTCCTGGTCCAGCGTGCGCATCTCCAGCGCGGGGATGGACCAGCCGGCCTTCCGCTCGATACGGCCGATGATCTCGCCCACCAGACCGCGACGGACGGCGTCGGGCTTCAGCAGGACGAGGGTGCGCTGGGTCATGTTGCGGCTCCTTGCGGCATACGGGTGCGGTAGGACGAATCTACAGGGCCGTTCGGACCGGCTGTCACACAGCGTCAGGCGTTCCGGGGGCCGTCGGCGACGCCTCCGCCGAGGCCGCCCAGCGGGCCTTGATCGTGTCGATCTTGCGGCCGTAGTGCACCGAGCACCACCACAGCCCCGCGAACACCGCGCCGAGGAAGAACATCGTCGGGACGACGAACCCGCTCGCGATCAGGCCGATCTGCAGGGCCCAGCCCAGCTGGACCGCCCCGGGACGCGAGAGCATCCCGCACAGCAGCACCGACAGCAGCATCGTGACCCCGCACACCGTCCACACCTCGGCCTGGGTCAGACCGGGGTTCTTCATGGCCACCAGGCCCGCGAACCCGATCACGAAGAACTCGCCGATCAGCGTGCTCGCACACAGCGTGCGCATCCTCAGCCCCTCTTCAGCAGCAGGCGGGCCTCGCCCACCGTGATCACGGAACCGGTCACCAGCACCCCGGCCCCTCCGTACTCGGCCTCTTCCTCCGCCAGGGTGATCGCCGCCTCCAGGGCGTCGTCCAGCCGCGGCTCCACCTGCACCCGGTCCTGGCCGAAGACCTCGACCGCGACCGCCGCCAGCTCGTCCGCGCCCATCGACCGGTGGCTGGAGTTCTCCGTCACCACCACCTCCGCGAAGATCGGCTCGAAGGCCTCGAGGACCCCGCGCACGTCCTTGCCCTCGCTCGCGGCCACGACGCCGATCAGCCGGCTGAAGCCGAAGGACTCGGTGATCGCCTCCGCGGTGACCGCGGCCCCCGACGGGTTGTGCGCCGCGTCCAGCACCACCGTCGGGCTGCGCCGCACGACCTCCATGCGGCCCGGCGAGGTCACCGAGGCGAAGGCCTTGCGCACGGTGTCCGCGTCCAGCACCCGCGCGTGCTCCTCGCCGCCGGTCCCGACCCCGAAGAACGCCTCGACCGCCGCCAGCGCCACCGCCGCGTTGTGCGCCATGTGCGCCCCGTGCAGCGGCAGGAAGATGCCGTCGTACTCCCCGCCGACCCCGCGCAGCGTCAGCTGCTGCCCGCCGACCGCGACCTCGCGCGAGACCACGCCGAACTCCATGCCCTCACGGGCCACCGTCGCGTCCACCTCGACGGCCTTCTTCAGCAGCGCCTGCGCCGCGTCCACCGGCTGCTGCGCCAGGATCACCGTGGCGCCCTGCTTGATGATGCCGCCCTTCTCCAGGGCGATCTCGCCGGGCGTGGCGCCGAGCCGGTCGGTGTGGTCCAGGCTGATCGGGGTGACCACGGCGACCGAGCCGTCGATGACGTTGGTCGCGTCCCAGGTGCCGCCCATGCCGACCTCGACCACGGCGGCGTCCACCGGGGCGTCCGCGAACGCCGCGTACGCCATCCCGGTGAGCACCTCGAAGAACGACAGCCGGTACTCCTGGGCGGCGTCGACCATCTCCACGTACGGCTTGATGTCGTGGTACGTCTCGACGAACCGCTCGGCGCTGATCGGCGCCCCGTCGAGGCTGATCCGCTCGGTGACCGACTGCACGTGCGGGCTGGTGTAGCGGCCGGTGCGCAGTTCGAAGGCGTTCAGCAGGGCCTCGATCATGCGGGCCGTGCTGGTCTTGCCGTTGGTGCCGGTGACGTGGATGGAGGGGTACGCGCGCTGCGGCTCGCCCAGGACGTCCATCAGCGCGGCGATCCGCGTCACCGACGGCTCCAGCTTGGTCTCGCCCCAGCGGCCGGCCAGCTCCTGCTCCACCTCCAGCAGCGCCTTGGCGACCTCCGGGTCGACGGGCCGTGCGGGCACCGGATCGCCCTGGGGCGGTCCGGCCTGGGCGCGCAGGGTGCGGCTGCCGGCCTCGATCACCGCCAGGTCGGGGTCGCGGTCGGACTCTTCCGCCACGATCTGGTCGAACTCGTCGAAGTCGCTGTCGCGGTCATTCTCGGGCTGCTGGTCACTCACGGAGCCCAGTCTACGGACGAGGATCCCCAGCTCCTGCGACCTGGGGTTCACGAGACCTCCGGCGAACGGGCGCCGAAGAGACGGCCTAGCCGCGCGGCAGGGTGGCCACGACCTCGTAGGCATCCTCCGTGCGCCTCGCCGTCAGGTCACCGCCCAGGCTGCGCACGCGCTCGGACATGCTCGCCGTGCCCGAACCCGCCGAGACGGGCGCCCGGCCCGGGGTCCTGGCCGGCAGCGGGTTGCTGACGGCGATCCGCAGCCGCGGACCGTCCGCCGCGATCGACACCTCGATCGTCTCGCCGTGCGCGTGCTTGGCGGCATTGGTCAGGCACTCCTGGACCACCCGGTAGACCGCCGCCTGCCGCAGCGGCGACAGCGCGTGCGCGTCCGGGTCCATCACGAGCCGTACGGGCGAACCGGCCCGCCCGCTCTCCTGCGCCAGCGCCGCCAGCCCGTCCACCCCCGGCGTCGAGGCGCGCTCCCCGCGCTGCACGATGATGTCGTTGAGCACCAGATGGGCCCTGCGCGCGGTGTCGGCCAGTTCCTCGAAGTCCTTGGCGTACGCGGTCTGGCGGGCCCTCGCCGACAGCACCTCGGAGCGCACCGTCAGCAGGGTCAGCTCCCGCCCGACGAAGTCGTGGACGTCACGGGCGACCGAGGTGCGCTCCTGCTGCACCGCCTGGAGCACGGCGGACTCGGCCCGCCGGGCGGTGAGCTCCGCCACCAGGTCGTGCCGGTAGGCGGCGATGCCGACGGCCGAGGCGAGCACCCCGATGGGCACGACCACGCTGAGGAAGCCGCTGAAGGTCTCGGCCCAGGCCGCGGGCCAGCCCGGCACCCCGTAGAACAGGACCAGCGCGAAGGCCACGTACCCGAGCGTGGCGAGGATCCCGGCCCGGCGCCCGCGGTAGCGGCCGACCGAGTACAGGGCGAACTGGATCAGGGTCAGCTCGTGCAGCCAGCCGAGCAGGAGCAGCGCGGCGAGGTACGGGAGCCAGGGCATCCGGCGCCGCACCAGCAGGCTGGAGCAGCCGGCGGCGAGCACGGCGGCCGCGAGCGGCCCGCTGAGCGAATTGTCGGCGGCGGCGAGGCCGGGGAGGTCCAGGGCCATCAGGGCGAGGCAGCCGAGCGCCGTCAGCACGTCCAGCGCCCGCGGTGAACCGGACCAGCCCTCGGCGAGCCGGCGGCCGGAGGCCGCGACACGGTGGAGCGCCGAGGCGGCGGGCTTGACGTGCATGCCCTCCATCATCCGTCGTCGCCGTCCCGGATCGGGATCCGCCCGGACCGGACGGCGAGTGATATGGGGCACTTCGGACAGGCCGGAGGTCCCTTGGTGACGTCGGCCCCCGCGCGGGGAAGCATGCGGGGAAGGCACAAGGGGAAGGCCCCCGCGCCGACCGACGGCGTGGGGGCCTTCTCCTGCTCTCGCTTACGTGCTCACGCGGCGGGCAGCCCGTCCAGCTGGGCCTGGATCCGGGCGATGTCCGCCTCGGCCTTGGCCAGCCGGCCCTTGATCTTGTCCACGACGTTGTCGGGAGCCTTGGCGAGGAAGGCCTCGTTCCCGAGCTTGCCCTCGGCCTGCTGCTTCTCCTTCTCGGCGGCGGCCAGGTCCTTGCTCAGCCGCTTGCGCTCGGCGGCCACGTCGATGGTGCCCGACAGGTCGAGCGCGACGGTGGCGCCGGCGACCGGGAGGGTCGCGGTGGCGGCGAAGGAGTCGCCCTCCGGCTGCAGGCGCAGCAGCTGCCGGATGGCGCCTTCGTGCGCGGCCAGCGGCGTACCGCTGAGGTCGAGGCGGGCCGGGACCTTCTGGCCCGGCTGCAGGCCCTGGTCGGCGCGGAACCGGCGGACCTCGGTGACCACGGCCTGGAGGTTCTCGATCTCGGCCTCGGCGGCCTCGTCGCGGAAACCGCTGTCCTTGGGCCAGTCGGCGACGACGAGGGACTCCCCGCCGGTCAGCGTGGTCCACAGGGTCTCGGTGACGAACGGGACCACGGGGTGCAGCAGGCGCAGCATCGTGTCCAGGACCTCGCCGAGGACCCGGCCGGAGACCTTGGCGCCTTCGCCGCCCGCGAAGAAGGTCGTCTTCGACAGCTCGACGTACCAGTCGAAGACCTCGTCCCACGCGAAGTGGTAGAGGGCCTCGCTGAGCTTCGCGAACTGGAAGTCCTCGTAGTACGCGTCCACCTGGGCGATGGTCTTGTTCAGGCGGGACAGGATCCAGCGGTCGGTCGCCGACATCTGCTCGACCGGCGGCAGCTCGCCCTCGATCGTCGCGCCGTTCATCAGCGCGAAGCGCGTGGCGTTCCAGATCTTGTTGGCGAAGTTGCGCGACGCCTGGACCCAGTCCTCGCCGATCGGCACGTCGGTGCCGGGGTTGGCGCCCTTGGCCAGGGTGAAGCGGACGGCGTCGGAGCCGTACTTGTCCATCCAGTCCAGCGGGTCGACCACGTTGCCGAAGGACTTCGACATCTTCTTGCCGCGCTCGTCGCGGACCAGGCCGGTCAGCGCGATCGTCTTGAAGGGGGCCTCGCCGTCCATGGCGTACAGGCCAAACATCATCATCCGGGCGACCCAGAAGAAGATGATGTCGTGCCCGGTGACCAGGACGTCCGTGGAGTAGAACTTCTTCAGGTCCGGGGTCTGCTCCGGCCAGCCGAGCGTGGAGAACGGCCACAGGCCGGACGAGAACCAGGTGTCGAGGACGTCGGTGTCCTGGACCCAGCCCTCCCCCGTCGGCGCCTCGTCGTCCGGTCCGACGCAGACGACCTCGCCGTCCGGGCCGTACCAGACCGGGATGCGGTGGCCCCACCACAGCTGGCGCGAGATGCACCAGTCGTTGAGGTTGTCGACCCAGTCGAAGTAGCGCTTCGACATGTCCTCGGGGTGGATCGACACCCGGCCGTCGCGGACCGCGTCACCGGCGGCCTTGGCCAGCGTCTCGACCTTGACCCACCACTGGAGGGACAGGCGGGGCTCGACGGTCGTGCGGCAGCGCGAGCAGTGCCCGACGGAGTGCAGGTACGGGCGCTTCTCGGCGACGATGCGGCCCTGCTCGCGCAGGGCGCCGACGACCGCGGAACGCGCCTCGTAGCGGTCCAGGCCGAGGAACGGGCCGTGGACGGTGATGACACCATGCTCGTCCATGATCGTCAGGTTGGGCAGGCCGTGGCGCTGCCCGATGGCGAAGTCGTTCGGGTCGTGCGCCGGGGTCACCTTGACGGCGCCGGTGCCGAACTCCGGGTCGACGTGCGTGTCGGCGACGACCGGGATGGTCCGGTCGGTCAGCGGCAGCTTGATCTGCTTGCCGACGAGGTGCGCGTACCGCTCGTCGTCCGGGTGGACGGCGACGGCCGTGTCACCGAGCATCGTCTCGGCGCGGGTGGTCGCGACGACCAGGGTGTCCTCACCCTCGCCGTACGTGATCGAGACGAGCTCGCCCGCGTCCTCCTGGTACTCCACCTCGATGTCGGAGATGGCCGTCAGACAGCGGGGGCACCAGTTGATGATGCGCTCGGCCCGGTAGATCAGCCCGTCGTCGAACAGCTTCTTGAAGATCGTCTGGACGGCCTTGGACAGGCCCTCGTCCATGGTGAACCGCTCGCGGCTCCAGTCGACACCGTCACCCAGCCGCCGCATCTGGCCGAGGATCTTGCCGCCGTACTCTTCCTTCCACTGCCAGACGCGCTCGACGAACTCCTCGCGGCCCAGGTCGTGGCGGGACTTGCCCTCCTCGGCGAGCTGCTGCTCGACCTTGTTCTGGGTGGCGATACCGGCGTGGTCCATGCCGGGCAGCCACAGCGACTCGTACCCCTGCATCCGCTTGCGACGGGTCAGCGCGTCCATGAGCGTGTGCTGGAAGGCGTGCCCCAGGTGCAGGGAGCCGGTGACGTTCGGCGGCGGAATGACGATGGTGTACGCGGGCTTCTCGCTCGCGGGATCGGCCGTGAAGTACCCCCGCTCTACCCAGCGCTCGTAGAGCTTCCCCTCTACCTCGGCCGGCGCGTACTGGGTCGGCAGTTGGGAGTTGGGGCTGCTGGGTGTCTGCGTGTTCTCGGTCACGAGCCACAGTTTAGAGGCGTAACAGTCCAGTCATGAAACCGGTAATCAGGGACCCCCGGAGCCCTGCCCGCCCCCGGCTTCCGACAGGATGTGTGGAACGTATAAGCAACCTCATTGGGGGACGCGGGATGAGCTACAACCAGCCGGGACCTTACGGACAGCAGCCGCAGCAGCCCGGACCGTACGGGCAGCAGCCCCCGCCGCCGCCCGGGCCCTACGGCCAGCCCGCGCCCCAGCCTGGTTACGGCTACCCGCAGCAGCCGGGCGTCCCGCCGCAGGGCTACCCGCAGCAGCCCCAGCAGCCGGGCTACGGCTACCAGCAGCCCCCGTACGGCGGGATGCCCCCGCAGCAGCCGAAGAAGTCCAAGGCGGGCGTGATCATCGGCGTGGTCGTCGCGGTCGCGGTCATCGCGGGCGGCGGCTGGTACTTCCTGGGCGGCGGCGCCGGCGGCGCCATTTCCGCCGACACCAAGGGCTACAAGCTGGTGGCCCCGGAGTCGGTGGACGACTTCAAGAAGGACCCGAAGTACAACGAGAAGCCGTTCACCGACAAGGACAAGAAGGAAGCCGAGGGGGTGGGTGTCAAGAACCCCACCCAGGTGGGCATGAACTACCAGTCCGGCGACCCGAAGAACCCGCTGTCGGCCAAGGGCCTCAACTTCCAGGGCGTCTACGGAGACATCGCGGACCCGGAGAAGGCCGTGGACGCGTACTTCGCCATGGCCAAGCTGAACGCCGCCAAGAGTGACAGCAAGACGGAGGTCGAGCTGGTCGGGAGCCCCAAGGCGATGACTCCTGCCGGTTTCAAGGGCGCCGTGATGAAGTGCCAGGAGGCCAAGTTCACCTCCAAGGACACGACCACGAAGGGGCCCAAGGAGTTCACGATCCCCATCTGCATCTGGGGCGACTACAGCACCCTGAGCACGGTCTCCGCCAGCGACGTGGCCTCCCTGCTCGCCGGGAAGCCGGGCTACACCCTGGAGCAGACCGCGGACCTGACCGCGAAGCTCTACAACACCGCCCGCGTCAAGCAGTAGCGGCTCGCAGGGCACGCGAAAGGGGCGCCCCCGTCGGGGGCGCCCCTTTCGCGTGTCGAAGAGCTACGCCGACTTCTCGTGCGGGCCCTGGTCCTTCGGGACGATGCGGGGGACCAGGGTCGGGTTGACGTTGGAGCGGACGACCTCGGCCGTGATGACCACGCGGGCCACGTCCTTGCGGGACGGGACCTCGTACATCACCGACATCAGGACCTCCTCCATGATGGCGCGCAGGCCGCGCGCGCCCGTCTGGCGGAGGATCGCCTGGTCGGCGATCGCCTCGAGGGCCTCGCGCTCGAAGTCCAGTTCCACACCGTCGAGTTCGAACAGCCGCTGGTACTGCTTCACCAGGGCGTTGCGCGGCTCGATGAGGATCTGGAGCAGGGCCTCGCGGTCCAGGTTGTGCACGGAGGTCAGTACGGGGAGGCGGCCGATGAACTCGGGGATCATCCCGAACTTCACCAGGTCCTCCGGCATGACCTCCTGGAACTGGTCACTCGCCTCGATCTCGCGCTTCGAGCGGATCGTCGCCCCGAAGCCGATGCCCTTGGCGCCCGCGCGCGACTCGATGATCTTCTCGAGGCCGGCGAAGGCGCCGCCCACGATGAAGAGCACGTTCGTCGTGTCGATCTGGATGAACTCCTGGTGCGGGTGCTTGCGCCCGCCCTGCGGGGGGACGGACGCCGTCGTGCCCTCGAGGATCTTCAGGAGGGCCTGCTGGACGCCCTCGCCCGAGACGTCGCGCGTGATCGACGGGTTCTCGCTCTTGCGGGCGACCTTGTCGATCTCGTCGATGTAGATGATCCCGGTCTCGGCCTTCTTGACGTCGTAGTCGGCGGCCTGGATCAGCTTGAGCAGGATGTTCTCGACGTCCTCGCCGACGTACCCCGCCTCCGTCAGCGCCGTCGCGTCGGCGATGGCGAACGGGACGTTCAGCATGCGCGCGAGCGTCTGGGCGAGGAGGGTCTTGCCGGAGCCCGTGGGGCCCAGCAGCAGGATGTTCGACTTCGCGAGCTCGATCGCGTCCTCGCGGCCCTGCGCGCCGCCGTTCTCGCCGGCCTGGACCCGCTTGTAGTGGTTGTACACCGCGACGGAGAGCGCCTTCTTCGCCGGCTCCTGGCCGACGACGTAGCTCTCCAGGAACTCGTAGATCTCGCGGGGCTTGGGGAGTTCCTCCCACCGGACCTCGGAGGTCTCCGCGAGCTCCTCTTCGATGATCTCGTTGCAGAGGTCGATGCACTCGTCGCAGATGTACACACCGGGTCCTGCGATGAGCTTCTTCACCTGCTTCTGGCTCTTTCCGCAGAACGAGCACTTGAGCAGATCGCCGCCGTCACCGATGCGTGCCACGAGGTGCTTCCCCTTCGCCTGGGAGACGCCTGGTTCAGCGCTCCTGGTGCCTCATATCCGACGGTACCTTGCCGGGGGCCCCGAACGGGGCCCCCTTGACGTGGTTCACACCGCCGGATCCGGCGGCGTGCACCCGTCAACTGGCGGCAAGGATCAGCTCTTGCTGCTCTTGCGGGTGGAGATGATCTGGTCGATCAGTCCGTACGCGAGAGCGTCCTCGGCAGTGAGGATCTTGTCGCGCTCGATGTCGTCGCGGATCTTCTCGATCGGCGTCGTCGAGTGCTTGGCCAGCATGGTCTCCAGCTGGTCGCGCATGCGCAGGATCTCGTTGGCCGCGATCTCCAGGTCGGAGAGCTGCTCACGGCCGGTGCCGCCGGACGGCTGGTGGATCAGCACGCGGGCGTTCGGCAGGGCCATGCGCTTGCCCGGGGTGCCGGCGGCGAGCAGGACCGCGGCGGCGGAGGCCGCCTGGCCCATGCAGACCGTCTGGATGTCGGGCTTCACGAACTGCATCGTGTCGTAGATCGCCGTCAGCGCGGTGAAGGAGCCGCCGGGGCTGTTGATGTAGATCGAGATGTCCCGGTCGGGGTCCATCGACTCCAGGCACAGCAGCTGCGCCATGACGTCGTTGGCGGAGGCGTCGTCGATCTGCACGCCGAGGAAGATCACGCGCTCCTCGAACAGCTTCGCGTACGGGTCGTACTCGCGCACGCCCTGCGAGGTGCGCTCGACGAAGCGCGGGATGACGTAGCGGTTGTCCACCTGCGGGCCGGTGTAGAGGCCGTTGGCGCTGGCGGAGAAGTTGTTCTGCATCTGGGTGTTCACCATCCTGGTGGCGTTCTGCGGGCTGTCGGCTGCTCGGTACTGGCGCGTGGGGCCGGGATCAGGCCCCGGTGCCGCCGCCGCCCGGCACGTTGGACGCGGCCGAGATGATCTCGTCGATGAGGCCGTACTCCTTGGCCTCCACGGCGGTGAACCAGCGGTCGCGGTCGCCGTCGCGGATGATCGCCTCGACGGTCTGGCCCGAGTGGAACGCGGTGATCTCGGCCATGCGCTGCTTCGTGCGCAGCAGGTACTGGGCCTGGATCTTGATGTCGGACGCGGTGCCGCCGATGCCGGCGGAACCCTGGTGCATCAGGATGTCGGTGTTCGGCAGGGCGAAGCGCTTGCCCTTGGCGCCACCGGTGAGCAGGAACTGGCCCATGGAGGCCGCCATGCCCATGCCGATGGTGACGACGTCGTTCGGGATGTACTGCATGGTGTCGTACACCGCCATGCCCGCCGTCACGGAGCCGCCGGGGCTGTTGATGTACAGGTAGATGTCCTTCTCGGGCTCGGCCGCGAGGAGGAGGAGCTGCGCAGTGATCTTGTTGGCGATCTCGTCGTCGACCTGCTGGCCGAGGAAGATGATGCGCTCGCCGAGCAGCCGGTTGTAGACATGGTCGCCGAGGCCGCCACCGATGGACGGCTCACCCGCGGCGTAAGGCATCAGATTCGTCACGTATCCACCTGCTCGTCTCCGACGGCCATGTGCCGTCTCAGCGTCTCGTTCTGGGGCGCGGTCCGGCCGGTGCGGACGAGTCCGCCGGCATCCGGGTACTCACGTGCCCTCGTATTCATGGACCCTAACGCGCAGGTCGGACAACGCCATCCCGCTTCCCGAACTGTTCGCTCGGAGCGCAAGGTCCCGGGGCCTTCCGGGGCCTGTGCCGAAGGGCCCGGACGCGGCTGCGTCCGGGCCCTTCGGGGCACTGCTCAGCGGGCTTCGCCCGGGGTGTTACTTGGCCTCGTCGGCCTGGACCTCGGTGTCGCCCTCGACGGCCGCCTCGACCGTCTCGACGACCTGCTCCTCGTCCTCGTCGGTGAGGTCGACGACCTCGCCGTTGGTGTCGACGACCTTGGCGGCCTCGACGACGACCGCGAGGGCCTTGCCGCGGGCGACCTCGCCGACCAGCATCGGGACCTGGCCGCCCTCGACGACGGCCTGGGCGAACTGGTCGGGGGACATGCCGGAGGAGGCGGCGCGGCGCATGAGGTGCTCGGTGAGCTCCTCCTGGTTGACGCCCAGCTTCTCCTTGTTGACCAGCGCGTCGAGGACGAACTGGGTCTTGATGCCCTTGATCGCCTGCTCGGAGGTCTCGGCGTCGAACTCCTCGACCGTCTTGCCCTGGAACTCCAGGTACTTCTCGATGGTCAGACCCATCTGGCCGAGCTGGTGGTGCTCCAGGTTGTGCTTGCGGGTCTGGACCTCGTCCGCGAGGAGCTTCTCGGGGATCGGGACCTCGACGAGCTCCAGCAGCTTCTCCAGGACGCGCTCCTGGGCCTGCGTGGCCTGGTCGTACTGCTTCATGTTCTCGAGGCGCTTGCGGCTGTCGGCCTTGAGCTCCTCGAGGGTGTCGAACTCGCTGGCCATCTGGGCGAACTCGTCGTCCAGCTCCGGGAGCTCCTTGGCGGAGACCTTGGTGACCTTGACGGTGACCTCGGCGTCCTTGCCCTCGGCGGAGCCGCCCTTCAGCTGCGAGGTGAAGGTGGCCTCGCCGCCGGCCTCGAGGCCGGTGACGGCCTCGTCGATGCCCTCGAGCAGCTCGCCCGAGCCGATGGTGTACGAGACGTCGGAGGCGACGCCGTCGGGCAGCACCTCGCCGTCGACCTTGGCCTCGAGGTCGATGGTGACGACGTCGCCCTCGGCGGCGGCGCGCTCGACGTCCTTGGTGGACGCGAAGCGGCCGCGCAGCTGCTCGACGGACTTCTCGACGTCCTCGTCGGAGACCTCGATGGCGTCGACCTCGACCTCGATGCCGGAGTAGTCCGGGATCTCGATCTCGGGGCGCACGTCGACCTCGGCGGTGAAGGCCAGCAGCTCGCCGTCCTTCAGCTCCGTGATGTCGACCTCGGGCTGGCCCAGCGGGTTCAGGTCGGCCTCGTTGACCGCCTCGGTGTAGAACTTCGGGAGGGCGTCGTTGACGGCCTCCTCCAGCACCGCACCGCGGCCGAAGCGCTGGTCGATGACGCGGGCCGGGATCTTGCCCTTGCGGAAGCCCTTCACCGTGACCTGCTGGTTGATCTTCTTGTACGCCGCGTCGAGGCTGTCCTTGAGCTCCTCGAAGGGCACCTCAACAGTGAGCCGAACCCGAGTCGGGTTCAGGGTCTCCACGGCGCTCTTCACGGTTCGGTCTCCTTGTGGCTGACTGCTGGGGATTCTGCCGTCACGCTGCGGTTCAGCGGTTCAGCGGACTTCGGCCCGGTACATCAGACACACGGGCACGCAGCTTGCATAGTAACGGCAAGCGGCAATCAGCCCACAACGCGATCTTGTGGTGGCCCCCGATGGCTCGAAGGAGACACTGCTGGTGGTCGGGGTGGCCGGATTCGAACCGACGACCTTCCGCTCCCAAAGCGGACGCGCTACCAAGCTGCGCCACACCCCGTCGGTGCGACACGTAGGGTACATGCCCGGAGACCCTCCGATGCGCGGGGTTTCCGGAGTTTCCGGGCCGGCGTCCCGGCAGGCGCTCGCGGCGGGCTCGAATGTGGTGTGCAAGCCCCCGGCGCGACCCGCTAGGATGCTGTTCGTGCCGCGGTCCCCGGGACCTGTGCGGCGCGCGCGTTGCGGGCGTAGCTCAATGGTAGAGCACTAGTCTTCCAAACTAGCTACGCGGGTTCGATTCCCGTCGCCCGCTCTGAGCACCAGGGCCAGGCCGGAGGGCGTTTCCTCCGCCTGGCCCTGAGTCTTTTCCCGGGCCGTCCCCCAGGTCCGGCCAACGGGCCCTGGTGGACGGCGGGTTGGCTCCGTGGCGGCGGAGCGCCTAGAGCTTGATGTTCGCGATCATCGTCGCGAGGGAGTTGAGGAAACGGTTCACGTCGTCCGCGATCGAGCTGGACGCCAGGAAGAACCCGAACAGGGCCGCGACGATCGCGGGGCCCGCCTTGATGTGGTTGCCGCGGATCAGCACCACCAGGATGACCCCCAACAGAACCACCACTGACAGCGAAATGGCCACAACTGATCACACCTTCGGTCGTCCCCTGGTCGGCCCGGGGCGTGCGGCCGCGCACACCCACATGGACCATCCTCCCACCAACGGGCCCCGCCTATCCGTCCCGTGACGAATCGCCATGGTTCCGCTTGTGCCGGTCTTCCGGGGGGCGGGGCTGGGTGAGGCCGAGGAGCGAGCGGACATACGCGTACTTCGCGGACAGCCGCTCCCGTGTGGGGCCGTCCAGTACGGAGAGGCGCGCGGGGTCGGCGTTGTGCGCGAGGTCGGCCTCCTTGACCAGCAGGGCGCCCGGAGTGGCGAGGATCCGGGCCGCGTACTGCTCGACCGGTTCGCCGGGCCGCTTGGTGACGGCGAGGACCATGTCCTTCACGGACTGGGGCAGGGCGGCGGAATCCAGCCAGGTGAGGCTCAGCGCCTCGTCCTCGATGGCGTCGTGGAGCCAGGCCGCCGCCTGCTGTTCGCAGGAGCCGCCGCGCAGGCGGACGCCTTCGGCGACGGCCGCGAGGTGCTCGGCGTACGGCCGGCCGGCCTTGTCGGTCTGGCCCTCGTGCGCGGCGCGGGCCAGGGCCTCGACCTCGATGAGGGTCAGGGGGCTGCTCGTCATGCGATCTCCCTTGCCGCTGTCCGCAGGGCCCGCGCGGCCCGGTCCACATCCGCCTGCGTGGTACGCCAGTTGGAGAACGCGGCGCGCAGGGCGGGGGTTCCCCGGTAGACGGTCGGGGTGACGAACACCTCGGCGGCGGCCGCCTCGCGCAGGGCGGTCAGGCGGGCCGGGGTGGGGTCGGCGGCGAGGGTGAAGCAGACGACGTTGAGGCGGACCGGGGCGAGCAGGGTGAAGGCGGGGTCCCCGGAGAGCCGCTCGCCCAGCGCGCGGGCGCAGGCGATGTCGCGTTCGACGATCTCCCGGTGGCCCTGGCGGCCGTACGCGCGCAGCGTGAACCAGGCGGCGAGGGCGCGCAGCCGGTGGGAGTTCTCCGGGGTGAGGTGGACCAGGTCGGGGTGGTCGCCGAGGGGGCCGAGGTAGGCGGCGGAGTTTCGGAAGACGCGGGCCTGCAGGTCGGGCCGGCGGGTGAACTGGACGGCGCTGTCGTAGGGGACGTTGAGCCATTTGTGCAGGTCGACGCAGAGGGAGTCGGAGGCGTCGAGTCCGGCGGCGAGGTGGGCGTGGTCCGGGGAGAGGGCGGCGAAGGCGCCGAAGGCGGCGTCGGTGTGCAGCCAGAAGTCGTGGCGTTCCTTGAGTGCGGCAACGGCCCGGAGGTCGTCGAAGTCGACGGTGTTGACGGTGCCGGCGTTGGCGACGACGACGGCGGGGCCCGGGGTGTCGGCCAGGGCCCGGTCCAGGGCGGCCGGGTCCACGGCCTCGCGGCCGGGAAGGGTGGGGACCGGGACGAGGCCGGCCCGTCCCAGGCCGAGGACGGACAGGGCCTTGGCGATGGAGGAGTGGGGGGCGCCGGAGAGCACGCGGACGGCGCCGAGTGCGGCGACGCCGTCCTCGGCCGGGGCGACGCCGAGGCGTTCGCCGAGCCATTCGCGGGCGATGGCGAGACCGGTGGTGTTGGACATGGTGGCGCCGCTGACGAAGGTGCCGCTGTGGGCGTCGGAGAGGTGGAACAGCGCGCGGAGCCAGCCGACGGTTTCGCGTTCGAGGTCCTGGCCGGCGCCGTCGAGGGCGGAGTTGGAGTTCTGGTCGTGGGCGGCGGTGAGCCAGTCCCCGGCGAGGGCGGCGGGGGTGGCGCCGCCGGTGACGAAGCCGAGGTAGCGGGGGCCGGCCGAGGCGGACAGCCGCGGCTCCCAGCGTTCCCGGAAGGCGGCGAGGGCGGCTTCGGCGCCCGCACCGTGTTCCGGGAGCGGCTCGGGCGCGTCGTCGGGCTTCACGGCGGGCGGTACGACGGGACGCGCGTCGAGGGCTGCGAGGGCGTCGGCGGCGGCGCGGCGGGTGGCGTCGAGGAGGACGGGGAGCCGGGCGAGGTCGGCGGCGAGCGTACGGTCCATGGGGGCACGGTAGGCGCCGCCGGTGCGGCGGGGGCGGGCCAATCCGGGGCGAGTGGCCCGCCCCCGCCGGCTGCCGCTTGCCGGCTGCCGGCTGCCGCCTGCCGGGCCGGCGGCCGCTGCCGGGTCAGGGCGAGCGGCGGATGAGGAGCAGGGCGCGGTCGTCGTTGACGTCCTTGGCGACCTTTTCGATGAGGTGCCACGCGGCGCCCTCCCAGCCGGCGGCGACGTAGCGGTCGGCCTCGCCCGTGAGCCGGTCGATGCCCTCGCTGATCTCGCGGTCGGCCGTCTCGACCAGGCCGTCCGTGAAGAGCATCAGGACGTCGCCGCGGCGCAGGTTCCCGCGGGCGGGGGTGAACTCGGCGCCGTCGTAGACGCCGAGCAGCGGGCCCTCGCCGCTCTTCTCCTGCCAGCGTCCGGTGCCCGCGGAGAGCTGGAGGGCGGGGAGGTGGCCGGCGGAGAGGAGTTCGTAGTCGCCGGTCTCCAGGTCCAGGACGAGGTGGATGGAGGTGGCGAAGCCCTCGTCCCAGTCCTGGCGGAGCAGGTAGCCGTTGGCGGCGGGCAGGAAGCCGTGCGGCGGCAGCGCTCCGAGCAGGCCGCCGAAGGCGCCGGAGAGCAGCAGGGCCCGGGAGCCCGCTTCCATGCCCTTGCCGGAGACGTCGGTCAGGACGATCTCCAGGGTCCGGCCGCCGTTGGTGCGGGCGGCGACGACGAAGTCGCCGGAGAAGGACTGTCCGCCGGCCGGGCGCAGGGCCATCTCGCGGTGCCAGCCGCGGGGCAGCGCGGGCAGCTTGCTCTGGACCCGGATCCGTTCGCGGAGGTCGAAGAGCATGGTGCCGCCGCGCCGCCAGGGCACGCCGACGCGGCTGCGGAACTGGGCGATGACCAGTCCGAAGAAGCCGCAGGCCGCGACGACCAGGACGGTGCCGGGGGTGACTCGCGCCGGTCCCTGTGTGTAGGGGCCGAGTACGAGGGCCTCGACGATCAGTGCGCCCGCTGAGGCGGCGTACAGGGCGAGGAGGCTGGCGGGGCGCAGCAGCAGGCCGCCGGCCACGATCGGCAGGACGAGCGCCGAGGGCGAGAACCAGACGGGCAGCATGATCGTCCCGCAGGCGATGGCGGGGATGGTGAGGAGCAGTCCGGCGAAGGCGAGCCAATCGGAGGCGTCCCCGCGGAAGTAGTCGACGGCGGATTTGCGCAGGGAGGTGCGGGCCCGGTGCGACAGCATGCGCATCCGGGCCATGAGCGTTTCCACACGTGCTCCGGCCATTGCTTCGGGACCCTATCCATCCCGGCTGTGGCTGCGCAGGGGTACCCCTCGTCCTGGGGTCGCACGGCACCCGAAAACTCTTCGACGGGGATCGAACGCCCTTGATAGGGATGGCCTTATGGCACTTGAGATGCGCGTGTTGCAGCGGGATGAGTGGGACGTCTGGTTCGATCAGCTGGAACTGGCGTTCGGCGGGGTGTCCGAGTCCGCGCAGGGCCGGGAGCTCTACCGGTCCTTGACCGAACCCGAACGCTCGCTCGGCGTCTGGGACGGCGAGGACTGCGTCGGCTCGGCCTCCGCGTTCAGCTTCCGCGTCTCGGTGCCGGGCGGGGCGCTGGTGCCCGCGGCCGGGGTCACGATGGTGGGCGTGTCCCCCACGCACCGGCGGCGCGGGGTGCTCCGCTCGATGATGCGGCGCCTGCTGGACGACGTACGGGCGGCCGGTGAGCCGCTCGCCGTGCTGACGGCCTCGGATCCGGCGATCTACGGCCGTTTCGGCTACGGCACGGCGACGTACTGCCTGGACCTGGAGATCGACACGACCCGGGTACGGCTCTCCGTGCCGCCGGGGACGGACGGGGTGCGGGTGCGGCGCGTCGACGCGGAGAAGTCGCTGGCCGACTGCGAGCGGGTGTACGCGGAGCTGGTCGCCCGGCGGCCCGGCGTGCCGGCCCGGCAGCCCGGCTGGGAGCGGTATCAGCTCCTGGATCCGCCGGAGGACCGGGGCGGCGCTTCGCCGCTGCAGTGCGTGGTGGCCGAGGGACCGGACGGTGAGGTGGCCGGCTACGTCCGCTACCGGGTCAGGCCCGAGTGGGAGTACTCCGGCTCGAAGGGCACGGTCGAGGTCGTGGCCCTCGACGCGCTCGATCCGGCGGCGACGGCGGCGCTGTGGCGCTACCTGTTCGGGATCGACCTGACCTGGACGGTGCGGGCTGCCAAGCGGCCGGTGGACGATCCGGTGCTGCACCTGGTCAGTGACGTCCGGCGGTCGAAGCCGGGCCTGCGCGACTCGCTGCACGTACGGCTGGTGGACGTGGCGGCGGCGCTCGGGGCGCGGACGTACGGGGCCGCGGTGGACGTGGTGCTGGAGGTCGAGGACGCGTTCTGCCCGTGGAACGCGGGCCGGTGGCGCCTGGTGGCCGACGGGGCGGGCTCCGCCTCCTGCACGCGGACCGGGGAGCCGGCGGACCTGGCGCTGTCGGTCCGGGACCTGGGCTCGGCGTACCTGGGCGGGATCGCGCTGACCTCGCTGGCGGCGGCCGGGCGGGTGCGCGAGCTGCGCCCGGGCACCCTGGCCCGGGCCTCGCGCGCCTTCGCCGGGGATGTGGCGCCCTGGCTGCCGCACGGCTTCTGACGGCGCGCGGGCGTGCGTGCGGGCGCGCGGGCGTGCGGCGGACTAGCGCTGCTGGCAGCCGGGGCACCAGAAGAGGTTGCGGGCGGCGAGGTCGGCGGTGCGGATCTCGCCCCCGCAGATGTGGCAGGGCAGATGGGCCCTCCGGTAGACGTACACCTCACCGCCGTGGTCGTCCACGCGCGGCGGCCGGCCCATCGCCTCGGGCAGGTGCTCGTCGCGGACCGTGTCGATCCGGTTGTTCCGTACGCCTTCGCGCATCAGCGCGGCCAGGTCGGCCCACAGGGCGTCCCACTCGGCTCGGGTGAGGTCCTTGCCCAGCCGGTACGGGTCGATGCCGTGCCGGAAGAGGACCTCGGCCCGGTAGACGTTGCCCACGCCCGCGACGACCTTCTGGTCCATGAGCAGGGCGGCGACGGTGGTGCGGGAGCGTGAGATCCGCTTCCAGGCCCGGTCGGGGTCGTCGTCCGGGCGCAGCGGGTCGGGGCCGAGCCGGTCGTGTATCGCCTTCTTCTCGCCCTCGCCGATCAGCGCGCAGGCGGTGGGCCCGCGCAGGTCGGCGTAGTGCTCCGCGTTCCTCAGCCGCAGCCGGACCGTGTCGGTCGCGGGCGGCGCCGGGGCGGGGCCGAAGCCGAGCTTGCCGAAGAGGCCGAGGTGGATGTGGATCCAGGCGTCGCCGAGCTCCAGGAAGAGGTGCTTGCCGTGCGCCTCGGCGCTCTCCAGCTCGCGCCCGTCGAGCAGGGCGGCGCTCTCCGCGAAGCGGCCCTGGGGGCTGCTGACCCGGACCGGGCGGGCGGCGAACCGCTCGGTGTGGTCCTGGGCGAGGCGGTGGATCGTATGCCCCTCGGGCACGGCGGAACTCCTCGGCAAAGAGAAACCGGCCGTGCCGCCCCCGCACGGGAGCGGCACGGCCGGAAGCGGAATCAGCCCTGGGGGTGGTGGGCCGGGATCGGGGGCAGCTCGCCGGTCTGCTCGTACGCGGAGAGCATCTCGATGCGGCGCGTGTGGCGCTCCTCGTCGGAGTACGGGGTCGCGAGGAAGGCCTCGATGAAGCTGACGGCCTCGTCCTGGGAGTGCATGCGGCCGCCGACGGAGATCACGTTGGCGTTGTTGTGCTCACGGCCGAGCTTCGCGGTCTCCACGCTCCAGGCGAGGATGGCGCGGACGCCCTTGACCTTGTTCGCGGCGATCTGCTCTCCGTTGCCGGAGCCGCCGATCACGATGCCGAGGCTGTCGGCGTCCGCGGCGGTCTTCTCCGCGGCGCGCAGGCAGAACGGCGGGTAGTCGTCCACCGCGTCGTAGATGTGGGGCCCACAGTCGACGGGCTCGTGGCCGTTGTTCTTGAGCCAGTCCACCAGGTGGTTCTTGAGCTCAAAGCCGGCATGGTCGGATCCGAGGTACACGCGCATGGGTCGAGTGTGGCACGAGGGGGCCCGGCAGCCCGCAACGGGGTGTCGCGTAAGTCACTTCTAAAGCTCAAGTAAACCCAAAGAACGCAGATGGGACGGGTCGGGACCAAGGTCCCGGACGTTCGTCCCTGCGCAACGATCCGGATTGGGGTCTTCCGCCCTGCGTTCATCTCAGGTTTGAATGCCGGGGCTCGCAACCCGAGAACCTAAGGATCCGTCCATGAGCTCCACGACGACCCTTCAGAAGGAAGGCAACCCCACCGGAAACCCCGGTGACGGTCAGCCCTCCGACGGTCTGAAGGCCGGTCTCAAGAACCGCCACCTGTCCATGATCGCCATCGGCGGTGTCATCGGCGCCGGTCTCTTCGTCGGCTCCGGTGGCGGCATCGCCAAGGCCGGCCCCGCCATCCTGATCTCCTACGCGCTCGTCGGCGCGATGGTCGTCTTCGTGATGCGGATGCTCGGCGAGATGGCCGCCGCCAGCCCGAACTCGGGCTCTTTCTCCGCTTACGCCGACCGCGCGCTCGGCCGCTGGGCCGGCTTCTCGATCGGCTGGCTGTACTGGTTCTTCTGGGTCGTCGTGCTCGCCGTGGAAGCCACCGCCGGTGCCGCCATCCTGGAGAACTGGATCCCGGCCGTCCCGCAGTGGGCCTGGGCACTGATCGTGATGGCGGTGCTGACCGTCACGAACCTCGGCTCGGTCGCCTCCTACGGTGAGTTCGAGTTCTGGTTCGCGGGCATCAAGGTCGTCGCCATCGGCGCGTTCGTCGTCGTCGGCATGCTGGCCGTCTTCGGCCTGCTGCCGGGCTCGGACAACCCGGGTGCGGGCTTCGCGCACCTGACCGACACCGGAGGCTTCTTCCCCAACGGGTACGGCGCCGTCCTGACCGGTGTGCTGATGGTCGTCTTCTCCTTCATGGGCAGCGAGATCGTCACCCTCGCCGCCGGCGAGTCGGAGAACCCCCGCAAGGCGGTCACCCAGGCCACCAACTCCGTCATCTGGCGGATCGGCGTCTTCTACCTGGGCTCGATCTTCATCGTGCTGACGCTGCTCCCGTGGAACGACAAGTCGATCACCGAGAAGGGCTCGTACGTCGCCGCCCTGGACTCGATCGGCATCGCGCACGCCGGCACGATCATGGAGGTCATCGTCCTGACCGCCGTGCTGTCCTGCCTGAACTCGGGCCTCTACACCGCCTCCCGCATGGCCTTCTCGCTCGGTGAGCGCGGCGACGCCCCGAAGGCGTTCGCCAAGGTCAACGCCAAGGGCGTGCCGGTCGCCGCGATCCTGGGCTCCACGGTCTTCGGTTTCGTCGCCGTCTACTTCAACTACGCCTTCAAGGACACGGTCTTCAACTTCCTGCTGAACTCCTCGGGTGCCATCGCGCTCTTCGTCTGGCTGGTGATCTGCTTCACCCAGCTGAAGATGCGCGGGATCCTGGTCCGCGAGGCCCCGGAGAAGCTGACCGTCAAGATGTGGCTCTTCCCGTGGCTGACCTGGGCCACCGCCGCACTGATCATGTTCGTGATCGGCTACATGTTCGTGGACGACGCGAACCGCGAGGTGGTCACCCTGTCCACCCTGGTCGCCGGCCTCGTCGTGGCCGTCGGCGTGGTGCTGGACTTCCGCCGCAAGCGGGCCGCGCTGCAGGGCTGAGCCCTTCCGCGTACGCACGACAGAGCCCGGCCCGCCGTCACCAGCGGGCCGGGCTCCGGCGTAGCAGGGGCTCAGCCGCGGCGGCCGGCCAGCTTCCACGCGGCCGGCAGGGCGCCCATCGCGAGGGCGGCCTTGAGCGCGTCGCCGAGCAGGAACGGGGTCAGGCCCGCGGCGACGGCGGCGCTCAGGGACATGCCGGTGGCGGCCATCAGGTAGGGCACGCCCACGGCGTAGATCACCGCGGAGCCGAGCACCATCGTGCCCGCCGTCCGCAGGACCGAGCGGTCGGCGCCGCGCTGCGCGAGGGCGCCGGCCACGGTGGCGGCGAGCAGCATGCCCAGTACGTAGCCGAAGGAGGCGCCGCTCGCTCCGGAGGTGCCGTTCGCGAACCAGGGCATCCCGGCCGCGCCGAGGACGGCGTACAGCGCCAGGGCCAGGAACCCGCGGCGGGCGCCGAAGGCGGTGCCGACGAGCAGCGCCGCGAAGGTCTGGCCCGTGACGGGAACCGGGGAGCCGGGCACGGGGACGGCTATCTGCGCGGCCACTCCGGTGAGCGCGGCTCCGCCGACGACGAGCGCGATGTCGCGGACGCGGCTCGCGGGCAGCAGATCGGCGAGGACGGCGCCGGGCCGGAAGGAGACGGAGGCGGTGCTCATGGAGGGCTCCGGAAGGTCGGGGTGACAGGACGATCACCGACGTTAGTCCGCGGCCCGCGGCGCCCCCACCGCCACCCGGCACAAAGGCATACTCCTCGGTTTCGTGGAGACCGCACAAAGACCCTGACCCACACCCGTGTTCGCGTGATCCGCGTCACGGGGAAGATCCGACAACACTTCCGTTTTGCACACCAGGCCGCCGCTCAGTGAGACTGTAGGGTCCCGCCAATCCGGATGCGGAGCCCTACCGCCGCTGGGCCGAACGAGAGTACGAGCACCCCTCATGCGCGACCGCTTGCCCGAAGCTCCTCCGATGACGGGCGACCTGCCCGCGGAACCCCTCAGCCACAGCCTCAAGCAGCGCCACCTGACCATGCTGGGCCTCGGCGGCGTCATCGGCGCCGGGCTCTTCGTCGGATCCGGCGCCGGGATCGGCATCGCCGGACCGGCGATCATCTGCTCCTACCTGCTCGCGGGCGTGCTCGCGATGCTGGTGATGCGGGCGCTCGGCGAGATGTCCGCGGCGATGCCCGCCTCCGGCTCCTTCTCGGTCTACGCGGAGAAGGCCCTGGGCCGCTGGGCCGGCTTCTCGGCGGGCTGGCTGTACTGGTTCCTGCTGGTCGTGGTGCTCGCGGTCGAGGCCACCGGCGCGGCGAAGATCGCCAACGGCTGGGTGCCCTCGATCGACCAGTGGGTCTGGGTGCTGCTCTTCATGGTGGTCTTCACCGTGAGCAACCTGGCCGCCGTACGGAACTTCGGCGAGTTCGAGTTCTGGTTCGCCGCCCTGAAGGTCGGCGCGATCGTGCTGTTCCTGATCCTGGGCACCCTCGCGGTCTTCGGCCTGCTCCCCGACACCGACCCGGTGGGCATGGCCAACCTGACCGGCCAGGGCGGCTTCTTCCCGGCCGGCATGGGCGGGGTCGTCGCGGGCATGCTCGCGGTCGTCTTCGCCTTCGGCGGCCTGGAGGTCGTCACGATCGCGGCCGCAGAATCGGACGACCCGGCCCGTTCCGTGTCCCGTGCGGTGCGCAGCGCGGTGTGGCGCATCCTCTTCTTCTACGTCGGCTCGATGCTGGTCATCGTGACGCTGCTGCCGTGGGACTCGCTGGAGCCGGGCCAGAGCCCGTACGTGGCCGTCCTCGACTCCATCGGCATCCCGGCGGCCGGCCAGATCATGGACATCGTGATCTTCGTGGCGCTGCTGTCGGCGCTGAACGCCAACCTGTACGGGTCCTCGCGCATGGTGTTCTCGCTGGCCGAGCGGGGCGAGGCGCCGAAGGCGCTGCTGAAGGTCTCGGGCGGCGGGGTGCCGCGGCGCGCGGTGTTCGCCTCGGTGGCCTTCGGTTTCGTTTCGGTGGTGCTGAACCTGCTGTGGCCGGACACGATCTTCCTCTACATGCTCAACGCGGTCGGCGCGGTGCTGCTGTTCGTGTGGGTGCTGATCGCGGTCTCGCAGCTGAGGCTGCGCCGGATCATCGAGCGGGACATGCCGGAGCGGCTGACCCTGCCGATGTGGTTCTTCCCGTACGCCACGTGGGCGGCGCTGCTGGGCATGGCGGCGGTGCTCGTCCTGATGCTCTTCGACGACTCGGCCCGGCCGCAGCTGCTGTGGTCCAGCGGGGCCGCCGCCGCCGTGCTGGTGGTGGCGTGGGTGCGGGAGGTCCGGGCCGATCGGCCCTGACACTCCGTGACCTGTGCGTCAGGGCCCGGGACTCAGGTCCCGGGCCCTGCCCGTTCCGCGGGCGGACGATCACGTCCCGTGAGGCAACCGTCCGGATGACGGACACCAAGAGTCCGATTATCGGACGGTCGGCAGACTGCCTCCCATGAGCCAGAGCACCACCGCACCCCCCGCGCAGCAGGCCCCGCCGCAGGCGGACGCCGGATCACCCCTCGGCAACGGACTGAAGCAGCGCCACCTCTCGATGATCGCCCTCGGCGGCGTCATCGGCGCCGGACTCTTCGTCGGATCCGGCGCGGGCATCGCCGCCGCGGGCCCCTCGATCGTGCTCGCGTACGCCGCGTCCGGGATCCTGGTGATGTTCGTGATGCGGATGCTCGGCGAGATGTCCGCCGCGCACCCCGCCTCCGGCTCCTTCTCCGTCCACGCCGAGCGGGCCATCGGCCCCTGGGCCGGATTCACCGCCGGCTGGATGTTCTGGACGCTGCTGTGCGTGGGCGTGGCCATCGAGGCCATCGGCGCGGCGCACATCATGACCGGCTGGTTCCCGGGCACCCCCTCCTGGATGTGGGTGCTGGTGTTCATGGCGGTCTTCTGCGGGTCCAACCTGGCCGCCGTCTCGAACTTCGGCGAGTTCGAGTTCTGGTTCGCCGCCCTCAAGATCGGCGCCATCGGGCTGTTCCTGGGCCTGGGCGTGCTGGCCGTCCTGGGCGTGCTGCCCGGCACGGACTCCCCCGGCGCCGCCAACCTGCTGCACGACGGCGGCTTCCTGCCCAACGGGGTGGAAGGGCTGCTGGTCGGCCTGCTGGCCTCGGTCGTCGCGTACGGCGGGCTGGAGACGGTGACCATCGCGGCCGCCGAGTCCGAGAACCCGGTCGAGGGCGTGGCCAAGGCCGTGAAGACGACCATGTGGCGGATCGCGATCGTCTACGTCGGCTCCATGCTGGTGATCGTGACCCTGCTGCCGTGGAACGACCCGGCGGTCACGGCGGACGGCCCGTACGCCGCGACCCTGGACCACCTGGGCATCCCGGCCGCCGGCCAGATCATGAACGTGGTCATCCTGATCGCCCTGCTGTCGGCGATGAACGCGAACATCTACGGCTCCTCGCGCATGGCGTACTCCCTCGTGGCCCGCGGCCAGGGCCCGAAGGCGCTGGGCAAGGTCGCCGGACGCGTGCCGCGCCGCGCGGTGCTCGCCTCGTCCGGCTTCGGCTTCGTCACCGTGCTGCTGTCGTACTGGTACCCGGACACCCTGTTCGCCTGGCTGCTGAACATGGTCGGCGGGGTCATCCTCATCGTCTGGGGCTTCATCGCCGTCTCGCAGTTCGTGCTGCGCCGCCGGCTGGAGCGGGAGGCGCCGGGGAAGCTCGTCGTGCGGATGTGGGGGTTCCCGTACCTGACCTGGGTGGCCCTGGCGGGCGTGGCCGGGGTGCTGGTCCTGATGGCCATGGGTGAGGACACCCGGGTCCAGGTGATCTTCACCGGTGGCCTGACCGCCGCCCTCGCGGCGACCGGCTGGGTGCTCCAGAAGCGGGCCGCCGCCCGCGCCTGACGGTCCGACGGCCATCCGAGGCGGGCCCCGTGCACCGGCACGGGGCCCGCCTTTTCCGTGCGCCCCGCACTCAGGTAACCCTTACGTGTGAGCTGGAATAGATACTGCTAGCGTGCAGTTGCGCATTGATTGCAATAAGCAGTTGGCACGCTGAGGGGACCGGATAACACGCATGGCCATCTACACGCTTCCTGAGCTTCCGTACGACTACGCGGCGCTGGAGCCGGTGATCAACCCGCAGATCATCGAGCTGCACCACGACAAGCACCACGCGGCCTATGTGACGGGCGCCAACAACACGCTGGAGCAGCTGGCGGAGGCGCGCGACAAGGAGAACTGGGGCGCCCTCAACGGCCTCGAGAAGAACCTCGCGTTCCACCTCTCCGGCCACATCCTGCACAGCATCTACTGGCACAACATGGCCAGCCCGAAGACCGGTGAGGGCGGCGGCGAGCCCACCGCGGCCGACGGCCTGGGCGACCTGGCCGACGCGATCACCGAATCCTTCGGCTCCTTCGCGAAGTTCAAGAAGCAGCTGACCTTCGCCTCCTCCGCCACCCAGGGCTCCGGCTGGGGCGTCCTCGCGTACGAGCCCGTCAGCGGCCGCCTGGTCGTCGAGCAGGTCTACGACCACCAGGGCAACGTGGGCGTGGCCAGCACCCCGATCCTGGTCTTCGACGCCTGGGAGCACGCCTTCTACCTGCAGTACAAGAACCAGAAGGTGGACTTCATCGAGGCGATGTGGAACGTCGTCAACTGGCAGGACGTGTCCAAGCGCTACGCCGACGCCAAGGCGAACACCCCGCTGCTGATCCCCACCAAGGGCTGATCGCACCTCCGAGCCCGTCCGCCTCGTGATCGTCTTCTCACCCTTCACCGGCGGGCGTGTCCAGCGGAAGACCCCCGTGAGAACGTGACTCACGGGGGTCTTCTGTGTGCGCGGGTACGGGCCTACTCGAAGACGGGGCCCTGGGTGCGGGTGCGCTTGATCTCGAAGAAGCCCGGGGTGGAGGCGACGAGCAGGGTGCCGTCCCACAGCCGGGCCGCGGCCTCGCCGCGCGGGGCCGGGGTGACGACCGGGCCGAAGAACGCCACGTCCCGGCCGTCGGCGCCGGGCACCGAGATCACCGGGGTGCCGACCTCCTGGCCGACCCGGTCGATGCCGTCGTTGTGCGAGGCGCGCAGCACCTCGTCGTACTCGTCGGAGTCGGCGTACGCGAGCAGCTCGGCCGGCAGGCCGAGGGCGGCCAGCGCCTCGGCGATCACCTCGCGGGTCGCGCCCTTGTCCTCGTTGTGGATGCGGGTGCCGAGCTCGGTGTACAGCTTGCCGGTGATCTCGTCGCCGAACTTCTGCTGGGCCGCGACGACCACGCGCACCGGCGCCCAGCCCTTGGGGCCGAGCAGCTCGCGGTAGCGCTCGGGCAGTTCGTCGAGCTTGTTCTCGTTCAGGACGGCCAGGCTCATCACGTGCCAGCGGACCTCGACGTCGCGGACCTTCTCGACCTCCAGCATCCAGCGGGAGGTCATCCAGGCCCAGGGGCAGAGCGGGTCGAACCAGAAGTCGACCGGGGTCTTCTCGCGCGCCTGGGTGTCGGTCATGTCTCTCCTCGGATCGCTCACGGCGTCGTTCACGGTGTCCCCCTCCCCAACCGGCACGCGTTCGCACGCATTCCCCCCATGGGAGGATTCGATCGAAGGAACCCGACCACGCACGAAGGAGTGCAGGTGCCCGGAGAGAATCTGTCCCGCGACGAGGCCCGCGAGAGGGCCGAGCTGCTGTCCGTCGACGGGTACGAGGTGGTCCTCGACGTCAGGTCCGCGGTGGACGAGGCCGAACCGGCCGAGGGCCCCCGGACCTTCCGCTCGGTGACCACGATCCGCTTCCGGGCCGCGGCCTCCGGCACCGCCACCTTCGCGGACCTGATCGCCCCCTCCGTGAACTCCGTGACCCTCAACGGGCGCGCGCTGGACGTGGCCGCCGCCTTCGACGGGGCGCGGATCGCCCTGGACGGGCTGGAGACCGAGAACGTCCTGGTGGTGGACGCGAACTGCGCGTACAGCCGCACCGGCGAGGGCCTGCACCGCTTCGTGGACCCGGAGGACGGCGAGGTCTACCTCTACACCCAGTACGAGCCGGCGGACGCCCGGCGGGTGTACGCCAACTTCGAGCAGCCGGACCTCAAGGCCCCGTACCGCTTCGAGGTGACGGCCCCCGAGGGCTGGCAGGTGTGGAGCAACGGCGCGGAGGAGTCCCGCGAGGGCGGGGTCTGGCGGTTCGCCGAGACCGCGCCGATCTCCACGTACATCACCTGTGTGGTCGCGGGCCCCTACCACTACGTGACGGACTCCTACACCCGCGGGGACCTGACGATCCCGCTCGGCGCGATGTGCCGCAAGGGGCTCGCCAAGCACTTCGACGCGGACGACGTCTTCCTGGTCACCAAGCAGGGCTTCGACCTCTTCCACGAGATCTTCGACTACCCGTACCCCTTCGGGAAGTACGACCAGGCCTTCGTGCCGGAGTACAACCTGGGCGCGATGGAGAACCCGGGGATGGTGACGTTCCGCGAGGAGTACATCTACCGCGGCAAGGTCACGCAGGCCTCGTACGAGCGGCGCTCGAACACGATCCTGCACGAGATGGCGCACATGTGGTTCGGCGACCTGGTCACCATGAAGTGGTGGGACGACCTGTGGCTGAAGGAGTCCTTCGCCGACTTCATGGGCTCCTTCGCGCTGGTCGAGGCCACCCGCTTCGACCAGGCGTGGGTCACCTTCGCCAACAGCCGCAAGGCGTGGGCCTACCGCGCCGACCAGCTTCCGTCCACGCACCCGATCACGGCCGACATCCGTGACCTGGAGGACGCGAAGCTGAACTTCGACGGGATCACCTACGCCAAGGGCGCGGCGGTGCTCAAGCAGCTGGTCGCCTACGTGGGGCGCGAGGCGTTCCTGGACGGCGCGCGGCGCTACTTCAAGGCGCACGCGTACGGGAACACCACGCTGGACGACCTGCTGTCGGTGCTCGCGGAGGTCTCCGGCCGGGACATGGCCGAGTGGTCGCGGGCCTGGCTGCAGACGGCCGGGGTGAACGCGCTGACGCCGGTGGTGACCTGCGACGCGGGCGGACGGGTGACCGAGCTGGCGGTGGTGCAGGAGGGCGACGAGCTGCGGCCGCACCGGGTCGCGGTCGGCCTGTACCGGCTGGAGTCCGACGGCACCCTGGTCCGCTACGCGCGGGCCGCGACCGACGTGTCGGGCGCGCGGACCGTGGTCACGGAGCTGGCGGGCCGGGAGCGGCCCGACCTGGTACTGGTCAACGACGAGGACCTCACCTACTGCAAGATCCGCTTCGACGAGCGCTCGCTGGCCACGCTGCGGGCGCACCTGGGCGACCTGACGGACCCCCTCGCCCGGGCGCTGAGCTGGTCGGCGCTGTGGAACCTGACCCGGGACGGGCTGATGCCCGCGCGGGACTTCATCTCGCTCGTCCTGGCGCACGCGGGCCGGGAGACGGACGTCGGCGTGCTGCAGATGCTGCACGCGCAGGCGCTGACCGCGATCACCCACTACACGGCGCCGGGCCGGCGCGAGCAGGGCGGCCGGGAGCTGGCGGCGGGCGCGCTGCACGAACTGCGGCTGGCGGAGCCGGGGTCGGAGCACCAGCTGACCTGGGCCCGCTTCTTCGCGGCGAGCGCGGCGACCGAGGGCGACTTCCAGCTGCTGCTGGGGCTGCTGGAGGGGCACGCGCGGATCGACGGGCTGGAGGTGGACCAGGAGCTGCGCTGGGACTTCCTGCTGCCGCTGGCCGCGCACGGGGCGGTGGACGAGGGCGTGCTCGGCGCGGAGCTTTCGCGGGACGACACGGCGTCGGGCAAGCGGCACCAGGTGCGGTGCCTGGCGGCGCGGCCCTCGGCGGCGGTGAAGGACCAGGCGTGGGCGGCGGTGGTCGAATCCGACACGCTGTCGAACGCGCTGGTGGAGGCGACGATCGCCGGTATGCAGCAGCCCTCGCAGCGGGGCCTGCTGGCGGCCTACGCGGAGCCGTACTTCGAGGTGATCGAGCGGGTGTGGGCGGACCGGTCGATCCAGATCGGCATGGACGTGGTCAGGGGCCTCTACCCGTCGCTCCAGGACCCGGAGCCGACGCTGGCGGCCACGGACGCCTGGCTGTCGTCGCACGAGGCGGCTCCGCCGGCGCTGCGCCGCCTGGTTTTCGAGTCCCGCGACGACCTGTCCCGCGCGTTGGTCGCGCAGCGCTGCGACGAGGCGGCCGGCAACTAGCCCGCGGCTCCGCTGCTGGGGCTCCGCCCCAGACCCCGCGCCTCAAACGCCGGCGGGGCTGGCATTGCCCTTCGGGCAATCCAGCCCCGCCGGCGCAGGGTTGCGCGGCGCGCGTGCAAGCGGGCGGAGGCGCATCCGGCCTGGTCACCGGCGGAGCCCATCGGCAGTCGAACGCCCGTACTTTAGCCCCGGCTTGTCCCGATTTGCCGACGGGCATGTAACAGGGGTTAGCAAGGCCATGGCCTGAGGGAATCACCGCGTCATGAACCACAACGCACCCCTCCCCCTCGCCCACCTCACCGGCAGCCGCCCCCGCGTGCTGACCCTGGCCCAGCTGCGCGAGCACGGCGTCACCGCCTCCGACGCCGCCGCGCGGCCCTGGCAGCAGATCCTGCCCGGGGTGTTCCTGCTGCACTCCGGCCCCGCGACCAGCGAGGAGCGGCTGCACGCCGCGCTGCTGTACGCGGGCCGGCGCGGCAGTGGCGAGGCCATGATCACCGGGCTGGCGGCGCTCGCCCTGTACCGGTTCACCTCCGTGCCCGCGCTGCTCGCCCTCTCCCACATCGACGTGCTCGTCCCCGGCACCCGGCGGCTGCGCTCCACCGGTGACGTGCGGATCGTGCGCTCCCACACCCCGCCCCGCCCCCAGGAGGTGACCGGGCTGCCGGTGGCGCCCGTCGCGCGCGCCGTCGCCGACGCCGTCGGCCTGCTCGACGACGCCGGCACCGTACGCCGCCTGCTCAGCGAGGCCGTCCGCAGCGGGCACTGCGAACCGGCCGCCGTCGTCCGCGAGTTGACGGTGGCCCGGCTGCTGAACCGCCCGCACGTGATCGACGCCGTCGAATCGCTGCTCGCCGAGGGCCGCGCCATCGCCGAGGACCGCCTCTACCACCTCGTACGGGGCTACGACCTGCCCGAGCCCGTGTGGAACGTGGACCTGCGGCTGCCCGGCGGCCCGCACCTCGGCGGGGTCGACGCGTTCTGGCCCGAGCACTCCGTCGCCGTGGAGATCGACACCCGCGCCCCGCGCCAGGGCGAGGACGAGCAGTGGTCCGAGTGCGTCCGCAAGCGCGAGACCCTGGAGCGGCTCGGGGTGACCGTCATCCACATCACTCCGCGCAAGCTCCGCGACTGGCCCGAGCAGCAGGCCGCGGTCGTCCGGACCGCCCTGACGGCGTGCGGCGACCGCGAGCCCGCCTCCTATCTGGTGGTGCTGCCCAGGTGAGGCGAGTACTCCGGGGCGCTCCACCGCAGCCGCCCCGGATGCGCACTCTCCACCACCGATTCCACGTGGAAGCGGACGCGCCGCTCCCCGTCGGCCCCGAACTCGGTTTCCGCCCGGCCGCTGAGCTGGAGCAGCGCCCCGCTCTCCCAGTCCGGGAAGAGCAGCCCGGCCCGCGGATCGGCCGCCAGGTTCCCCAGGGTGAGGAACATGGCGTTGCCCGCGTAGTCCGGCCAGGTCAGCTCTCCCGGCGAGGACACTTCCACGAAGCCCGGCAGCCCGCCCCGGTGGCTGGCGTCGGCCCCGTCCGCCTCCGCCGTGGTGGCGACGAAGAAGGTGTCGGCGGCCCGGACGGCCCGCTCCTGGCCGGGGGTCAGCACGTCGCCGCGCCGCACGACACCGGCTCCCTCGGCGACCGGCTCCAGCGGCTGCCGCTTCTGCAGGTACTTCGGGCAGTTGGAGAACACCTGCTCGGCACGGACGGCGAACCCGCGACCGGTCACCTCGAGGGTTCCGTTCAGCCTCATCCGGCGCCGGGTGCGCGGGTCGAGCGCGAGGGTGCCGACCCGGGTCCCGGCGGTGGCCAGCGCCTCCTCGAGCGGGTCCCCCGCCGGCAGGCCCCCGGCGACCGTGATCCGGTCCGGCCCGGTGGCCCGTACGAAACCGGGCGTCCCGGTGAGCAGCGAGGCCCACATCCGGCCCGCGCCGTCGGCGGCGCCGACGACCAGGTGCGGCTGGAGGGCGAGGAACGCCGCGGCGACGTCCCGGATGCCCGTGCCGATCGAGCGGCCGACGTGCTCGGCCTGCTCGCGTACGCCGACCCGTTCCTGCACGGCCAGCGGGCCCTCGTGGTACGCGCCGCTGCTCATTAGAAGAATCCGCAGGTCGGAGCCCCTGCGACAGGGGCGGACGAGCCTTCGGCTCCGGTCGGTACGGAGATTTCCAGGCGGGTGCCGTCGGGGTCGTGGAAGAAGATGCCACCGGAGGCAGCCCCCTCGCCGTGGGCGACGACGCCCTCGTACGCGAACTCCACGCCCAGCGAGCGCAGTCGCTCCTCGTACTCCCGCACCTCCTCGATCTCGGCGGCCGCGAGCGCCAGGTGGTGCAGTCCCGCCGAGGCCGGCGCGAAGGCACCGTCGGCCTGTTGCCACAGGGTGAGGACCAGCTCGCCGTCCTGGCCGAGCAGGGCGAAGCGGCGGCCCTCCTCCTTGCCCTCGACCAGCGCCTGGAAGCCGAGGGCGTCCCGGTAGAAGGCGAGCGAGCGGTCCAGGTCGGTGACGTTCAAACCGACGTGGCCGGTGCGGAGCTTGCTGATGACGCGCGTCATGGTAGTACCTTCCCCAGAGGAATTCTCTAACCTTCTAAATCGAATTTAGTGGTTAGAGGGGAGGGCGTCAACCGGTCACGTACTCTTGAGGGGTTAGCGGCGCGGCAGCGGGAAGGTGCGGAGACATGACGGCGGCGGACCCTCGACCCCTGACCGGGGAGCCGGTCGCCCTCGACCTGCTGAACACCCGCTGGGTCGGCGACGGCGGACCGCTCGACCTCTTCGCGGGCGCCGCCGGACTGTCCCGGATCGAAGGGCTCGCGGTGTGGCTGGAGAGCACCGGCCTGGCCGGCCGCTTCCGCGCGGACGCCCCGACCCTCGTCCACCTGCTGACCGCCCGCGAGGCCCTGGCCCGGGCGGTGGCCGACCCGGCCGACGAGAGCGCGCGGGCCCTGGTCGACGCGGTGCTGGAGCACGGCCGGATCCGGCCCACCCTGACCGCCGAAGGCATCGGCGAGCGCACCGAGTTCGACGACCGGACCTGGGGTCCGGCCTGGACGGCCGCCCGGAACTACCTGGAACTGCTGGGGTCCGCGCCCGACCGGATCCGCAAGTGCGCCTCCGAGACCTGCGTCCTGCACTTCCACGACGTCTCGCGCAACGGCACCCGGCGCTGGTGCTCGATGGCCGCCTGCGGGAACCGGGCGAAAGCCTCTCGCCATTACGCGCGCACGCGCGAGCGCTGAGCGCGCGGAATCTGTCACACCATCACCGGGACGCGAGCGCGTTCCGGTGCTGACGCATGGCCACCAAGTCGACAAGTCAACTCTTCAGCCCCTGTGGTTCGCACCACTGTGCCCCGGTATGGCCGCGATGGCGTATGTCCCGCGCTGGCGAGTCTCCGCCATGGCAGGTCTCGGTCAATGACAACCGTTCCCAAACAGCTGTCACGTACGACAGGCTGACCGGTCATCCGGCACCGAAATGCGGAC
Source organism: Streptomyces sp. NPDC046303 (assembly GCF_055588085.1). Lineage (NCBI taxonomy): Bacteria > Bacillati > Actinomycetota > Actinomycetes > Kitasatosporales > Streptomycetaceae > Streptomyces > Streptomyces sp. NPDC046303. The sequence continues at coordinate 70,685 of NZ_JBVJFA010000022.1, forward strand.
CGTTTCTTTCACTTACCAGGGATGCTGATGACCCTCGAATCCCCCAGCTCCATACCCGGGGCCAGACGCGTCGCGCGCGTCGCGGCCGCGGCAGGCCTGGTGGCCGCCCTCGCGGCCACCGGCTCCGCGCCCGTCTTCGCCGCGACCGGAGCCGACGACCCGGGAACCAAGCCGGCCGTCAAGTCGGCTGACCAGAAGCTCGGTTCGGCCGACGTCGAGCTGCTCCAGGAGGCCAAGGCCAAGGGTGACGCGAACGTCACCGTCATGGTCGCGACCGCCCCCGGCCAGACCAAGCAGGTCGCCGACCAGCTGGGCGCCGTCCAGGGCGCCTCCGTGGGCCGGACGTACGACAAGCTCGGCTACGTGCGCGCCACCCTGCCCACCGGCAAGGCGGACGCCGCGCTGAAGGCGGCCGTCAAGCTGTCCTCGGTGCACGGCATCGACCTGCGCCACGAGATCCAGCGCCCCGACCCGCGCCCCGACGCCGACCGCGAGACCGGCACGGTCAAGCGGACCGCGGGCGAGGCCTACGCCGCGCCGGACAAGAACACCCCCGCGAAGAACCCGTACAACCCGTCCTTCGAGACCGGTGCCGTCGACTTCGTGGAGCAGCACCCGCAGGCCGACGGCCGCGGCGTGACCATCGGCATCATGGACTCGGGCGTCGACCTCGGCCACCCGGCCCTGCAGAAGACCACCACCGGCGAGCGCAAGATCGTCGACTGGGTGACGGCGACCGACCCGATCACCGACAGCGACGGCACCTGGCGCGCCCAGATCACCCCGGTCACCGCCGCCGGCGGCACCTTCACCGCGGGCGGCCAGAGCTGGAAGGCCCCGGAGGGCAGCTTCCAGTGGAGCCGCTTCAGCGAGTCGATCACCGCCAACGGTGACATGAAGGGCGACGTCAACCGGGACGGGGACACCACCGACCGGTTCGGCATGCTCTACGACGCCGCCGCCGGCACGGTCCGCGTGGACACCGACCAGGACGGCGACTTCACGAACAACGAGCCGATGAAGCCGTACAAGGACGGCTACCAGATCGGCTACTTCGGCACGGACAACCCGGCGACCGAGGTCGCCGAGCGCATCCCGTTCGTGATCGAGATCCGCAAGGACGTCCCGATGGACCCGCTGGGCGGTGACTGGATCGGCAAGAAGGCCGACTTCGTCAACGTCGGCATCATCGAGTCCGAGCACGGCACGCACGTCGCCGGCATCACCGCCGCCAACAGCCTGTTCGGCGGCAAGATGAACGGTGCGGCGCCCGGCGCCAAGCTCGTCTCCTCGCGCGCCTGCTCCTGGTCCGGCGGCTGCACCAACGTCGCACTGACCGAGGGCATGATCGACCTCGTCGTCAACCGCGGTGTGGACATCGTCAACATGTCCATCGGCGGCCTCCCGGCGCTGAACGACGGCAACAACGCGCGCGCCGAGCTCTACAGGAACCTCATCGACACCTACGGCGTCCAGCTGGTCATCTCGGCCGGCAACTCGGGCCCGGGCGTCAACACCATCGGCGACCCCTCCCTCGCGGACAAGGTCATCTCCGTGGGCGCCGCGGTCTCCAAGGAGACCTGGGCCGCCAACTACGGCTCCGGCGTGGCCGTGAAGTACAACATGTTCCCGTTCTCCTCGCGCGGTCCGCGTGAGGACGGCGGCTTCACGCCGACCATCACCGCCCCCGGCGCGTCGATCAACACCATCCAGACCTGGCTGCCCGGTCAGCCCGTGAAGGAGGCCGGCTACAGCCTGCCGGCCGGTTACGGCATGCTCCAGGGCACCTCGATGTCCTCGCCGCAGGCGGCGGGCACCAGCGCCCTGCTGATCTCGGCGGCGAAGCAGCAGAACATCAAGCTGACGCCGGCCGCCCTGCGCATCGCGCTCACCAGCACCGCGAAGAAGATCGACAACGTCCCGGCGCACGCCCAGGGTGCGGGTCTGATCGACGTCGCCGGCGCCTGGGAGTCCATCCAGCGCGACGCGAAGGCCAACGAGTTCACCGTCAAGGCGCCGGTCGACACCGCGATCGACCAGTTCCTGAAGACCCCGGGCTTCGGCACCGGCCTCTACGACCGCGAGGGCGGCCTCAAGGTCGGCCAGAAGAAGGTCTACAACGTCGTCGTCACCCGCACCACGGGCGTCAAGTACGGCACCCGGCACGACCTGACCTGGCGCAACAACGACGGCACCTTCAAGGTCCTCGGCGGCTACGACTACGTCACCCTGCCGCTGAACAAGCCCGTCACGATCAAGGTCGAGGCCAACGCCAAGACGGCCGGCGTCCACAGCGGCATCCTGCAGCTGGACGACGAGACCACCGAGGGCATCGACAAGCAGATCCTGACGACCGTCGTCGCCGCGGCCCCGCTGGCGTCGCCGTCCTTCACGCTGTCGGAGGCCTCCTCCGTGCAGCGCAACAGCCACAAGTCGTACTTCGTGACCGTCCCGCAGGGCGCGAAGAGCCTCGAGGTCGCCCTCAGCGGTCTCGCGGCGGGCAGCCAGACCCGCTTCATCTCGATCCACCCGTACGGCACGCCGGTCGACCCGACGTCCACGGTCAACTGCTACCCGAACTACGACAACCCGGCCAACACCTGCCGCCCCGACGTGCGCTCGTACCCCGAGCCGCAGCCGGGCGTCTGGGAGATCGAGGTCGAGTCGCGCCGTACGTCGCCGCTGCTCGACAACCCGTTCAAGCTGGACGTCTCCGTGCTCGGCGCGGCCTTCGACCCCGCGGTCAAGGTCCTGCCCGAGGTGAAGCAGGGCACCCCGGCGCCGGTCCAGTGGACCGTCAAGAACGACGCCGCGGCCATCACCGGCGGCAAGCTCCAGGGCGGTCCGCTCGGTTCCGCGAAGGTCGCCAAGCCGACCATCGCGAACGGTGAGACCCACACGACCGAGGTCACCGTCGCCGAGGGCACCTCGCGCCTCGACGTCGCCATCGGCAAGGTGTCCGACACCGCCGCCGACCTCGACCTCGAGGTCTACAAGGACGGCATCAAGGTCGGCTCCGCCGCCGACGGCGACTCCGAGGAGGCCGTGAGCCTGGTGAACCCGGCCGCGGGCACCTACACCGTCAAGGTGATCGGCTACGCGGTCCCGTCCGGCTCCACCACGTACGACTACCGCGACGTGTTCTTCTCGGCCGCCCTGGGCTCCGTCCAGGTCGACGAGGGCGCCGCGGTGAACCTCGCCAACGGCGCCTCCACGACGATCTCCGCGAACGTCCTGGTCAGCGCCGCGGCCCCCGAGGGCCGGCAGTTCTTCGGCCAGGTCCAGCTGCTGAACGCCCGCGGCACCGCCGCCGGCACCGGCAGCGTGCAGATCGAGAAGGTCCTGCCGTAACGGTGTGACCCCTCGCGGAGGGGCCGGTGCTCGGTGCGAGCACCGGCCCCTTCGCGTTGCCCCGACCGCCCCACCCCCTCCGACCAGGCAAAACGTGCTTCGCTCCGAGGACACCGTCCGTTCCTCGGACAATGGATTGGACAAGGCTCGTGGGGTCGAACGCATGATGGCTTCACGCGCGCCCGCGTCGTACGTACTGAAGGAGTCACCGTGAGGGTCGGAATCGTCGGAGCCACCGGACAGGTCGGCGGAGTCATGCGCGGCATCCTCGCCGAGCGGAAGTTCCCGGTGGACGAGCTGCGGCTGTTCGCCTCGGCCCGTTCGGCGGGCACGACCCTCGAGTGGGAGGGCCGGGAGATCACCATCGAGGACGCCTCCACGGCCGACTACTCCGGCCTGGACATCGTGCTCTTCTCCGCCGGCGGCGCCACCTCCAAGGCCCTCGCTGAGAAGGTCGCCTCCCAGGGCGCCGTCGTGATCGACAACTCCTCCGCCTGGCGCAAGGACCCCGAGGTCCCGCTGGTCGTCTCCGAGGTCAACCCGCACGCGATCAAGAACCGCCCCAAGGGCATCATCGCGAACCCGAACTGCACCACCATGGCCGCGATGCCGGTGCTGCGCCCGCTGCACGAAGAGGCCGGCCTGTCCGCGCTGGTCGCCACCACCTACCAGGCCGTGTCCGGCTCGGGCCTGGCCGGTGTCGCCGAGCTCAAGGGCCAGGCCTGCGCGGTCTCCGAGGCCGCCGACCAGCTGACCTTCGACGGCGGCGCGGTGGACTTCCCCGAGCCGGCCGTCTACAAGCGGCCGATCGCGTACAACGTGGTGCCGCTCGCGGGCTCCATCGTGGAGGACGGCTCCTTCGAGACCGACGAGGAGCAGAAGCTCCGCAACGAGTCCCGCAAGATCCTGGAGATCCCGGAGCTCAAGGTCTCCGGCACCTGCGTGCGCGTGCCGGTCTTCTCCGGCCACTCCCTCCAGATCAACGCCCGCTTCGACCGCCCGATCAGCGTCGAGCGCGCGTACGAGCTGCTGAAGGACGCCCCGGGCGTCGAGCTGTCGGAGATCCCGACCCCCCTCCAGGCCGCGGGCCGCGACGCCTCGTACGTGGGCCGCATCCGCGCCGACGAGACCGTCGACAACGGCCTCGCGCTGTTCCTGTCGAGCGACAACCTGCGCAAGGGCGCGGCCCTGAACGCGGTCCAGATCGCCGAGCTCGTCGCCGAAGAGCTGCGCCAGGGCTGACCCGGCGGGCGTACGGCCGGGGGGCGGCACCGTGACGGTGCCGCCCCTCAGGTGTTTCAGAGCGCCAACTGCTGCCGCAGCGCCCGGTCGATCTCCTTGAGCGCCTGTACCGGCACAGTGCCGATCCGCCGCCCGAATCTGGAGAAGTCCAGCGCCCGGATCTGCTCGCACTGAGCCTTGGAGTCCAGGTTCAGGCCACATTCCTCGGCAGACAGAAGCACCTGGAACGTACGGACATGCGTGACGTTCGAGGTCACCGGGACCACGGCCAGAACACCCCGTCCGGCGCGGTCCGCCATCCGGTTCGCGGCGTCGTTCGTCACCAGGACGGCAGGTCGTGCCTTGTTCGCCTCGCTGCCGGCGGTGGGCTCCAGGTCGACCAGGCAGATGTCACCGCGCCTCATCAACCATCCCGTCCCCCGCCGTGCGGTCCCACAGCTCCGCGTCCTCGCTCTCGTACCACTCATCCCAGGCCGCCAGGTATTCCTTCTCCAGAGCGGACTCGCGCAGCAGCTGGATCGCAGCCTGTATGACGGCGGATCTGGGTCGTGCGACCGGCCAACGGTCCGTTCGCCCGTGGATTACTCCGGCCCGGTGGCCCGGCCCGCGTGGAAGGATGGCGGGCAACGTCACCATCGAAGGAGATGACCGCGTGCCAGGCACGAACCTCACCCGTGAAGAGGCTCAGCAGCGGGCAAAGCTGCTCACCGTCGACTCGTACGAGATCGAGCTCGATCTCAGCGGCGCGCAGGAGGGCGGCACCTATCCCTCCGTGACCACCGTGCGCTTCCGGTCGGCCGAGGCCGGGGCCGAGACCTTCATCGACCTGGTCGCCCCGGCCGTGCACGAGGTCGTCCTGAACGGCAAGGCGCTGGACGTCGCCGCCGTATTCCGGGACTCGCGCATCGCCCTGAAGCACCTGGCGGCCGGGGCCAACGAGCTCCGGGTCGTCGCGGACTGCGCGTACACCAACACCGGTGAGGGCCTGCACCGCTTCGTCGACCCGGTCGACCAGCAGGCCTACCTGTACACCCAGTTCGAGGTGCCGGACGCGCGGCGGGTCTTCGCCAGCTTCGAGCAGCCCGATCTGAAGGCGACGTTCCAGTTCACCGTGACGGCCCCCGAGGGCTGGACGGTCATCTCGAACTCCCCGACCCCGGAGCCCAAGGACCGGGTGTGGGTGTTCGAGCCGACCCCGCGCATCTCCTCGTACATCACCGCCCTGATCGTCGGCCCGTACCACGCGGTGCACTCGTCCTACGAGGGCAAGGACGGGCAGTCCGTGCCGCTCGGCATCTACTGCCGGCCCTCGCTGGCCGAGTTCCTCGACGCCGACGCGATCTTCGACGTGACCCGGCAGGGCTTCGACTGGTTCCAGGAGAAGTTCGCCTACGACTACCCCTTCGCCAAGTACGACCAGCTCTTCGTCCCGGAGTTCAACGCGGGCGCCATGGAGAACGCGGGCGCGGTGACCATCCGCGACCAGTACGTCTTCCGCTCGAAGGTGACGGACGCGGCGTACGAGACCCGCGCCGAGACGATCCTGCACGAGCTCGCGCACATGTGGTTCGGCGACCTGGTCACCATGGAGTGGTGGAACGACCTGTGGCTGAACGAGTCGTTCGCCACCTACACCTCGATCGCCTGCCAGGCCTACGCGGAGGGCTCGAAGTGGCCGCACGCGTGGACCACCTTCGCCAACTCCATGAAGACCTGGGCGTACCGGCAGGACCAGCTGCCGTCCACGCACCCGATCATGGCGGACATCCGTGACCTGGACGACGTCCTGGTCAACTTCGACGGGATCACGTACGCCAAGGGCGCCTCGGTGCTCAAGCAGCTCGTCGCCTACGTCGGCATGGACCCCTTCTTCAAGGGCGTGCAGGCCTACTTCAAGGCGCACGCCTTCGGGAACACGCGCCTGTCCGACCTGCTGGGCGCCCTGGAGGAGACCTCGGGCCGCGACCTGACCTCCTGGTCGAAGGCGTGGCTGGAGACCGCGGGCATCAACATCCTGCGTCCGGAGATCGAGACCGGTGCGGACGGCGCGATCACCGCCTTCGCGGTCCGCCAGGAGGCCCCGGCCCTCCCGGCGGGCGCCAAGGGCGAGCCGGTCCTGCGCCCGCACCGCATCGCGGTCGGCCTGTACGAGCTCCGGGACGGCAGCCTCGTGCGGACCGACCGCATCGAGCTGGACATCGACGGCGCGCTGACGGCGGTGCCGGAGCTGGTGGGCCGCGCCCGCCCGGCCGTCGTGCTGCTGAACGACGACGACCTCTCGTACGCGAAGGTCCGTCTGGACGAGGTGTCGCTGGCCAATGTCACCGCGCACCTGGGCGACTTCACCGAGTCCCTGCCGCGCGCGCTGTGCTGGGCCTCCGCCTGGGACATGACGCGGGACGGCGAGCTGGCCACCCGCGACTACCTCGCGCTGGTCCTCTCCGGCATCGGCAAGGAGTCCGACATCGGCGTCGTCCAGACGCTGCAGCGCCAGGTGAAGCTGGCCCTCGACCTGTACGCCGACCCGGCGTGGCGCGAGGAGGGCCTGGCGATCTGGACCGCGGCCACGCTGGAGCACCTGCGGGGGGCGGAGCCGGGCAGCGACCACCAGCTGGCGTGGGCGCGCGCGTTCGCGGCCACGGCCCGTACCGAGGACCAGCTGACCTACCTGTCGGCGCTGCTGGACGGCTCGGCCGTGATCGAGGGCCTGGCCGTCGACACGGAGCTGCGGTGGACGTTCCTGGAGCGCCTGGCGGCCACGGGTGTCGCCGGCGAGCCGGCCATCGCGGCGGAGCTGGAGCGGGACGCCACGGCCGCGGGCGAGCGCCACGCGGCGACCGCGCGGGCCGCGCGTCCGACGGCCGAGGCCAAGGCCGAGGCGTGGGCCTCGGTGGTGGAGTCCGCCGACCTGCCGAACGCGGTGCAGGAGGCGGTGATCGGCGGCTTCGTCCAGGCCGACCAGCGCGAGCTGCTGGCCCCGTACACCGCGAAGTACTTCGCGGCGGTCAAGCAGGTCTGGGACACCCGCAGCCACGAGATCGCCCAGCAGATCGCGGTGGGCCTGTACCCGGCGCTCGCGGTCTCGGAGGAGACCCTGGCCGCGACGGACGCCTGGCTGGCCTCGGCCGACCCGAACGCGGCCCTGCGCCGCCTGGTCTCGGAGTCCCGCGCGGGCGTCGAGCGCGCGCTGCGCGCCCAGGCGGCCGACGCCGCCGCTGCCGCTCGGGCCTGAGGGGCTTGCCCGGCGCCTCAAACGCCGGCGGGGCTGATGTCAGCCCGCCGGCGTTTGAGGACCGGGTCCGGGCAGGGCCCGGCGGCTCCGCGCAGCGGTCACCGCTGGGCCCCGGCCACGGCGCGCAGGGCCGACAGCGCGTGCGCCAGCGCCGGGCCGGCCTCGGCGCCCCGGCGGACGGCCGCGATCACGTGCCGGGTGGGCCGGTCGTGGGTGAGGACCCGGACCGCCACCCCGGAGGCCCGGCTCGAGACCATGCGGGGGACGAGCGCCACCCCCATCCCCGCCTCCACCATGGCCAGGATCGCGGTCCAGCCGGACGCCGAGTGCGCCTGCTCCGGCACGAACCCCGCAGCCTCGCACGCGCCCACGGCGATCTCCGACCAGGGCCCGCTGCCGCCGTAGATCCACGGATCGCCGGAGAGGTCCGCGAGCCGCAGGTCCGGCGCGGCCGCCAGGGCGTGGCCGGGCGGCAGGGCCACGTCCAGCGGGTCCTCCATGAGCGTCACCCGGGTGAACCGGCGGTCGCGCGCGGTCGGCGCGTGCGCCGCCAGCGACAGGGCGAGGTCCACGCCGCCGGCCGACAGCAGCTCGTACGACTCCGCCGCCTCGGTCTCACGGACCCGGACCTCCACCCCCGGGTGGGACCGCCGCAGCGCCGCCACCGCCGGGACCACGAGCGCCGGCACGGCGGTGGAGAAGGCGCCGATCCGCACCTCCCCCGCGTCCCCGGCCAGATAGCCGGCCAGCTCCGCGTCGGCCCGCTCCAGCTCCGCGAACACGGCCTCCGCGTGCCGCAGTACGAGGTGCGCCGCGTCGGTGAGCCGGACCCGGCGGCCCTGTGCCTCCAGCAGCGTCACCCCCAGCTGCCGGGCGAGGTTCGTCAGCTGCTGCGAAACGGCCGAGGGCGTCATGTGCAGCGCCTCGGCCGCGCTGGTCACGGTCCCCTGTTCGGCGAGGGTCCGCAGGATCCGCAGCTTCTTGATGTCCCACTCGGTCATGGGACCGAACCTACCGGCGGGCACCCAGGGCCACGCCGCCGAGGATCAGCGCCATGCAGAGCAGCTGCGCCGGCCCGGTCGCCTCGCCGAGGAGCAGGAAGCCGAGGACCGCCACGCAGACCGGCTGGAGGTAGTAGACGACTCCGGCACGGGCCGCCCCGATGGTCGAGACGGCCTTGTTCCAGGCGAAGAAGGCGACCGCCGAGGAGAACACGCCGACGTACAGCAGGGGTCCGGCCGTGCCGGCGGTGACCTCGAAGCCGCCCTGGACGGAGAGGGAGACGGCGTAGGCGGGGGCCAGCATGAGCGCGCCGAGGACGAAGGTGGTGATCAGGAAGGCCAGGCCGCCGAGTTCGGCGGGCTTGCGCTTGAGCAGGGCGCTGTAGGTGGCGAAGGAGAGGGCCGCGCCGAACATCCACAGGTCGCCGGCGCCGAAGTCGAAGCCGAGCGAGCCGTCGCCGACGAGCAGCAGCACTCCGAAGGCGGCCAGCAGCAGGCCGAAGGTCCGCCGGGCGCCGAGCCGTTCGCCGCCGAGCCGGGCGTAGAGCGCCATGACGACGGGCGAAGCGGCCATGATCATGCCCATGTTGGAGGCGGAGGTGGTCAGTCCGGCCTGGTGCACGAGGGTGTTGTAGAGGGCGACGCCGAACAGCGTGGCGAGGGCGACGAAGCCGAGGTGCTTGCGGATCAGGGCCCGCTGCTGCCAGGCCTGGCGGGCGGCGAAGGGGGCGACCGCCAGGGTGGCGATGATCCAGCGCCAGAAGACGGCCTGGACGGGCGGAACGCTGTCGGCCATGTCCCGGGTGGCGACGAAGCTTCCGGACCAGACGACCGTCGCGAGCAGGGCGAGGAGTACGCCGAGTCCGGCGGCCCCCTTCTTGCCCGGGGCGGCGGGCTTGCCGTGCGAAACGGTGCGGACGCGGTCCATGACGGCCACTGTGTGTCTCCCCCTCGGGGTCGGGTCTCCAGGTCGAGGGGACTACCGTCGCACCCGCCCATCGCTCAGGTCCATCGAAATGTTTTGATCGGTCTGTTCAGCCGAACTGAACGGTTGAGGGGTCCGGGCCACCGCGAGCTGGCCGGCGACGGTGGCTGCGAAGGCGATCGCCATGCCGACGAGCTGGACGGAGGTCAGCGCCTGCCCGAGCGAGGCCCAGCCGATGACGGCGGCGGTGAGCGGCGACAGCGGTCCGAGCAGGGTGACGGAGGTGGCGGAGAGCCGGCCGATCCCGCGGAACCAGAGCCAGTACGCGATACCGGTGTTGATCAGCATCATGTAGCCGTAGCCGAGGAGGGCCCTGCCGTCGAGCGCGGGCGGCGCCCCCTCGACGAGCGCGGCGACGGGGATGATGACCAGCCCGCCCGCGGTGAGCTGCCATCCGGTCACGGCCAGCGGGCCGACGCCCTCGGGGCGGCCCCAGCGCTTGGTCATCACGGTGCCCGCGGCCATGGAGGCGGAGGAGACCACCCCGGCGGCGATGCCGACGAGGTCGAGCTGCGCCTGGGCGGTGAGGACGACCATGCTCACGCCGAACGCGCCGGCGACGGCGGCGAGCACGGTGCGCAGGTGCGCCCGCTCTCCGAGGACCAGGGCGGCGAGTCCCACGACGAACAGCGGTCCGGCGGAGCCCAGTACGGCCGCGACACCGCCCGGCAGCCGGTAGGCGGAGAGGAACAGCAGGGGGAAGAAGGCGCCGATGTTGAGGGTGCCGAGGACGGCGGACTTCCACCACCACGCGCCCGTGGGCAGCGTACGGGCGAGGGCGGTCAGCAGCAGGCCCGCGGGCAGGGCCCGCATCACCCCGGTGAACAGCGGCCGGTCCGGGGGCAGCAGTTCCGTGGCGACGGCGTAGGTCGAGCCCCAGGAGACGGGGGCGAGGGCGGTCAGGGCGACGGTGGCGAAGCGCTTCATGGCAGGTGGCTCCACAGGAGGGGGAGGGGCTCAGGCGGCGGTCGGCGCGAGCGGGCGCGGCGGCGCGGCCGGCGGCTCGGCGTGTACGGCCGCCGCGGGCAGGTGCCGCTCCAGCCGGAGCAGGGCGAGGGCGGCGCCCACCGCGGCGGCGGTCAGCACGGCCCAGGGCAGCCGCCCGTCGACGGAGAGCAGGGCGGTGAACAGAGCCGGGGCCAGGGCCGTGGCAAGCGAGTAGGAGAGCTGGTAGGTGGCCAGGTAGCGGCCGCGGACGGCTTCGGGTGCGGCCGAGACCGACAGGGCGCCCCCGGACGGGCTGTGCACCAGTTCGCCGAGGGTGTAGACGACGACGATGGCCAGCAGGGCGACGAGGGTGGCGGTCTGTCCGGGGCGCAGGGTCCCGAGCACGATCTGCCCGGCGAAGGCGGCGGCGAAGAGCAGTGCGCCGAGGGCCGCGGAGCGGGTGCGGCGGGCGCCGGAGCGGCGGACCCGGCTCGCGATCAGGACGCCGGCGCCGGCGCAGAGGGCGGTGTTGAGGGTGAAGGCGGCTCCGGTGAGGGAGTCGGGGGCCGCCAGCCAGGTGGAGAGGTAGAGGGGGAAGAGCACGGAGAGGGCGGCGTAGCCGAGGGCGGTGAGGAAGTTGGCGGCGGTGAGGCCGAGGAAGGGCCGGTCCCGCAGGACGGTCCGGTAGCCGGCGGGGGCACGGCGGGCCTGCTCCGCGACGAGCGGTCCGGGGGCGCCCGGGATCGGGCGCACCCGGCTGACGAGCAGTCCGGCGAGGGCGAAGGCCAGCGCGTTGCCCCAGGCGGTGTAGGTGAATCCGCCCGTCCCCCACAGCCCGAGCACCCCGGAGACGAGCAGGGCGCCCGCGCCCATCCCGGCGTTCTGCAGGGCCCGGGTGGAGGCCTGGAGCCGGTCGCGGGCGGAGCCCTGGGCGACCTCCCCGATCAGGGACTGCTGGACGACGCCGAAGGACCGGTCCGCGAGGGCGGTGACGAGGGCGACCGCGGCGAAGGCGGGCAGGGAGCCGGCGAAGGGGTAGAGGGCGAAGCCGGCCGCCCGTATCCCGTAGAGCACCAGGTTGACCTTCTTGGCGCCGAACCGGTCGACGGCCGTGCCCGCCAGCGGCATGAAGACCAGTCCGGCCACCCCGGTGACGGTCAGGACCAGGCCGACCAGGGGGAAGGAGAGACCCGTGACGTGGTGGAAGAAGACGAGCGAGAACGGTACGTACATGCCGATCCCGACCGCGCTGATCCCGATGCCGAGGAGCAGGGACCGCTCCCCCTCCACCCGTACGTCCTTCATGACGCCCTCCCCCGAGAAGTTGCTTGCTTGGAAGTAGCTTAGCTCTAAGCTACTTTCCGTCAAGCATCTTTCTTGCGAACGACCGACCGGAGTCCGATACTCCAGCCATGACGGACGAAAAGAAGGTCGAAGCGGCGGAAAAGGTCGAGAAGGACGCCGTCGACGCCATCATCGACCAGTGGTACGCGGTGCGCCCCGAGCTGGACACGGTCCCGATGGCCGTCTTCGGACGCATCTACCGGATCACCAGGGCCATGGGCGACGCGATGGAGCAGGCCTACTCCCGCTTCGGCATCTCGCGCGGGGAGTTCGACGTCGTGGCCACCCTGCGCCGCTCGGGCCCCCCGTACACCCTCTCGCCGCGGCAGCTGTCGGCCACGCTCATGCTCACCACCGGCGGCATGACGGGCCGGCTGGACAAGCTGGAGAAGGCCGGACTGCTGTGCCGCAAGCCCGACCCGCACGACCGGCGCGGCCTCCAGGTCACGATCACCGAGCGGGGGCTCGCGCTCATCGACGAGGCCGTCACCGCCGGCCTGGAGGTGCAGCGCGCCGCGCTGCGGGGGCTGGACGACGAGGAGACCGCGCTCCTGACCGGCCTCCTGCGCAAGCTGCTGGCCGGGATCTGAGGACACGCCAAAGCGCCGGGGGTCGCCACACGGGCGGGGTCGGGGACGTCATCGACGTCACCGGCACCCTCGGCCGTGCGGACCCCCGGCGCCCGGGAAGTCCTGCGGTGCCGGTCCGCGGAGGACCGGCCCGGATCAGCTCTCCTGCTGCTTGCGCGACTTGTCGCCGACCATCACGAGACCCGCGATGACCAGGAACAGGAGGATCGGCGCGGCCACGAACAGGCCGAGCGTCTGGGCGATGCTCAGGCCGGCACCCGGGTCGTCGCCGTCGTCGCGGGTCAGCGCCAGGGCGGGAGACGTCATCAGCAGCATCATCAGCGTCGTTCCGGCCGTGACGGCGCCGGCGCGCAGAGCGTTCTTCTTGTCCACGGTGCAAACGTAGCGAACGTCTGAACGGCCCGCGCGCCCGGGGGTGCCGTACGGGGTCACCCGCCCTCGGCCAGCCCGGCCCGCACCGCGCTCAGCAGGGAGTTCGCCCGCGGCGAGGCGGTCAGCTCCTCCAGGGTCATCGGCCGCCCCGCGGCATCGGCGACCGGGAGCCGCCAGTTGGGGTACTGGTCCCAGGTGCCCGGCAGGTTCTGCGGCCGCCGGTCCCCCACCGCGTCCGGCAGCCAGACGCCGACCAGACGGGCGGGGGTGCGCAGCAGGAAGGCGTACAGGGCCCGTACGGCGGCCTCCTCGCCCTTGGCGTCCAGGCCGAGGCGGTCCAGCAGGGCCAGCCACTCGGCGGTGTCGGCGGCGTCCTGCTCCCGTTCCCGCTCCACCGGGCGGGTCAGCAGGCCGAGCCGGTCGCGCAGTTCCACGTGCGCGCCGGCCAGCTTGGCGGCGGTGGGCGGCAGATCGTGGGTGGTGGCGGTGGCCATGCAGTCGGCCCGCCAGTCGTGCGGGGCAAGCGGGCTGCCGTCACCCGCCCAGTCCCGCTCGAACCACAGCACCGAGGTCCCGAGCACCCCGCGCCGGGCGAGGGCCGCACGGACCCCCGGCTCCACCGTGCCCAGGTCCTCGCCGATGACCAGGGAACCGGCCCGGTGGGCCTCCAGCACCAGGATCGCCAGCATGGCCTCGCCGTCGTAGCCGACGTACGTGCCCTCGGCGGGCGGGCTGCCCTCCGGGATCCACCAGAGCCGGAACAGGCCCATCACGTGGTCGATCCGCAGGGCCCCGGCGTACCGGAACACCCCGCGCAGCAGGGCCCGGAAGGGGGCGTAGCCGTCGGCGGCCAGCCGGTCCGGGCGCCACGGGGGCAGGCCCCAGTCCTGGCCGCGGGCGTTGAAGGCGTCCGGCGGGGCGCCGACGGAGATGCCGCGGGCGTGGAAGGGGCCGGTACGGGCGTCCGAGCCGTCGGGGTGCACCCCTACGGCCAGGTCGTGCACGATGCCCACCGCCATCCCGGCGCCGCGGGCGGCCCGCTGGGCGGCGGCGAGCTGGGTGTCGGTCAGCCAGACCAGCCAGCGGTGGAAGTCGAGCCGCTCGCCCGGATCCTCGCCGGCCGCGGCCGCGCACCAGGCGGCGTGCCGGTCGAGCGGCGGGCCCTGTTCGGCGCGGAACCGCCCGTAGGCGGCCTCCCTTTCGGGCGTGCGCGGGACGGCGTACAGCAGTTCCAGGGCCCGGCGCTTGAGGTCCCAGACGGCGTCCCGGTCGATCAGCGCGCCCTTCTCCAGGACCTCCCGGCGCAACTGTGCGCCCTGCTCGGCCAGTTCGGCGAGGGCCTCGCGCTCGGGGCAGCCGGCGTACTCGGGAACGTCCTCGATCCGCACGTGCACCGGATCCGGGAAACGGCGCGAGGAAGGCCGGTAGGGCGACGGGTCGGTCGGCGTGCCGGGCACGGCCGCGTGCAGCGGGTTGACCTGGATGAAGCCGGCGCCGTGGGTCCGGCCCGCCCAACGGGCGAGTTCCGCGAGGTCACCGAGGTCGCCCATGCCCCAGGAGCGCTCGGAGAGCAGGGAGTAGAGCTGGACGAGCAGCCCGTGGGCCCGCTCGGGCGCGGCGGGCGCCCGGTCCGGGGCCACCACCAGGGTGGCCCCGGCGGTCCGCCCGTCGGGCGCCTCCGCGGCCACCCGGTGCACCCCGAGGGGCAGTGCCGTACTCCAGGGCAGGGGCGCCCCGCCGTCCTCCGGCTCCACCCGGAGCCGGGTGCCGGGCGGCAGCGCGGCGAGGGCGGGCGGGGCGGGATCCCCCCGCCAGTGCACCACGGTCGGCGGCAGCAGCCGTACGGTCCGCTCCCGCTCGGCCTCGTCGGCCGCGGCCCGGAGGTCACCGGGGCCGTCGGTGACCACCCCGAGCAGGCCGAGGACGGCCTTCACGGTGGCCTCCGGGACCTGCACGGTGACGTCCGCGGCGGGCTGGTAGGCGGTGGCGATGCCGTGCAGGGCCGCGAGCCGGGCCAGGTCGTCCATCGACGGGACTCCTTCGTGCAGGGGGCATGAGGGATGAGGGGGAATCAGAAGCGTGGTGCAGAAAGGGGGGACACCGCCCGGGAACACCGCAGAACATCGCAGCTCTACCCACTCGGGGGCATCGCATTCCTGGCGTATCCCGGTCAGATCGCCCGTCCACGTTGACACTCCGGCCGCACGGGTGGTGGGCTCGGGATCGTTCGTGCGAGCGGGGGACGTCTCGGGACGAGGAGGCTCTGTGCAGCTCAGGGGCAGGAAGCGGGCGACGGCCGCCGCCGTCGCGGTGATCGGATCGCTGCTCGGCGGGGCCGTCGCGGCCGCGCCGCGCGGGGGCTCCGCGGCGTCCTCCGTGCCCGCCGTACCGGGCACCCCGGCCGTGGATCCGGCGGCCGGAGCCGCCGGGCCCGTGCTCGACCCCCGGGCCGACGCCGTGCGCGGCCCCGCCGAGGGCCCGGCTGTCTGGCCCCGGCCGCAGTCGATGGCCGCCGACCCGGCGCGCGCGGTGTCCCTGGGCGCGGAGGCCGTGCTGGTGGCACCGTCCGACGCCGATCCGCACGCGGTCCGGGTGGTCCGGGACGCCGTGCGCGCGGCAGGCGTACGGACCCTGCACGAGCGGGCCCCCGGGCAGCGGCTGCCCGAACGGGGCACCGTCGTACGGCTCCAGGGGCCGGACGCGCAGGAGGCGCTGAGGGCGCTGGGCGCGGCCGAAGCCGGTGACCTGCCGGACGGGGGCTACCGGCTGGCCGTGGGGCGGCCCGCCGGCCGGGACACCGTCGCCCTGGCCGGCGTGGGAGAGGAGGGGCTGTTCCACGCGGCGCAGACGCTGCGCGCGGTCCTCGCCGGGGGCGGGGGCAAGGTGCCCGGCGTGCTGGTGCGGGACTGGCCGGCCGCGCCCGTACGGGGCATCGCGGAGGCGTTCTACGGGCAGCCCTGGACCCAGGAACAGCGGCTGGCCCAGCTGGACTTCATGGCCCGCACCAAGCAGAACCGGCTGCTGCTGGCACCCGGCGACGACCCGTACCGCACGACGGCCTGGCGCCAGGAGTACCCGCGCGAGCAGCGGGAGGAGTTCCGGGCGCTGGCCGAACGGGCCCGCGCCAACCGGGTCGTGCTGGGCTGGGCGGTGACGCCCGGCCAGTCGATGTGCCTGTCCTCGGCGGCCGACCGGGCCGCGCTCGCGCGCAAGCTGGACGCGATGGCGGAGCTGGGCTTCCGCGCCTTCCAGGTGCAGTTCCAGGACGTCAGTTACAGCGAGTGGGGCTGCGAGGAGGACCGGGAGCGGTTCGGCAAGGGCCCGAAGGCGGCCGCGCGGGCGCACGCCGAGGTCGCGGGCGAGCTCGCGGCCCACCTGGCCGCGCGGTATCCGGATGCGGCGCCGCTGTCGCTGCTGCCGACGGAGTTCTACCAGGAGGGCGCCACCGCCTACCGGACGGCCCTGGCGGCCGCGCTGGACCCGCGGGTGGAGGTGGCCTGGACGGGCGTGGGGGTGGTGCCGCGCACGATCTCCGGCAAGGAGCTGGCCGGGGCGCGCGCGGCGATGGGCCACCCGCTGGTCCTCATGGACAACTACCCGGTCAACGACTGGGATCCGGGCCGGATCTTCCTCGGGCCGTACACGGGACGCGAACCTGCGGTCGCGGGCGGCTCGGCGGCCCTGCTGGCCAACGCCATGCCGCAGGGCACCCTGTCGCGCATCCCGCTGTTCACGGCGGCGGACTTCGCCTGGAACCCGCGCGGCTACCGGCCCGGAGAATCCTGGGCGGCGGCGGTGCGGGAGCTGGCGGGCCCGGACGCACGCGCCCGCGAGGCGGTCGCGGCGCTGGCCGGGAACAGCGCCGCGTCGGGTTTGAAGCAGGAGGAGTCCGCGTACCTGGCGCCGCTGGTCGAGCAGTTCTGGAAGGCCCGCGCGGCGGGCGACCCGGCGGCCGGGACCGAGCTGCGCAAGGCGTTCACCGTGCTGCGCGAGGCGCCCGGCCGGCTTCCGGCCCTGGCGGGCGAGGCGGGGCCGTGGCTGGAGCGGCTGTCGCGCTACGGGGCGGCGGGCGAGCTGGCGGTCGACGTGCTGCGGGCGCAGGCCCGCGGGGACGGGGCGGCCGCCTGGCAGGCCGCGCAGGCGCTGACGCGCGCCCGGCGGGCGCTGGCCGAGGAGGGCACGGCCCGGGTGGACCAGGCGGTCATGCAGCCCTTCCTGGCGAAGGCGGTGGAGGAGGCGGACGCCTGGACCGGCGCCGCCCGTCCGACGGGCGAGGTGACGAAGGACGCGCAGGCCTGGACGGTACGGCTGGACGCGGAGCGCCCGGTGGCCGCCGTGACGGTGATGACGGAACCGCTGCCGCCGGGGGTCCGGGGCGCGGCGGTGGAGGCCCATGTTCCGGGCGAGGGCTGGCGGAAGGTCGGCGAGGCCGCGCCGTCGGGCTGGACCCAGGTGGACACGGCGGGGCTGCGCGCCGACGCGGTGCGGCTGTCCTGGGCGGGGGCCGGGGCGGCGCCCGCCGTGCACGGGGTGGTCCCGTGGCCGGCGGACGGCCCCCGGGCCCGTTTCGAACTGGCGGACGGGGGCCTGGCCGACGCCGAGATCGGCGGCGCGCCGCGGCGGGTCTCGGCGGAGCTGACCGCCGTGGGCTCCGGCGAGGTCCGCGGTCCGCTGTCGGCGCAGCCGCCGCAGGGCATCGAGGTCCGCCTGCCGGCGGCGGCGGTGGTCCCGCGCGGCGGCCGGGCGTCGATCCCGTTCGAGGTCGTGGTCGGTGCGGCCGTCGCGCCGGGCACCTACCAGGTGCCGCTGGTCTTCGAGGGGGAGTCCCGGACGCTGACGGTGCGGGCGGTGCCGCGCACCGGAGGGCCGGACCTGCTGCGGGCGGCGCGGCCGAGCTCCTCCGCCGACGAGACCCCGGGCTTCCCCGCCGCGGCCGCGGTGGACGGCTCCCCTTCGACCCGCTGGTCCTCACCGGCGGTGGACGGCGCGTGGTGGCAGGCGGAACTCCCGTCGCCGGCCCGCGTGGGCCGGCTGGAGCTGCACTGGCAGGACGCGTACCCGTCGGCGTACCGGGTGGAAACCTCGGCGGACGGGGCGACCTGGCACCGGGCCGCCACCGTGCCGGCCTCCCGGGGCGGCGCGGAAACCGTCCGGCTGGACGCCGGCCCGGACACCCGCTTCGTCCGCGTCACGTGCGAACGCCGGGCGACCCGCTACGGCTGCTCCCTCTGGTCGGCGGAGGCCTACGCGGTCACGCCGTAGCCCCGCCCCCAGCCTCGCTGCTGGGGCTCCGCCCCAGACCCCGCGCCTCAAGCTCCCCCAGCTACCGCTGGGAGGGGCCCCAGGCGGGGCTGGATGGTGCGGCCGCACAGGGCAGGCGGCATCAGCCGAAATCCAGCCTCGCCGGCGTTTGAGGCGCGGGGTCTGGGGCGGAGCCCCAGCAACGGCGCCGCACCGGCCGGCCCCGGCGCCCGGGCCGCGGGGACGGGCGCGGCCCGGCGGAGGCTGAGGCCGAGCCGGCCCTGGCCCGGCCCGGCCCGGCCCGGCCCGGCCGGAGGCTACGACGCCGCGACCCCGATGCGCTCCAGCGCATCCTCGGCCCCGTACGGCTGGAGGTACGGCATCCACCGCGGATCCCGGTGCCCCGTCCCGATAATGCGCCAGGCCAGCCCGGAGGGCGGAGCCGGCTGGTGGCGCAGGCGCCAGCCGAGGTCGACCAGGTGCCGGTCGGCCTTGACGTGGTTGCACCGGCGGCACGCGGCGACGACGTTGTCCCACACGTGCTGGCCGCCCCGGCTGCGCGGGATGACGTGGTCGACGCTGGTGGCGACGGCACCGCAGTACATGCAGCGGCCGCCGTCCCGCGCGAACAGGGCGCGCCGGGTGAGCGGAACGGGCCCCCGGTAGGGGACCCGTACGAAGCGCTTGAGCCGGACCACGCTGGGAGCGGGGACGACTCTGGTCGCGCTGTGCAGATAGGCGCCGGATTCCTCCAGGGAGACCGCTTTGTTCTCCAGGACGAGGACGAGCGCGCGGCGGAGCGGTACGACGCCGAGGGGCTCGTACGACGCGTTGAGGACCAGGACGTGCGGCACGGACTGCCTCCTTGTACGCCGGCGGCGCGTGGCTCGCGCCGGGACGATCTGCTCTCCAGTCTCTCCTTATGGCTGGTCGAAGCGCCACCACGCGCCCGTAACGGGTCCGAGGTGTTTTCAACCACACCCACGTCATCCCCAGGTGAGCCTGGTCTCTCCCTCGAACACTGCGTCGGGGTGAAGGTAATGCCCCGTTAGTGTGGTTGGTCTGTCCGCATATCCCCTCCGCGGGCAGACCGCTACATCTGGAGGTTTTCCGCCGTGCCCTGGCCTGCCGCCCTGCTGCCCCTGGCATCCAACACACCGGACGCGTCCACGACCCTCAAGGAGACGCACGAGAGCGTCACCGAGGCCGCGAGCTTCATCGAGCAGAACTGGGCCACCTGGCTGAGCATCGGTCTGCGCATTCTGCTGATCGTCGTCATCGCCGCGGCCCTGCGCTCGGTGGTCCGCAAGGCGCTGACCAAGCTGATAAACCGGATGAACACCAGTGCGGAGGCGGTCGAAGGAACCGCGCTGGGCGGGCTGCTGGTCAACGCCGAGCGGCGCCGCCAGCGTTCGGAGGCGATCGGCTCGGTGCTCCGCTCGGTGGCCTCGTTCCTGATCCTCGGCACGGCCGCGCTGATGGTGCTGGCGGCGCTGAAGATCGACCTGGCGCCGCTGCTGGCGAGTGCCGGTGTGGCCGGTGTGGCGATCGGTTTCGGCGCCCGGAACCTGGTGACGGACTTCCTGTCCGGCGTGTTCATGATCATGGAGGACCAGTACGGCGTCGGGGACAAGATCGACGCCGGGGTGGCCTCGGGCGAGGTCATAGAGGTGGGCCTGCGGGTGACCAAGCTGCGCGGGGACAACGGCGAGATCTGGTACGTGCGCAACGGCGAGATCAAGCGGATCGGCAACCTCAGCCAGGGCTGGGCCACCGCGACCGTGGACGTCCAGGTCAAGCCGTCGGAGAGCCTGCCCCGGATCCGCGAGGTGGTCCAGGAGGTCGCCGACACCCTGGCGAAGGAGTCCCCGTGGAACGAACACCTGTGGGGCCCGGTGGAGGTGCTGGGTCTCGATGAGGTGCTGCTGGCCTCGATGACGGTGAAGGTGTCGGCGAAGACGATGCCCGGCAAGCAGTTCGCGGTGGAGCGCGAGCTGCGCTGGCGGATCAAGGAGGCCTTCGACGCCGCCGGCATCCGCATCATCGGCGGCCTGCCGGCGGACGGGGAAGAGGAGGCGGCGCCGGACCCGGCCGCCGCGGTCGCCGCGCCGTCCGCGCTGTCCAACCCGGCCTCCCCGCAGTCCCTGGCCGCCGCGCCCATCCCGCCGCCGGCCGTCGGCGGAGGCCCCCGCATCACCAAGTAGCCCCCGTCCCGCCCGTGCCGCTGCCCCGCAGGTCTTCGTCCCATGACGCAGCCTGCGGGGCAGCGGCATTGACACAGCCCGAACGGTGATAGGAAACTTCCCTAACAGTTCACTCCGGTGAGGGAGAGAGAGTCAGCATCATGCCCGCCGCCACGCCCGGAACACCCAGCCTGCTGCGCGCCATGAACGACCGGGCCGCGCTCGAGCTGCTCCTGACCCACGGACCGCTGTCCCGGACCCGGATCGGGCATCTGACGGGGCTGTCCAAGCCCACCGCCTCCCAGCTCCTGGCCCGTCTGGAGGCCGCCGGGCTCGTCCTGGCCACCGGCACCGACGGCGGCCGGCCCGGCCCCAACGCCCAGCTGTACGAGGTCAACCCGCGGGCCGCGTACGTCGGCGGCCTCGACGTCACCCCGGGCCGGGTGCTGGCGGCCGTCGCCGACCTCGCCGGCACCGTGACCGGCACCCACGAGGTCCCGTACTCCGCGGACAAGGACGCCATCGAGCAGGTCACCGAAGCCCTCGGCGGAGCCGTCAAGGCCGCCGGACTGCACCGCTCCGACCTGCACCGGGTGGTCATCGCCACGCCGGGCGCCTTCGACCCGCAGACCGGCCGGCTGCGCTACGCCAGCCACCTCCCGGGATGGCACTCCCCCACGCTCCTCGAGGAACTCGCGGCGGCCCTGCCCATGCCGGTCGAGTACGAGAACGACGTCAACCTCGCCGCCGTCGCCGAACAGCGCCTCGGCGCGGCCCGCGGCCACGACGACTTCGTCCTGCTGTGGAACGAGGAGGGCCTCGGCGCCGCCCTGGTCCTCGGCGGCCGGCTGCACCGCGGCTGGACCGGCGGCGCGGGCGAGGTGGGCTTCCTGCCCGTGCCGGGACACCCCCTGGTCCGGCAGGTCACCCGCGCCAACACCGGCGGCTACCAGGAGCTGGCCGGCGCCCAGGTGGTCCCCGGGCTCGCCGCGGAGCTGGGCGTCGAGGCGCCCCCGCCGGCCCACGAGCACGCGCACAGTGCGGAGGTGGCCGCCGCCGTCGCCCTGATCGGGCAGGCCGCGGCCGCGCCCGAGGGGGCGAACCTGCGCTTCCTCCAGTCGTACGCCACCCTGCTGGCCACCGGTCTCGCCTCGCTGGTCGCCGTACTCGACCCGGAGATCGTGGTGCTCTCCGGAGCCGTGATCGCCGCGGGCGGCGACCCGCTGCGCGGCCTGCTGGAGGCCGAGCTCGCCGAACTGGCCCCCTCCCGGCCCCGGCTGGTCTCCGGCGGGGTACCGGAGCGTCCGGTGCTGCGCGGCGCGCTGGAGAGCGCGCTGGCCGCCACCCGTGACGAGGTCTTCGACACCTCCCGCTGAACCGCCCCACCCCGAAGCCGTTCCACCGATCGCCCCTGCTGCACACCTCCCAGGAAGTCCCCCGCGCAGAGAGTGACATCGCCATGCCCGGAACCGCCCGCCTGACCACCGCAGCCGCCACCGCCGCCGCCCTCACGGCCATATCCCTGCTCGCCACCGCGTGTACCGGATCCACCGGGCAGGCGGCGGCCGACGATCCCGCCCAGGACGTCACCATCACCTTCTGGCACGGCTGGTCCGCGCCCAGCGAGGTCAAGGCCATCGAGGAGAACATCGGGCGGTTCGAGGCGGCGCACCCGAACATCAAGGTCAAGGTCACCGGCAACATGACCGACGACAAGATCAACCAGGCGCTGCGGGCGGGCGGCGACAAGGCGCCGGACGTGGTGTCCTCCTTCACCACCGACAGCGTGGGCAAGTTCTGCAACTCGGGCGCGTTCGCCGACCTCAACCCCTTCCTCGAGAAATCGAAGATCGACAAGGCGAAGGTCTTCCCGCAGTCCCTGCTGAACTACACCGCGTACAACGGCAACCAGTGCACGCTGCCACTGCTGAACGACGCCTACGGCCTGGTCTACAACAAGGACGCCTTCGCGGCGGCCGGCATCACCGCCCCGCCCAGGACCTGGAGCGAGTTCGTCGAGGTCGCCCGGAAACTCACCAAGACCAAGGGCGACTCGTACGAGCAGGTCGGCATCATGCCCACCTTCCACGGCTACGAGACCACCCCCATGCGCCTGGCCGCCCAGTGGGGGGCGACGTACTTCACCCCCGACGGCAAGTCCAACCTGGCCAAGGACCCCGCCTTCACGAAGATGCTGACCGCCCAGAAGGACCTGGTCGAGAAGCTCGGCGGGTACGAGAGGCTGGAGCGGTTCCGGGCCTCCTTCGGTGACGAGTGGGGCGCCGAGCACCCCTTCCACAAGGGCCAGGTCGCCATGCAGCTGGACGGCGAGTGGCGGCCGAACATGGCCAAGGAGGCGGGCGTGACCTTCGGGATCGGGACCGCGCCGCTCCCCGTCCCCGACGACCAGCTCGCCGACTACGGCAAGGGCTACGTCTCCGGCACGATCATGGGCATCGCCGCGGGCAGCAGGAAGCAGAACGCGTCCTGGGAACTGGTGAAGTACATGACCACCGACACCGAGGCGGTGGTGGCCTTCGCCAACGGCATCCACAACGTGCCCTCCACCCTCGAGGCGCTGGCCTCGCCGAACCTCCGGGTGGACGAGAACTTCAAGACCTTCATCGACATCGCCCGGCACCCGAAGTCGAACACCACCCCGCCGCAGGCGGACGGCGGCACCTACCAGCTGACCTTCACCGACCTGGCCTACCAGCACGAGAAGGGCGCGGTCGGCGACCTGCCCGGCGCCCTCGCCGCGACGGACGCGCAGATCGACACGGACATCGCGAAGGCGAAGTAGCCCCCGATGACCACGCACACCCTGCGTGCGAAGCGCAGGAAAACGGCACTGCGCACGGCGGCCTTCATGTCGCCCTGGCTGATCGGCTTCGCGGTCTTCTTCGCCTACCCGCTGCTGTCCACCGTCTACTTCTCCTTCACGAAGTACGACGGCTTCCGGCCGCCCGTCTTCAACGGCCTGGACAACTGGACGTACGTGTTCACCCAGTACCCGCTGTTCTGGCCGGCGATGCGGAACACGCTGTGGCTGGTGGTGGTGATGGTGGCCTGCCGGGTCGTCTTCGGGCTCGGCATCGGCATGCTCATCACCAAGGTCAAGACGGGGACCGGGGTCTTCCGCACCCTTTTCTACCTGCCCTACCTGGCCCCGCCGGTGGCCGCCACCCTGTCGTTCGTCTTCCTGCTGAACCCCGGCACCGGCCCGGTCGACACCCTGCTGGACGGGATGGGCCTGCCGCAGCCCGGCTGGTTCACCGACGCCGACTGGTCCAAGCCCGCGCTGACGGTGCTCGCGGTGTGGGGAGTCGGCGACCTGATGGTGATCTTCATGGCCGCGCTGCTCGACGTACCGAAGGAGCAGTACGAGGCGGCCGAGCTGGACGGCGCCGGGGCCTGGCAGCGGCTGCGCCACATCACCCTGCCGAACATCTCGCCGATCATCCTGTTCGCCGTGGTGACCGGCGTGATCCAGGCGATGCAGTACTACACCCAGCCCCTGGTCGCGGGGAAGGTGGCGGCCGGCGTGATCGGCGGCTCCGGCCAGCAGTTCGAGCCGGGCTACCCCGACAAGTCCACGCTCACCTTGCCGCAGATCGTCTACAACGTCGGCTTCCAGCGCTTCGACTACGGCGCCGCCTGTGTGCTCGCCCTCGTCCTGTTCACCCTCTGCATGGCCTTCACGGCCCTGTTGATGCGCCGCCGCGGCGGCCTGATCGGAGGGGGGGACCGATGACGCCCGCGCACCGGCGCGCCGCCGTGCTCCAGTGGGTCGCCGTGCACTCGCTCGCGATCGCCGCCGCCCTGTTCTTCGTCCTGCCCTTCGTCTTCGTGTTCCTGACCTCGCTGATGACCGATCAGCAGGCGCTCACCCGCGACCTGGTGCCCGACACCTGGGTCTGGGAGAACTACACGAAGGTGTGGGACACCCCCGGCTTCCTGACCTGGTGGCGCAACACCCTGCTGTACGCCGGTGTGGGCACGCTGCTGACCGTGGCGTCCTCGATCCCGGTGGCCTACGCGCTCGCCACGTTCCGCTTCCGCGGCCGGCGGATCTCACTGCTGCTGGTCATCGCCATGATGATGCTGCCGCCCCAGGTCGTGATCATCCCGATGTACCTCTTCTGGGCCCAGCAGCTCGACCTCTCGGGCACCCTGTGGCCGCTGATCATCCCGCTGGCCTTCGGCGACGCCTTCTCCGTCTTCCTCCTCCGGCAGTTCCTGCTGACCATCCCCGACGAGTACCTGGACGCGGCCCGCGTCGACGGCTGCGGCGAGCTGCGCGCCCTGCTGCGGGTCGTGCTGCCGATGGCGAAGCCGGGCATCGCCGCGGTCGCCCTGTTCTCGTTCTTCTCCCTGTGGAACGACTACTTCGGCCCGCAGATCTACGCCTCCGACAATCCGGCCGCGTGGACCCTCAGTTACGGGCTGGAGTCCTTCAAGGGAGCGCACCACACGAACTGGAACCTGACCATGGCCGCGACCGTGATGGTCATGGCCCCGGTGATCGTCCTCTTCTTCTTCGCCCAGAAGGCGTTCGTCGAGGGAGTCACCCTGACCGGAGTGAAAGGCTAGGCATGAAACTCGCAGTGGTGGGCGGCGGTTCCACCTACACCCCCGAGCTGATCGACGGCTTCGCGCGGCTGCGCGACACCCTGCCCGTCACCGAGCTGGTGCTGGTCGACCCCGCCACCGAACGGCTGGAGCTGATCGGCGGCCTGGCCCGGCGCATCTTCGCCCGGCAGGGGCACCCGGGGCTGATCACCACCACCTCCGACCTCGACGCCGGGGTGGCGGGCGCCGACGCCGTCCTCCTCCAGCTGCGCATCGGCGGCCAGGCCGCCCGGCTCCAGGACGAGACCTGGCCGCTGGAGTGCGGCTGCGTCGGGCAGGAGACCACGGGCGCCGGCGGGCTCGCCAAGGCACTGCGCACCGTCCCGGTGGTCCTCGACATCGCCGAGCGGGTCCGGCGGGCCAGCCCGGACGCCTGGATCATCGACTTCACCAACCCGGTCGGCATCGTCACCAGGGCCCTGCTCCAGGCCGGCCACAAGGCCGTCGGGCTGTGCAACGTCGCGATCGGCTTCCAGCGGAAGTTCGCGGCCCTGCTGGACCTGGCACCGGCCGACATCCACCTGGACCACGTGGGGCTCAACCACCTCACCTGGGAACTGGGGGTGCGCCGCGGCGGCCCGGAGGGCGAGGACCTGCTGCCGCGGCTGCTCGCCGAGCACGGGGAGGCCGTCGCCGGGGACCTCCACCTGCCGCGTGCCGTCCTGGACCGGCTGGGCGTCGTACCGTCCTACTACCTGCGGTACTTCTACGCGCACGACGAGGTCGTGCGCGAGCTGGCGGCCAAGCCCTCGCGGGCGGCCGAGGTCGCCGCGATGGAGCGGGAACTGCTCGCCCTGTACGGGGACCCCGCGCTGGACGAGAAGCCCGCGCTGCTCGCCCGGCGCGGCGGGGCCTTCTACTCGGAGGCGGCCGTCGACCTGGCGGCCTCGCTGCTGGGCGACGGCAGCGGCGGCGGACCGGCCGTCCAGGTGGTCAACACCCTCAACCGCGGCACGCTGCCCTTCCTGCCGGACGACGCGGTCGTCGAGGTGCAGGCACGGGTCGACGGCGCGGGGCCGCGGCCGCTCGCCGTACCGGCCCTCGACCCGCTCTACGCCGGGCTGATCTCGCACGTGACGGCGTACGAGGACCTCGCGCTGGACGCGGCGCTGCGCGGTGGCCGCGAGCGCGTCTTCCGGGCGCTGCTGGCCCACCCCCTGGTGGGTCAGTTCGACCGTGCCGCGGGGCTGACGGACCGGCTCCTCGCGCACAACAAGGAGCACCTGGCATGGGCGTGAGCCGGCCACGGCCCCGGCCCGCGGCGGTGCTGGCCGTCGACGCGGGCAACAGCAAGACGGACGTGGCGCTCCTGGGACCGGACGGCTCGGTGCTGCGCTCCGGTCAGGCCGGGGGCTTCCAGCCGTTCCGTACGGGAGTCGCCGCGGCCGTCGACGTGCTGGCGGAGGCGATGGCCGACGCGGGACTGGACCCCCGCGCGACGGACGGACCCTGCGCCGAGCACGTGTCGGCCTGCCTGGCCAACGCCGATTTCCCGGTGGAGGAGCGGGCCCTGGCGTCCGAGATCCGGGGCAGGAACTGGGGCCGCTCCACGGCGGTGCACAACGACACCTTCGCGCTGCTGCGCGCCGGACTGCCGGCGGACGCCGAGCCGTGCGGCGTCGCGGTGGTGTGCGGGGCGGGCATCAACTGCGTCGGGATGGCCCCGGACGGGCGGACGGCGCGCTTCCCGGCGGTCGGCCGGATCTCCGGCGACTGGGGCGGCGGGGGCGGACTGGCCGAGGAGGCCCTGTGGTGGGCGGCCCGGGCCGAGGACGGCCGGGGCGGGCCGACCGAGCTGGCCCGGGTGCTGCCGGCGCACTTCGGACAGGACTCCATGTACGCGCTGATCGAGTCGCTGCACCTGGGCCGGATCCCGGGCGGGCGGCGGCACGAGCTGGTCCCGCTGCTGTTCGAGGTCGCGGCCGCCGGGGACCCGGTGGCCGTGTCGCTGGTGCACCGGCAGGCGGACGAGGTCGTGGCCATGGCGGCGGTGGCGCTGGCCCGCCTGGACCTGCTCGGCCAGGAGGTTCCGGTGGTGCTCGGCGGCAGCGTGCTGGCCGCCCGGCATCCGCAGCTGGGCGACCGGATCGCGGCGGGACTGGCCGGACGGGCACCGCACGCCCGGGTGTCGGTGGTGACGGCGCCTCCGGTGCTGGGGGCCGGACTGCTGGGGCTGGACGCCCTCGGGTCCCCGGACGGCGCCCGCGCGAAGCTGCGTGCCCATTTCAGGTGAACCGGCCCCGCGGGCCGGCCGGTCTGGAACCGTGGCGGTCGTACGGACGTATTCACGGGGAAGGGCGGCGGGGGCGGCCGCGGGTCAAACCTCCCAAGATCCGGCACCGGGTGGTGTGGCCGGCCGTCGATGCGGCCATACTGCTGCGGAGCAAGGACCAAGGGGGAGGTCACGGTGGCCATCACTTCACGCGCGCCCGCGCCCGGGGGCGGCAGCGCCGTGCCCCCCGCCGGGGCGCCGGCGGCGCCCGGTGCACCGCCCGGGCGGAGAACCGCCTGGGCCGAAGGCGTGGAGGAGCTGCGCCGCGCGGCCACCACCGAGCCCGGCCGGCTGCGGATCATCGGCGCCGTACTGGCCGCCCTGATCGTGCTGTTCGGCTCGGTCGGCCTGTGGGAGGTTTCCGGCCGGAGCAGCGCCGCGGAGCACGTCGTGGGCCGCAGCCAGCCGCTGAGCGCGGACGCGGCGAGCATCTACCGCTCCCTCGCGGACGCCGACACGGCCTCCTCCAGCGGCTTTCTGCTGGGTGCCACGGAGGAGCGCGAGGTCCGCCTGCGGTACGAAAGGGACATCGCCCACGCCTCCCGGCTGCTGGTCAGCGCGGCCGCCAACACCGGCGGCAGCCAGGACTCCCGCGCCCAGATCACCCTGCTCAGCGAGCAGCTGCCGCGCTACACCGGCCTGATCGAGCAGGCCCGTGCCGCCAACCGGCAGGGCCTCCCGCTGGGCGGCGCCTATCTCCGGTACGCGAACGAGCAGATGACCACCCAGCTGCTGCCGGCCGCGCAGCGGCTGTACGAGGCGGAGACGGCCCGGCTCTACGCGGACCACGACGACGCCCGGGCCTGGCCGCTGGCCTCGCTCGCCGCGGGCCTGGTCGCGCTGGCCGCCCTGGTGTGGACGCAGCGGCGCACCTACCGGCGGACGAACCGGGTCTTCAACCACGGGCTGCTGGCGGCGACGGCCGCGTCCGTGGTGGTGCTGCTGTGGCTGGCCGTGGGGCACACGGTGGCGCGGGCGTCGCTGAGCGAGGCCCGCGCGCAGGGGCAGGAGTCGCTGAAGGTGCTCAACGACGCGCGGATCGCCTCCCTCCAGGCGCGGGCCGGGGAGAACCTGACACTGATCGCGCGCGGCGCCGTCCTGGCCGCGGACACGAAGTCCGACAAGTACGACGTGGACTTCACGACGAACATGAAGGAGCTGGACGCCGGGCTGGCGCGGGCGCTGCGGCTGGCGGACGACGAGGCCGGCCGGGGGCCCGTGAGCCGCGCCGCCGACGGTGTGGAACTGTGGAAGCAGCGGCACACGGCGGCCCGGGAGGCGGACTTGAAGGGGGACTACGAGGCCGCGCTGGCCCAGGTCGTCGGGGACAAGGACCACAAGGACAGCAGCGGAGCCGCGTTCGACACGGTGGACGCCTCCCTGGAGCAGGCCGTCGCCCACGAGCAGCGGGAGTTCACCCGTGCCGCCCGGGACGGGCTCGGCGCGCTGGGCGGCCTGCTGACCGGGACGGCGGTCCTCGCCGTGATCGGCGCGGCGGCGGCGCTGCTCGGCATCGGGCGCAGGCTTTCGGAGTACAGGTGAGAGCGATGCGGACACGAGCGATGCGGGCCTCCGGGGATTCCGGGGCCGCCGGGGCTTCCGGGGTCTCCGGAGCCGCCGGGGCGTGCGAGGGCGGCGCGAACCGCCCGGGTGCGGCGTCACGGCTGCGGTGGCCGGCGCGCCGGCTGCGCGGCTGGGGCGGGGTGAGCGCGATGGCGGTGGCCTGCGCGGTGACCGCCGCGACCGTGCTGCTGCCGCTGGCCCGGGCGACGCCGGGCGGCGGCGGTACGGCGGCGGTCCGCGGGCCCGCGTCGATGGCGGCGGCCCCGGCCGCGCCCGCAACGCCCGCCGACACCTGCCAGGACCCTGAGGCCAGCCTGCGCCCGTCCGGTCTGGACGGCGCGGCGATCGCGCGGATCAAGGCGGCGGGCAAGCTCGTCGCGGGCGTGGACCAGAACAGCTTCCGCTGGGGCTACCGCAACCAGGCCGAGGAGGGCGGCGGGCTCGACGGCTTCGACATCGACCTGGTGAAGGCCATCGCCAAGGACATCCTGGGCGACCCGAACGCGGTCATCTACCGGGCCATTCCGACCAGTCAGCGCATCCCCGCGCTCCAGGAGGGCCGCGTCGACATCGTCGTGCGGACCATGACCATCAACTGCAAGCGGCTGGAGGAGGTCGCCTTCTCGACGGCCTACTTCGAGGCCGGGCAGCAGGTGCTGGCCCCCAAGGGCTCGGCGATCACCGGCTACGACACCTCGCTGAAGGACAAGCGGATCTGCTTCGCCGCGGGTTCCACGGCCGAGGCCACCCTGAAGGTCCAGTCGTACGGCTCCGTGCCGGTCACCGTGCCCAACCAGCTGGACTGCCTGGTCCGGCTCCAGCTGGGCGAGGTGGACGGCATCGTCACGGACAACGCGCTCGCCGCCGGCCAGGCGGCGCAGGACCCGTCGGTGCGGCTGGTCGGCTCGCCGTTCACCCGCGAGTTCTACGGCGTGGCGATGAACAAGGACGCCTCCGACCTGGTGCGCCGGGTCAACAAGGTGCTGGAGGAGTACCGTTCGGGCGGCAATGAGAGCCCCTGGATGAAGTCGTACCTGAAGCACCTGCAACCCGTGCTGCCCGGCGTGACCGCGCCGCCCGCACCCAAGTACCGGGACGGGTGAGGCCGGTGGCGGGCACGGAGTCGGACACGGAAGCGGAGGCACAGTCGTTGGAGTCGTGGTCGTCGGCAGTGATGGACCGGGACGGGGTCGACCGTGCGCTGGCCCGGCTGGGCGCGGAGCACGAGGCCGTCGAGACCTCGCTGCTGGCCCTCCAGGACCACGCCGGGCGCCGGCTGCTGGAGGGCGCCTCGCTGACCGGGGTCACCAAGGAGCGGTGGGCGGCCGCCGACGCCGACATCACCCGGCTGTGGACGTACTTCGACGCCTACAGCGGGGCCCTGGCCGCCGCCCGCGAGATCCGCGAGCGGCGGCGCTGGCCGAACCGCGACGACCTGGTCGAGCTGACCGAGCGGCTGCGCGGGCCCGGGGTGCTGATCGCGGGGGCCGCCGTGGAGGGCGCCGGGCTGGCGGAGCGGTTCTCGCTCGCCGAGCTCGTGGCCCGGATGAACGAGCTGTACGCGAGCTCCCTGGACGTGGTGGTCGCCGCCGACGCGGTGTGGTCGGCGCTGCCCGCCCGGATCGACCTGCTCGCCGCCGAGCTGCACCGCACCCGCGCGCTGGCCCACTCCGTGGGGGTGCGCCCGGGAGAGCACCCCTCGGGCGACGACCTGGAGGCCATCACCGCCGAGCTTGCGGCGCTGCGGGCCGAGGTGATCGCGGATCCGCTGGCGTTCTGGGTCCCGGCGGCGGGGAGTTCCGCGCCCGGCGGCGGCCGCCCGGACACCGGGCGCTACGACCGGGCCGCGCTCGCGCTGGAGGACGTACGCCGGGAGGTCGAGGCCGTCCTGGACGTACGGCAGGACGCCGAGCAGCGGCTGATCAGCCTGCGGGACGTGCTCTCGCGGGCCGACCGGACCCTGGCGGAGGCGCGGACGGCGCGCGGCGAGGTACTGGCGAAGATCGCCGCGTCGGAGGTGCCCGCGGTGAGCGGCCCGCCGACGGTGCTGCAGGAGCAGCTCGCGGCGGCGGCCGAGCACCGCCGCCACGCGCGCTGGCACCGGCTCTCCCCGCTGCTGGAGTCCCTGGAGGAACGGGCCGAGGAGGAACTGCGCCGGGCCCGTGAATCGTTGACCGCGGTGACGGCGCCGCTCGCGGTGCGGGCCGAGCTGCGCGGGCGGCTCGACGCCTACAAGGCGAAGGTGGCCCGGCACGGGCTGGCGGAGGACCCGCTGCTGATCGAGCGGTACGACACGGCCCGGCGGATGCTGTGGAGCGCGCCCTGCGACCTGCGGGCCGCCGAGCAGGCCGTCCTGCGCTACCAGCAGGCCGCGGCCGAGGCGTTGCGGGGCACGGGGGCTCCCGGGAAGGAGGGCGCATGAGCCTGATCGGAACGGCGTGCGTGCGGCCCGGCTGCCCGGGGACGTACGAGGACATGGGCGCGGGCGAGCTGTACTGCGACACCTGCGGGCTGGCGCCGGCCGGTGCGGTCGCGGCCGGCGCCGAGGAACTGGTGTCTGCGCCGACGGGCATGACGAGCGCGGCACGCGGCGCGGCGCTGGGCTCGGGCGGATCGGGCGGGTCGGGCGGTTCCCGGGGATCGGCGGGCTCGCAGGGCTCGCACGGTTCGCACGGTTCGGCGCGGGCCTCGGCATCGGCGCGCTCATCCCGTTCCTCGTCGTCCCGCCGCTCCGTGTCCGGGCGGCTCTCGCGCTCCCTTTCGGGCCCCGCGTCCACCCAGTCGGTGTCGGTGCGCAGTTCGGGATCGGCGCCCTCGTCCTCGGGGCGGGGACGGCTCGGCGCCGGGCTGGTCAACGTACCGGAAGTGCCGCGTCCGGATCCTTCGGCGGCGGTCCTGGAGAACCCGGAGGTTCCGGAGCGCAAGCGGTTCTGCTCGCGCGCGGACTGCGGGGCCCCGGTGGGCCGCGCCCGCGGTGACCGGCCCGGGCGGACGGAAGGGTTCTGCACCAAGTGCGGGCACCCGTACTCCTTCGTGCCCAAGCTGCGCGCGGGCGAGGTCGTGCACGGCCAGTACGAGGTGGCCGGCTGTCTCGCGCACGGCGGGCTCGGCTGGGTGTACCTGGCGGTGGACCGGGCGGTGTCGGACCGGTGGGTGGTGCTCAAGGGCCTGCTGGACACCGGGGACGTGGACGCGATGGCCGCCGCGATATCGGAGCGGCGCTTCCTCGCGGAGATCGAGCACTCCAACATCGTGCGGATCTACAACTTCGTGGAGCACCTGGACCAGCGGACCGGTTCGCTGGACGGCTACATCGTCATGGAGTACGTGGGCGGCAAATCCCTGAAGGAGATCGCCAACGAGCGGCGCCGGCCGGACGGGCGGCGCGATCCGCTGCCGGTGGAGCAGGCCTGCGCGTACGGGATCGAGGCGCTGGAGGCGCTCGGCCACCTCCACAGCAGGAACCTCCTGTACTGCGACTTCAAGGTCGACAACGCCATCCAGCAGCAGGACCAGCTGAAGCTGATCGACATGGGCGCGGTACGGCGGATGGACGACGAGGAGTCGGCCATCTACGGCACGGTGGGCTACCAGGCCCCGGAAGTCGCCGAGCTGGGCCCCTCGGTCGCCTCCGACCTGTACACGGTGGCGCGCACCCTGGCCGTCCTGACCTTCGACTTCCAGGGCTACACCAATGTGTTCGCGGACTCGCTGCCCGACCCGGAGCACATCGAGGTGTTCCGGCGGTACGAGTCCTTCTACCGGCTGCTCGTCCGGGCCACCGATCCGGATCCCGGGCGGCGGTTCGCCTCCGCGCAGGAGATGGCGGACCAGCTGACGGGCGTGCTGCGGGAGGTCGTCGCCCTCCAGACGGGCCGGCCGCGGCCGCAGCTGTCCACGCTGTTCGGCCCGGAGACCCGGGTCCCGGACACCCGGCTCTTCGCGGACACGGCAGACCCGGCCGTGTCCCGCCTGGGCCTGCGACCGCTCGCCTCCCGCCGGGGCGGCGGACTGCTCGGCCTTCGCGGCCGCGCCGCCACACCGCCGGGGACCGCCACCCCGCCGGGCGGCATCACCCCGCCGGGCGGCATCCCGCTGCCCGCGGCAACCGGCGGGCCGGCAGGGGCGGGTCCACTCGCGGCCCCGCTCGCGGCCGGGGCCCAGCCGCCCGGTACCGGTCCGCATTCCTCCGGCAGCATCCCGCTGCACGGGCACGCAGGAGCCCACACGCCGGCGGCGACGGCAGCCGGGGCCCCCGGCCCCTCGGGGCACACGGGGGCCGTGGCGGGGATCGGGACCAGTGCCACGCACGTGTCGGGCGCGGCGGTGCCGGGGCCCCGGCACGCGACCGCTGCCCCGGCGGCCCCGCCGATGCCCTCGATGCCGTCGATGCCGTCGATGCCGTCGGCTCCCGCGACGAGCGCGGGGATCGCAGCCGTGTCCCCCGCCGGGGCGGCCCGGCGCGACACCGCGCTGGCGCTGCCCGTACCGCTGGTGGATCCGGCCGACCCCAACGCCGGTTTCCTGGCCGGCCTGCTGGCCTCCGCACCCGGCGACCTCCTGGGGGCCCTCGGCGCGGCGCCCGCCGATTCGGCCGAGCTGCGGCTGCGGGAGCTGCGGGCCCGGCTCGAGCTCGGCGAACTGGCCGCGGCCGGCCGCACCCTGACGGAGCTGGAGGCGCGGCACCCCGACGACTGGCGGGTGGTGTGGGCCCGCGGCGTCGCCTCGCTGGCCTGCGGGCAGGACGAGATCGCGGCCCTGTCCTTCGACGCGATCTACGACGCCTTCCCGGGCGAGCCCGCGCCGAAGCTGGCGCTGGGGCTGTGCGCGGAGGTCCTGGGCCAGCTGGACAACGCCGCCGAGTACTACCGCCTCGTCTGGATCACCGACCCCGGCTTCGTGAGCGCCGCCTTCGGGCTGGCCCGCGTCCAGCTCGCCGCGGGCGACCGGGCCGGGGCCGTGCGCACGCTGGAGTCCGTACCCGAGGCCTCCATCCACTACACCGCCGCCCGGGTGGCCGCCGTACGCGCACGTCTGCGCGACCGGTCCCCGCAGGAGCCCCTGCTGGCCGATCTGGCGGCGGCCGCCGGGCAGGTGGAGGCGCTGCGGCGGTTCGGCCTGGATCCGGAGCGCCACGAGCGGCTCACGACGGAAGTTCTGGGCTCGGCCCTCGACTGGGTACTGTCGGGTAGCCGGGGTTCCGACCCCGGCACCGCCTCGCTGCTCGGCAGTCAACTGGACGAACGGGGACTGCGCTTCGGACTGGAGCGCTCGTACCGCGTGCTCGCACGGCTGGCACAGCGGGGCGAGGAGAGGATCGAACTGGTGGAGCGGGCAAACCGTTTCCGTCCCCGGACGTGGGTGTGAGTGATGTCGATGCATCGGCTGTCGGGCTGCCCCAGCTGCGCGGAACCCCTCGAGGAGGGTGACCGTTTCTGCGGCGTCTGCGGCTACGCCGTCTCCGCTGCCGCTCCGGTTCTCCCCACTGCCCCGGCCGGCGGTCATCCGGCCCCGCCCCCGCCTCCGCTCGGAAGCGAAACCTCCGTGCCGTGGGGGTCCTCCCGGACGGAGTCCGGGGCAGGACGCCCCGCACCGGAGACGGACCATCCGACCGTCTCCCTCCCGACGGCACCGCCGAGCGGCTCCTCCCCGGGCTACGGCGCAGCCGCGCCCGCACCCGGCTGGGGCAGCAGCGCGACGGCCGCGCCGACCCTGGTCGACGACCCCGCCGGCCGGGCGCTCGCCCCGGCGGAATCCGGGCCGGAGGCGGAGCCGGAGCCCGAGCCGGATC
Organism: Streptomyces sp. NPDC046303; assembly: GCF_055588085.1. NCBI lineage: Bacteria > Bacillati > Actinomycetota > Actinomycetes > Kitasatosporales > Streptomycetaceae > Streptomyces > Streptomyces sp. NPDC046303. Next base: position 105,411 of record NZ_JBVJFA010000022.1, read on the forward strand.
CCGAGCCTGATCCCGAGCCCGGCCCTGAGCCGCAGCCGCGCTCGGCCGGAGCCCCGTACGCGGCCGCCGGCCACGAGGACCCGCACGGCTCCGCCACTCCTGCCGAGGGAACCCCGTGGGGCGCCGCGGCGGAACACCCGTACGGCGCCGGGGCCGACGGCCCGCAGACCCGGTACGACCAGCCCGCCGGTGCCGGCACCCCGCCGGAGGGAACCCCCTGGGGCACGGGCGAAGCCCCGTACGAGACCCCCGGCCCCGAGCACGCCGCCCCGGCCGGGGCCCCGCAGGGGACCGGCGGGAAGACCTGCGTCGCCTGCCGGACCGGGTACGTCGACACCGACGGCTACTGCGAGCACTGCGGGCACGCCCAGCCGCGGGAGCGCGACCACCTGGAGGAGGAGCTCGGCAGCGTGGCCGCCGTCAGCGACCGGGGGCTGCGCCACCACCGCAACGAGGACGCGTTCGCGGTCGCGGCCACCGCCCTGCCCGACGGCTCCGCCGCCACCGTGGCCATCGTCTGCGACGGCGTCTCCTCCGCGAGCCGCCCCGACGAGGCATCGGCCGCGGCGGCCGCCGCGGCCAACGAGTCACTGCTCGACGCGCTCCCCCGCGGCGCCCGCCCCCAGGAGGCCATGCACGAGGCGATCCTGGCCGCCGCGGCGGCGGTCAACGCGCTGGCCCCGCAGGTGCCCGGCGCGCAGAACGCCCCCGCCTGCACCCTGGTCGGCGCCGTGGTCAGCGGCGGCCTGCTCACCATCGGCTGGGTGGGCGACAGCCGTGCCTACTGGGTCCCGGACGACCGGACCGCCCTGCCCCGCCGGCTCACCGAGGACGACTCCTGGGCCGCGCAGATGGTCGCGGCCGGGCTGATGGGCGAGGCCGAGGCCTACGCCGACGCCCGGGCCCACGCCATCACCGGCTGGCTCGGGGCCGACGCGTACGACCTCGAACCGCACACCGCCGTCTTCAAGCCGGACCACCCAGGCGTGGTCGTCGTCTGCACCGACGGCCTGTGGAACTACGCGGAGGCCGCCCGGGACATGGCCCAGGTGCTGCCGCCGGACGCCGCCGTCAGACCCCTGCACAGTGCGCAGGTCCTGGTGGGGCACGCCCTGGACGGCGGCGGCCACGACAACGTCACCGTCGCCGTCGTGCCGTTCGCCGCCCAGCCCGAACCGGACCCCGGACCGGGACCGGGACCGGGACCGGAGCAGGCCCCGGAAGCGGAACCGGAAGCGGAAGCGTCTCCCCGGGCCTGACCCGCCCGACCCTCCCGACTCGCCTGTCCGAGCCCTGAGGAGCCTCATCGATGGCGAACTTCGCCAAGCCCAGCGCCCCGCGCTTCAGCGTGGAGGTGTACCAGAACGAGTTCCTCCCGCAGGGCGGGCGGGACGTCCACGCCATCGTCACGGTCACCTCCACCGGCGGGGCCACCGCGACCCGCGTGCCGGCCGCCCGGGGCGCGGCAGCCGTCGTGATCATGGTCGACTGCTCGGGCTCCATGGAGTACCCGCCGGAGAAGATGCGCGGCGCCCGCGAGGCCACGGCGGCGGCCGTCGACACCCTGCGCGACGGCACCTCGTTCGCCGTGATCGCCGGCACGCACACGGCCAAGGAGGTGTATCCGGGCCAGGGCCGCCTCGCCGTCGCCGACCCGGTGACCCGCGCCCAGGCCAAGGAGGCCCTGCGCGGGCTCAGCTCCGGCGGCGGCACCGCCATCGGCACCTGGCTGTGGCTGGCCGACGGGCTGCTGCGGCAGTCCCCGGCCGCCATACGGCACGGCATCCTGCTCACCGACGGCCGCAACGAACACGAGGACCCGGCCCGGCTGCGCGCCGCCCTCGACGCCTGCGCGGGCCGCTTCACCTGCGACGCCCGCGGGGTGGGCACCGACTGGGAGGTCAAGGAGGTCACCGGCATCGCGAGCGCGCTGCTCGGCTCCGCCGACATCGTGGCCGACCCGGCCCACCTCGCCGAGGACTTCACGCGCATGATGGAGAACGTCATGGGCAAGGAGGTCGCGGACGTCGCCCTGCGCCTGTGGACCCCGGTCGGGGCGGAGATCCAGTACGTCAAGCAGGTCGCGCCCGCCGTCCAGGACCTGACCGCCCGCCGCAGCGAGGCCGGCCCGCGCGCCGGCGACTACCCGACGGGCTCCTGGGGCGACGAGTCCCGCGAGTACCACGTGTGCGTCCGCGTCCCGAGTGCCGGCGTGGGCCAGGAGATGCTGGCCGCCCGCGCCTCGCTCGTCCTGCCGGGAGCGGCGGGCGAGCCGGCCGCCGTCCTCGCCCAGGGGCTGGTGCGGGCCGTGTGGACGGACGATCTGGCCGCTTCCACCGCCATCAACCCGCAGGTCGCGCACTACACCGGTCAGGCAGAGCTCGCGCAGGCTATCCAGCAGGGCCTGGAAGCCCGCAAACTGGGCGATGTGGGCGGGGCCACGGCCAAGCTCGGGCGCGCCGTGCAGCTGGCGAGCGCCTCGGGAAACGCCGACACCGCGAAGCTCCTGGCGAAGGTGGTGGACGTCGTGGACGCCGCGGCGGGTACTGTGCGGCTGAAAGCGAAGGTCGCCGACGCCGACGAGATGACTCTTGAAACGCGTTCGACGCAGACCGTCCGAGTGAAGAAGACCTGAGAAGACCTGACGCGATGACGCAGGGAGAAGAAGGGGGAAGCGCCGCCATGCCGACCTGCCCGAACGGGCACCAGTCCGCCTCCGACGACTGGTGCGAGGTCTGCGGCCACCGCATGGCTGCCCCCGGAGGCCCCCCTGCGGCGCCTTCCTACGGCTACGGCTACCCCCCGACCACCGGTGAGCCGACGGCCCAGGCCGAGCTCTGCCCGCAGTGCCGTACCCCGCGCGAGGCCATGGCCCCGTTCTGTGAGGAGTGCCGGTACAACTTCCTGACGCGCACGGCGACTTCGTACACGCCGAGCGCCCCGGACGCCGGTGCAGCAGGGTCCGCGGGGGCCGCCCCCGCGCCCCCCGCCTCGCCTCCGCCGCCCGTGTACGCCCAGGACCACTTCGAGTACCAGGGCTCGCGGCCCTCCCGGGTCAACCGGCCGGCCGAGCCGCTCCAGCGCGAGGACGACTGGCTGCTGCCGCCTCCGGCGCACGAGCCGCAGCCGCAGCCGCAGTACCAGCAGCAGCCCCCGCCGCCCCAGCGCGAGTACCAGCAGGAGTACCAGCAGGAGTACCAGCACCAGCCCCCGCAGCAGTACCAGCCGCCTCAGCAGCAGCCCCAGCAGCAGCACCAGTCCTTCGCGCCGCAGGGCGGCTCCTGGACCGCGACGATCGGCCCCGACCGCTCGTACTTCACGGCGATGATGCAGCGCAGCGGCCCCGAGGCGGCCGGGCTCAACCTGCCCGCGTACTCCCCGGAGCAGCACCTGCCGCTCGTCGGCAGCCAGATCACCATCGGCCGCCGCCGCGCCTCCACGGGCGAGTCCCCCGACATCGACCTGTCGGTGCCCCCGGAGGACCCGGGTGTCTCCCACCAGCACGCGGTCCTGGTCCAGCAGCCCGACCTCAGCTGGGCGGTGGTGGACCAGAACTCCACCAACGGCACCACGATCAACGGCGGCGAGGAGCCGATCCAGCCCTTCGTCCCGGTCCCGCTCGCCGACGGCGACCGCGTGCACGTCGGCGCCTGGACCACGATCACCGTCCGCCGGGGCTAGCCGGTTCGCGGTTCAGTCGCGGGTGTCCCCCAGAGGCCAGACGTACGGGCCCTGGGGGTCGTCGAGCCACGCCCACTGGCCGTCGCCGCTGACGGTGACCCCGAAGCGCTCGCGGGCCGGCCGGTCCTCGCGTCGCCACAGGTCCAGGGCCTCCCGCGGGTGCAGGACCCCGTCCGTCAGCACGAGCATGAACTGGAAGCGCTCGTTCTCCACCAGTTCGTACGGGAGCCCGTGCGCCACCCCGGCGGCCGGATCCCGCGGCGGCGCCGCCGTGGCCCCGCGCAGCGGGACGAAGTACGCCGGGGTGTGCAGGAAGCGGCCCTCGGCGAAGTCGGCGTCGCGGACCGTGAGGGCGATCAGCCCTGTGGACAGCGGGGCCAGGATCCGTGCCCCGGGCCGGCACTGGGCCGTCCAGGCGTGCGGCACCATCGGCAGCGTGCACGTCACCAGGATCCGGTCGAACGGGGCCCGCGCGGGGCAGCCGCGCGCCCCGTCCCCGGTGACCACCACCGGGTGGTAGCCGAGCTCGGCCAGGTGCGTCCGCGCGGACTCGGTGATCTCCTCGTCCAGGTCCACGGTGGTGACGAGGTCGTCGCCGAGCCGGTGGCAGAGCAGGGCCGCGTTGTATCCGGTGCCGGCGCCGATCTCCAGCACGTTGTCGCCGTCGCGCACCTCCAGCGCGTGGAGCATCTTCGCCATCAGGGAGGGCTGGCTGCTGGAGGAGACCAGTTGGCCGTCGCGCAGCCGGGTCGCGAGCGGGGTGTCGGCATAGACCCCGCGCAGCCAGCGGGCCCGCTGCTCGGGATCGGGGTCCTGCGCCCAGAGGCGCTCGTGGCCGGCTCCGCGGCCGGTCCAGAAATAGGGGACGAAGACGTGCCGCGGCACGGCGGCGAAGGCCGCCCGCCAGGCAGGATCCTCCAGTACCCCGGCGGCGGTCAGCTCCCGCACCTGGGCGGCGTGCGCGGTCTCGCGCAGATCCCGCACCCCGGTGGTGCGTGCGGTGTGTGCACCCATGCCTCCACTGTCCTGCTGCCGGCCCCCGGGGGCGAATGCGGGTGAATGCGGTGAATGGGGGCGGTCCCGTGGAGGGTCCTAGGACCCCGGTCCTCCGTCCGGGCGTCTGAGACGATGGTCGGGTGAATGAGATTCCGCGGGGCACGCTTCAGGAGCAGACCTTTTACGAGCAGGTGGGCGGCGAGGAGACCTTCCGCCGTCTCGTCCGGCGCTTCTACCAGGGGGTCGCGGAGGACCCGCTGCTGCGCCCGATGTACCCGGAGGAAGACCTGGGTCCGGCCGAGGAGCGGTTCACGCTGTTCCTGATGCAGTACTGGGGCGGCCCGACCACCTACAGCGAGCACCGAGGACATCCGCGGCTGCGGATGCGGCACGCCCCGTTCCAGGTGGACGCGGCGGCGCACGACGCCTGGCTGCGCCATATGAGGGTCGCGGTGGACGAGCTGGGTCTGGCCCCGGAGCACGAGGCCCAGCTGTGGAAGTACCTGACCTACGCCGCCGCGTCGATGATCAACACGGCGGGCTAGGCAGGCAGGGCAGCCGCGGGCTCAGACCGGCCGGACCTGGAGGGCGCCCAGGCCGGCGGTGTTGCCGGGGCGGCGCAAGGCCACGGAGCCGTACGGGGTGCGCAGGCGCAGCCAGCTCCCGGCGGCGAGCAGGGCCACCGGGTCGGGGTCCTGGGGCGCGGGGGCGGCGGCGGGCACGGGGGACCGTACGGGCCGCAGGAAGCCCAGGGACTGCGCGGCGTGCACGGCGCGCAGCGGAAGCTCGGTGTCGCCCAGCGTGCGGGACCAGATCTCACGGCCGATGCGGTCGCGCTCGGAGCGCGTCCGGTGCTGCGCGGGCAGCGCCTCGTCACGGGCGCGGAACTCGGCGACGGCGCCCGCCACGGCCGCCCGCATCTCCTCGGACCCGGGCAGCCCGGGCAGCTGCCGCCAGCCACCGCGGGGCGGGAGCACCCCGGCCCAGGGCGGGCCGGTGACCGGCGCGGGCACGGTGGCCTCGGCGGCGGCCTCGTCCACCGATTCCAGGAACTCCCCGGCCGAGACGGTCAGGTCGAGCGGGGTGGCCAGCGGGGTGGCGAGCCGCACCGTGCGGATGGCCAGGACCTCGAAGGACGGCGGCCGCCCGAAGACGGCGACCGCGCCGCCGCCGGCCTGGAGCCGGACGGCCGCGGCGCGGTCGTAGTGCACGAGCCGGCCCAGGAAGGCGGCGAGGTCCGCCGCCTCCCCGGAGTCGGCGAAGTGCAGCCGTTCGTTCATGCCGCGAGGCGTCCTTCCGAGCCGGCCGCCGGCGTGCCCGGCTCGTCGAGGTACTTCTGCAGGAAGTGCTTCTCCTCGGCCGTGATGCGGCGGGGCCGCCCCTCGGCGAGGTTGTAGGGCACGACCACCGTCGAGGCGCGCACGTAGACCTTCTCGGGCGCGTCCTCGGTCGCCTCGTCCTTGACCTCGTAGCCGATGGTCAGGGACGCGGCGCCTATCCGGGTCACCCAGGACTCGATGAGCACCGGCTCGTGACGGTGCACGAGGGGCAGCTTGTAGTCGATCTCGTGACGGGCCACGACGGACCCGCCCGTGAAGGACTCGCTGCCCTCCCCCGGCGCCAGCCGGAACATGAAGTCGATCCTCGCCTCCTCCAGGTAGCGGAGGAAGACCACGTTGTTCACGTGGCCGAAGGAGTCCATGTCCGACCAGCGCAGGGGGCACCGGTAGTGGTGTCTTGCCATCGTGCGGGCCTCAGCCTCGGGTGAGCTTCTTGTAGGTGGCACGGTGCGGACGGGCCGCGTCCGGGCCGAGACGCTCGATCTTGTTCTTCTCGTACGACTCGAAGTTGCCCTCGAACCAGTACCACTTCGACTCGCCCTCGTACGCCAGGATGTGCGTGGCGACCCGGTCGAGGAACCAGCGGTCGTGGGAGATGACCACGGCCGCACCGGGGAACTCGAGGAGCGCGTTCTCGAGCGAGGACAGGGTCTCGACGTCGAGGTCGTTGGTGGGCTCGTCGAGGAGCAGCAGGTTGCCGCCCTCCTTGAGCGTCAGCGCCAGGTTGAGGCGGTTGCGCTCACCACCGGACAGGACGCCGGCCGGCTTCTGCTGGTCCGGGCCCTTGAAGCCGAAGGCGCTGACGTACGCGCGGGACGGCATCTCGACCTGGCCCACGTTGATGTAGTCCAGCTCGTCCGACACGACCGCCCAGAGGGTCTTCTTGGGGTCGATGTTGGCGCGCGTCTGGTCGACGTAGCTGATCTTGACGGTGTCGCCGACCTTGATGGCGCCGGAGTCCGGCGTCTCCAGGCCCTGGATCATCTTGAAGAGCGTGGTCTTGCCGGCGCCGTTCGGGCCGATGATGCCCACGATGCCGTTGCGCGGCAGCGTGAACGACAGGTCGTCGATGAGGACCTTGTCGCCGAACGCCTTGGAGAGGTTGTTGACCTCGACCACGATCGAGCCCAGACGCGGGCCCGGCGGGATCTGGATCTCCTCGAAGTCCAGCTTCCGCATCTTGTCGGCCTCGGCCGCCATCTCCTCGTAGCGGGCGAGACGGGCCTTGGACTTGGTCTGACGCCCCTTGGCGTTGGACCGCACCCACTCCAGCTCTTCCTTGAGGCGCTTCTGGCGCTTCTCGTCCTTGCGGCCCTCGACCTTGAGGCGCTGGGCCTTCTTCTCCAGGTAGGTGGAGTAGTTGCCCTCGTACGGGTGCGCACGGCCGCGGTCGAGCTCGAGGATCCACTCGGCGACGTTGTTCAGGAAGTACCGGTCGTGGGTCACGGCCACGACGGCGCCCTTGTACTGCGAAAGGTGCTGCTCCAGCCAGTTCACCGACTCGGCGTCGAGGTGGTTGGTGGGCTCGTCGAGGAGGAGCAGGTCCGGGGCCTCGATCAGCAGCTTGCACAGCGCCACGCGGCGCTTCTCGCCACCGGAGAGGTTGGTGACGGGCCAGTCGCCGGGCGGGCAGCCCAGGGCGTCCATGGCCTGCTCCAGCTGGGCGTCGAGGTCCCAGGCGTTGGCGTGGTCCAGGACCTCCTGGAGCTTGCCCATCTCGTCCATGAGCGCGTCGGTGTAGTCGGTCGCCATTTCCTCGGCGACCTCGTTGAAGCGCTTGAGCTTGCTCATGATCTCGGCGGCGCCGTCCTGGACGTTCTCCAGTACGGTCTTGGACTCGTCGAGCTTCGGCTCCTGCATGAGGATGCCGACCGTGTAGCCGGGCGACAGGAAGGCGTCACCGTTGGACGGCTGCTCCAGGCCCGCCATGATCTTCAGAACGGTGGACTTACCGGCGCCGTTCGGGCCGACCACACCGATCTTCGCGCCCGGCAGGAAGTTCAAGAAGACGTCATCGAGAATCACCTTGTCGCCGTGCGCCTTGCGCGTCTTGCGCATGGTGTAGATGAACTCAGCCAAGAGAAACCGTCCGGCAGATCGATGGTGGGCAGATACACCCCATCTTGCCAGCCGTCCATACCTGCGGGCGAATGGGTAGGTCAGCGCCCCTGGCCAGGGGCCTGTGGCGGGGGCCGGCGACAGGTGCTGAGCCCGTGGGGCGGATCCGGCGCGGCAGGCGGCGCCGCCGTGCCGGAAAGGCACTCGCCCCGCCGCCCCGCCACGGGCAGGATTCCGCTGACGTGACCTGCAAGTGACCTGCAGTGACCTGCAGTGACCTGCACGATCAACCGGGGGGTTCAGTTGGGAAGCACACTCATCGGGTTGGCCACCGCCGTCGTGGGCGTGACGGGCACCCTCATCGCATCCGTCCTGTCGCAGCGCATGATGGCCCGGCTCCAGGCGGACCAGTTCGAGCGGCAGCAGCGGGTGGCGGAAGCGCAATGGCACCGTGAGCAGGACGTGGCCGAACTGGCCCGCCGGCGCGAGGCCTACATGAACGTGAACGCAGCGCTCCGGCGCTACCGGACCCATCTGCTGAACTTCTTGTGGAACGTCCGCAAGGACGCCGTCACGCCAGAGGCCCGGGAGGTGCTCGAGGAAGCCCGGCGCGACCACCACTCCGCGTTCGCCGAGGCCCAGATGATCGCCTCCGCCGGCGTCCTGGTCGAGCTGGACGCGATGACGAAGACCCTGTCGGAGACCTACCGCCGGATCATGTGCCTGGAAGAAGGCACTCCTGATCCGGATGGTTCGTTCGACGACATACGGACGGACTTCGTCGGCCTGTGGGAGCAGTGGGAGCGGATGCGCGGCGTGATGCGCGCCGATCTCGGCGTGGGGCTCGATTCGGCCGGGCACCCCGCGATCGCCCCCTGACCGTCGCGGCCCCTGGCGGGGCGCCGTCACGTGTGCGGGCGGTAGACGGTCAGGGCGTCGGGGAGGGAGTCGAGGACCAGGGCGGGCGGGGCCTGCGCGTACTCGCCGTCGTACGCGAACGGGGTACCGGGCGGGATGTCCTCGATCCGCAGGCTGCGCAGGCGGGTAGCCACGTGGACCGGGGAGCGGGTCAGCGGTCCCGCCAGGGCGGCGGCGAGCAGGCGGGGGCCGGGGCGGCCGCCGCCGTGGACGAGCCGTACGTCGAGCAGGCCCTCGCCCAGGTTGTCGCGGCGGCGGGGGGTGGGGCCGGTCCCGTGGTAGGTGCCGTTGCCCGCGAAGAGCAGCCAGACGCTCCGGGGCCGCCCGGCCGGGCGCAGCCGCACCGGGCGCTCGGCGCGCAGTACCCGCCAGGCCGCCACCAGGGCGGCGGGGCCGCCGCCGATGCGCGGGGCCCAGCGCAGGCGGTGGCGCAGCAGCTCCGGGTAGGCGCCGATGCTGAAGTTGTTCAGGAAATAACCAGGCCGGCCGCCCTCCGGTCCGGGGGTGAAACGGCCCACGCCGATGTGGACGGCATGACCTTCGGCCACGGCGCGGCAGGTGTCCTCGGTTCCGCCGAGGCCGAGGTCCATCGCGAAGTGGTTGAGGCTGCCGCCGGGGAAGACGGCCAGCGGCAGCCCGGCGCGCAGGGCTGCGGTGGCGGCCGCGTTGACGGTGCCGTCGCCGCCGCAGACCCCGAGGACGGTGGCGCGGGAGGCCGCCGATTCCAGTGCGTCGGCGAGCTCCTGGCCCCCGCACTCGATCACCTCGGCCCGGGGGAGCCGGTCGCGCAGCAGGTCGAGGCGCGCGGCCGCGGCCGTGCCGGACGTGGTGTTGACCACCACGGTGAGCCCGGCCCCGTCGGGCAGCGCGGGCACGCCGGCGGCGGGCCGCTCGGCACCCGGGACGATCCTGGCCTCCTTCGCGTCGCGGGCCAGCCGGTCCACGACGAGGCCCGCGGCCACGCCGAGCGCCGCGCCGGCGAGCACGTCCGAGGGGTAGTGGACCCCGGTGTACACCCGGGAGAAGGCCACGGAGGCGGCCACCGGGGCCAGCGCGGCGGCCCAGCCCGGGGACTCCAGCGCCAGCCCTGCGGTGAAGGCGAAGGCCGACGCCGCGTGCCCGGACGGGAAGGAGGTCGTCTGCGGCTGCGTCGCGAGCTGCCGCACGGCGGGTACTCCGTCCAGCAGCGGCCGCGGACGGCGTACGGACCATTTGCCGACGGTGTTGATGGTGGCGGAGGCCAGCGCCAGCGAGGCGGCCCCGCGCAGGGCGGCCTTGCGGGCCCGGGCGGATCCGAACGCGACGAGCGCGCCGGCGGCCACGCCCCACAGCACCCCGTGGTTCGCGGCCCGCCCCAGTCTGGGCAGCACCCGGTCGGCCCCCGGCCAGTGTCGCCGGGCCACCACGTCGAACAACTCCCGGTCCCACCGCGCGACCGCGCCGCGCCAGGTCAACTCTTGATCGGCCATGGTCTGCCCCTACCCCGAGCCCCGCACCGGAACCGACCCGGCCGTCCTGCCTCCGGCCACGGACAGACCGACTAGTGCTCCTCCTCGTCCAGGGGGCGCTTGCGGAGCAGGAGGACCACCAGGCCGCCCAGGACCACCAGCCCCACCGCCAGGGAGGCGATGACCGGGGTGGCCGCCGAGCTGCCGCTGGAGGCCAGCCGCTCCTCGTCCGGGGAATCCGGCGTGGTCTGCGCGATCTGGCCTGCGGGCTGGATGCCCGTCTGCTGCCCCGCCTCCGCGGTGACGGCCTGGACTGCCGGGGGCTCCGGCCAGACCGCCGTGGCCGTGGCGGCGGCCGCCGACTCGCTGGAACCCGCCACGATCTGCGCCTGGGCCGGCACCCCGCTGGTGAAGACCCGCCCGACGGGAACCTTCGTCGCGCCGTGGACGGTGACCGAGGCCGTGCCGTCGGGCGTGCCCACGGGCACCTCGAAGTAGAGCCGGGTGCCGTTGGCAGCGGATCCCAGCGGCCGCCCCTCGGCGTCCACCACCCGCACTCCCATCGCGACGGCCGCCGCGTCCGGGACCACGGACACGCTCCGCGCGCCGGTCCGCACGGTCACCGGGCCGAGCCGGGTGCCGACCGGCCCGGACACGCCGCCCGGGTCCAGCCCGAGCGAGGCCGGCGGCTCGGGCAGCTGCCCGGCCTCCCGTTGCAGGTAGTCGGCGAGCTTCTCCGCCGCCGGGTCGGCGGCTTCGACCCGGGCTCCTTCCGCCAGCCGCCAGATCGCCACCTGGGTCCCCGCCGCCGCGCTCTCCGCGGTCAGCGAGCCGGCGCCGGCCGCCTCGGCCAGCCCCGCCAGATCGTTGAGCTGGGGGTAGGAGTGCTCCAGGACCCAGCGGATCCGGCCCGCCTCCCGCTTGCCGGCCAGCGGGCTGCCGCTCCAGCCGCTCTCCGTGTACCGGGACTGGGGCTGTGCGTGGCCCTCGACGCCGACCCCGTACGTCTGGAGCATCCCGCCGCCGTCGACCCGCATCTCGTAGAGCCCGGCCGGGATGTGCCGCACGGACCCGTCCCCCGAGTGGAGGACCGCCTGCCCGTACGTCTTCAGCCCGTCCAGCACGGCGCTCGCGCCCTCAGGCGCCCGGGGCACCGCCGTGCCGGAGTCGGCGGCCGCCCGGGCTCCGGGGGCGGCGGTGAGGGCCGCGGCCAGCAGGGCCACGGCCAGCGGACGCCGCGCGGAGCCCCGTACGGCCGCGGCGGGCGAGGCAGCGGCGTTCGGGGCGGGACGAGGAACGGAACGCGGCGCCGGATGCGGAACGGAACGAGGAACCGGATACGGAACCGGATGAGGAACGGAAGCAGGAGTGGAAGCGGGAGTGGAATCAGGAGCGGAGGATGCGGGAACGGCAATCGACACAGTCTTCCCCTTCGGGCCAAAGACCCAGGTGCCCGTGAGTACCGGGGAATCCTAACCGCCGTGAACACTCAGACCACCGCCGCCTTCTGAGTGTCCATCAGCGGGGTGTCGATCTTGACGATCCGGCGGAACGCGGCCGTCCCCCGGTTCAGATCGTGTCCGATGGCCGTCGCGTCGATCTCGGCCGAGACCCACCGGTGCCCCGCCCCGTCGGGTGGGTCCTCCCGCACCCGCAGCCGCCCGTGCACCACGAGCGGTTCGCCCACCGACACGGAACCGGCCAGGTTCACCGCCAGCGTGCGCCGCGCCCACACGGTGTAGAAGCTCGTGGCCCCGTCGGCCCAGGCCTCCTTGCGCCGGTCGAAGTACCGCGGCGTCACGGCGAACCGGAACCTCGCCGACCGCCCGTTCGGCGTCTCCTTGTAGTCGATCTGCGTGGCCACGTACCCCACCAGCGTCACCAGGGTGTCGTTCATCCCGGTCGCCCTCCCCCGCGATGCCCGCCCGTACGGACCATCCGCACGAGGTACGCACCATGCTGGGGCCGGCCGCCGACACGCGCTCCGGCCTGTGGACTACTGACGGGTTGTGGACAACTTCGTCCCCCCTGCGGCGACGGCCGCGTACTGCTCGCGCACCTCCCGGTAGCGCAGCAGTTCCGCCGCGACCGGCTCCAGCACCCTGGCCCGCCCGCACCCGGCGGCCGCCTGCCGCAGCCTGCGCTCCGCGTCCTGCCCGTACCTGCGCGCCGGGCCGCGCGCCGCGATCGAGCAGGCCCACTCCACCAGCGGCCCGCCGACGATGCCCGCCACCATCAGGAGCACCGGCGGCAGCAGCTGCGGATCCAGGATCCCGATGATCTGCCCCAGCAGCCACAGCCCGCCGTAGATCTGGAGCAGCGTCATCGCCGCCTGCGCCAGCACCGCCGCCGGCCACCACGTGGGGCGCGGCGGCTTGGCGCTCGGCACCGCGACCGCCGCCCCCAGGGTCACCGCGATCTCGTCCAGGGCCTCCGGCAGGTGTTCGGCGCCGCGGACCGCCGTCTCCCGTACCGCCTGCGCCCAGGGTTCGGGCAGCCCGGTGACCGCCTCGTCGGCGACCGCCCGTACCGCCTGCTCCACGCGCTGACGCGCGGTCACCTCCGCCTCGACCGGCGCCTCCACGACCGGCGCGCCCCGGCCGCCGATCGCCGCGAGGGCGGCCAGCCCCGACAGCGTGCGCGGGGCGCGGCGGCCCTCGTACCACCGCCACAGCCGCAGCCACGGCGTCCCGCAGGCCTTTCCGGCGTTGCGCCGCCAGGCACGCTCGGCCGCGAGCCCGGCCGCGTACGCCCCGACCGCCTCGGCCAGCCGGTCCTCGAACTCGGCGCGCGCCTGCTCCCCGATCTCCGGCCCGGAGTGCCCGTCGGCGACGTACAGCGGGCGCAGGCGCACGGCCGCCCGGTCGACGTCGGCGGAGATCCGCCGGGTCGCCGCGCCCTTCTCCTGGGTGAACTGGGCCAGCAGCTCGCGCAGTTCCCCGACGCCCTCGCCGGTCAGCGCGGACAGGCCCAGCACCGTGGCGCCGGGTTCGTCGTACTCGCCGAGGGCGATGCCGTCCTCGTCGAGGAGCCGGCGCAGGTCGTCCAGGACGAGGTCGGCGGCGTCCCCGGGCAGCCGGTCCACCTGGTTGAGGACGACGAAGGTCACCTCGGCGTGACCGGCCAGCGGCCGCAGGTACCGCTCGTGCAGCACCGCGTCCGCGTACTTCTCCGGATCCACCACCCACACCACCGCGTCGACGAGCGCCAGCACGCGGTCCACGTGGTCGCGGTGCGCGCCGACCGCCGAGTCCAGGTCGGGCAGGTCGACGAGGACCATCCCGCGCAGCGCCTCGGCCTCCGAGGTCTCGCGGGGCCGGCGCCGCAGCCGTCCGGGGATCTCCAGCCGGTCCAGCAGTCCCGCCGCGCCGTCCGACCAGCTGCAGGCGATGGGGGCGGCGGTGGTGGGGCGGCGCAGCCCCGTCTCGGAAATCTGCACTCCCGCGAGTGAATTGAAGAGCGTGGACTTGCCGCTTCCGGTGGCTCCGGCGATCGCGACGACGGTGTGCTGCGGGGACAGCCCGCGCCGCGCGGCCGCCTCGTCGAGGACCCGTCCGGCCTCGGCCAGGGTCTTGCCGTCGAGCCTGGTCCGGGACAGTCCGACCAGCTGGCGCAGCGCGTCGAGGCGCAGGCGCAGGGCCTGGCCCTCGGGGCTGAGCGGGGGTGCGGCCGACTTGCCGCCATCGCTGCCGGCCCCGGAAACGGCCCGTACGAGCGCCTCGTCGCCTTCGTCGCCCTCGCCGGCCCCGTCGCCGTCGTCCGCGGCGGGCTCGGCGGGCTCGGGCCGCGAGCGCGCGATGAGTCCGTCGTCCCAGCGGTCCTCGGTGCGGTCGGCCAGGGAAGTCACCGCGTCACCTCTCCTTCTGCAGTAGGGACAGCGCGGCAATCAGTTCGGCCTGTGGTTCCGGGGTCACTTCGAGGGCCTCCAGCGGGGCGAGCCGGCGATCGCGTTCGGCGCGCAGCACCTGGTCGAGGTGGTCGCCGACCAGCTCCGCGCCCCGGTCGCGCAGCCGCAGCGCGGCCTGGGCCCCGATCCGCTCGGCGAGCTTCTCCCCGGCGGGCCGGGCCCGCTTGCCGCCGAGGAGGGCGGCGACGAGCAGGGCCGCGACGGCGTCCGGGTCGGGTGCGGGCTGCCGGTCGAGGGCGGCGACCTCGTCCTCGGCGAGTTCCTCCAGTACGCGCCGCCAGCGCCGTACGGCCATGCCGATGCGTTCCCCCGCCTCCCTGTCGGGCGTGGGCAGGGGCACGGCGCCGGCGGCCGGCTCGCGCCGCCAGGCGTCGGCGATCCGCTCGTCGGCGGCGGCGACGGCGCACTGGAGCAGCGCGGCGAGGGATTCGGCGAGCGAGTCGAGGAGTTCGTCGGCGCTCGTGTCGAGGGGGTAGCCGCGCCACCGGGTCAGCGCGTCCCCGGCCAGTACGGCCCCCTGGTCGAGGCGGTTGCGGACCCGCCTGCCCTCCCGCTTGTACGCGTCCTCCACGGCCGAGGTCAGCCGTACGGCGGCGGCGTGCTGCGCGGCGACGGCGGAAGCGAGTTCGGGCATCCGCCGGTTGAGGGAGTCCAGCGCGCCGAGCGCGGTGCGGCCGACGGCGTACTGCCGGGCGGCGGGGTCCTGCGCGTGGTGGGCGAGCCAGGCGAACAGCGGAGCGACGGCGCTGGCCGGGAGCAGCCCGCCGCCGCCCGCCGACTCGGGGAGTTCGGGCACCGTGAAGCGCGGTACGTCGCCCAGTCCGGCCCGGGTGAGCAGGGCCCCGTACTGGCGGGAGACCTCGGCGAGCACCTGGTGCGGGACCCGGTCCAGGACGGTGACGAGGGTGGCCTTGTACTGCTTGGCGGTGCGCAGCAGGTGCCAGGGGACGGCGTCGGCGTACCGCGAGGCGGTGGTGACCATCACCCAGACGTCGGCGGCGCAGATGAGTTCGGCGGCCAGGGTCCGGTTCTCGACCACGAGGGAGTCGATGTCGGGGGCGTCGAGGATGGCGAGTCCGCGGGGCAGGGTGGAGACGGTCTCGATCCGCATCTCGCGGGTGGCGTGCCCGCGTCCGGGGCTCCGGTCGCGGCCGCGGGAGGCGGGGGCGGGCTCGTCCTCCCCGTGCGGCACCCAGACGCGCATGAGATCGGGCAGCACCCGCATTCCGGCGAACCAGTGATGATCATCCGGATGGCAGACAAGGACCGGGGTGCGCGTGGTGGGGCGCAGTACCCCGGCCTCGCTGACCTGTCGTCCGACGAGGGAGTTGACGAGGGTGGACTTACCGGCTCCGGTGGACCCGCCGACGACGGCGAGCATCGGCGCCTCGGGCGCCTTCAGCCGGGGTACCAGGTAGTCGTCGAGCTGCGCGAGCAGCTCGGCTCTGGTCTGGCGGGCGCGCGGAGCGCCGGGCAGGGGCAGCGGCAGACGCACGGACGCGACCCGGTCGCGCAGGGCGGACAGGGCATCGAGCAGCTGAGGCCGAACATCCAAGGTCACCACATGCGAAGAATGCCCAATTTAGGACCATTTTTGAAGCTTATACGTCCTCTGCGCGCCGACCGCGAATCCAGTGGGACATCCTGGACACGGAGGACGAGTGGGGCGCAGGCATAACGAGTGCACAACACCCACGGCGCCGCGGCGCAAAAGCGATGCGAGAATCGCACCTGCCTGCGATTATCGGGACCGCTTCACCGAACCTCCACATCGTGGCACGCGAGTGAAGCAACCGGGACAAGGCGACCGGAGCCCTATCCTTGACCCGGCACGGACCCGAAGCCCCACCCCCACCAGGGGCTCCAGGCCCACCAAGGCCACCTTCCGGCCCCCGTAGCTCAGTGGATAGAGCAGGTGCCTTCTAAGCACTTGGCCGCAGGTTCGAGTCCTGCCGGGGGCACTCTTTCCGCACCACCCCGAGCCCTCCCTCCGCGGAGGGCTTTTCTGCGGGTCAGCGCCTACGCGGCCCCCCGTCCGCACCGGCGTCCGGCGGGGCGACACGCCCGGCGTGCGGTTGACGCCTATGTCCCCGTACGGGTGCCCCGGGCGTCGCACGGAAGGGGGCGGTCCGGGTGGTCCTGGGCGAAGTCCTCTCCGATGTCGCCGACCGTGTCCGCCATGGCCCCGTTGGAGATGCGGATGTGCCCGGAGAACGGCCGGTCGATGTCGGCGATGAGGAGCAGGGAGCCGGTGAACAGGGCGGCCAGGACGGACAGCAGCACGAGGTGCGAGGGGCCGCGCTTGAGGGGCAGGCCGAAGGCGAAGGCCCCGATCGTCGCGGCGAGTGCGGTGACCATGAACCAGTAGACGATGGGCGGGATCGCCGGGGCCGCCTCGGACAGCCGGGTCTGGCGGGCTATGGAACGCTCGTCGTCGGCCTCGACCAGGAGCTCGAACGTGTGGTCGCCCTTGTGGGCCAGCTCCTTGAAGTGCCGGCGGAAGTCCGAGGACCAGACGGAGGCCTCGGGGGCCTTCTGGCCGTTCTTGTCCATCTGCGGCCACTCGTACGCCAGGATGGCGCGCGCGTAGCAGACGGCGTCGGCGTGCATCCGTTCCCGTTGGGGCTCCGGGGCGTAGTCGGCCACCTCGTAGAGCTGGTCGACCCGGTGGGCCTCGGCCCCCACGGCCTGACTGGCGGTGCCGAACGACTCGGCGGCCACGACGATGACGAAGGCCACCAGGAGGACGGCGAGCGTTTCCAGGGGGCTGATCAGGTCGCTGACGGACGCCTCTTCGCCGTCCTGCGGCGGCCGTCGGCGCCGGTGGTGGTTGGCGACCAGGCCGGCGGCGAGGGCGGCGGCCATGGCCGCGACGGTGATGATCGTAACCATGTGCGGGCCCCCGGGGTGGAGGTCGGTGGTCTTACCGGACCCCCCGCGCTCCAGCCCACCATGCCGCGCCGCCTCCGGCGAGGCGGGCCGGGTGCGGTGTGCTCCATGTGGCCCCGGGACCGGGGCCGGGTCCGTCGCGTGACGGGCCCGGCCCGTTCGGCCGCCCGGCCGACGGCCGGTGTGGTCAGATGCGGTCGGCCGCGATCAGGACGTACTGGAAGGAGCCGTCCTTGTACGAGTTGATGAACGCCTCTTCGATACCGGTGACCAGGGAGGACGTGGCCCGCAGCTCCCAGTAGGGCAGGGTGTCGGGAGTCAGGTCGATGACGGCCTGCGGTACGAGCCGGTTGTCGGCCATGGCGCGCAGGTACTCCCGGCGGGAGTGGATGTTGCACTCGAAGTGCGCGTTGATCTGGGAGACCCACTTCGAGGGCTGGCCGTAACGCGGGTTCCAGCAGCCGGTGATCGTCACGTAGCGGCCGCCGACCGCGAGGATGCGGGAGTGCTCGGCGAACAGGTCGTGCAGGTCGACGTACATGCTCGACTCGTTGTTCCACGAGGCCGCGGCCCGCCCGGTCTCGAAGGGCGTGCTCAGCATGTTGCAGACGCGGGCGTGGACGTGGTCCTCGATGCCGAGTTCGCGGGCACGCCCGTTGGCGAAGTCGGCCTGCTTCGCCGACAAGGTGACGCCCTCGACCTTGCATCCGAAGCGCTGGTGGGCCATGACCATCGAACCGCCGCGCCCGCAGCCCGCGTCCACGAGGGTGGCGTCGCGCTCGATGCGGCCGAGGTGGTCGAGGAGGACTTCGGCCTGCGCCGACTCCAGGCGGTGGAGTTCGGCGATCAGCCTCTTCTCGTAGGCGCTGTCGTCGGCGTCGCCGAGGGCGGCGTGGTCGACGTCGCCGATGCCGTAGTGGTGGTGGTAGAGACCGTCGACGTCGCCGAGGCGCAGGTTCACGGGCCGGGCCTCGTGGTCCCAGTAGCGGGCGATGTCCCCCTGGTAGGCCGTCGCCGGGGTGGGAATGAGCACGGAAGTACCGGCGGCAGCGGAGGAGGAGGAAGAGGAGGAAGAGGTGGTGGTGGTGGTGAGATCGGTGCTAGTCACGGATAAGTCCCATCCTTACCAGAAGTCGGGCAGGCTGTAGCGGTAGGTATTGGTCTGGTGCCAGTAGTGGTTGCCGTCGACCCACACGGCCACTCCCCGCAGGAAGCGCAGCACGCTCGGGACGGGGCAGGTGACGGCCAGGTCGGCGGCCGCGGCCTCGAACTCGTGCATGAGGTCGTTGTGGACCTCGACCGCCTTCAGGTAGGCCTCGCGGTCGGAGAGGCCCTCGCGTTCCGCGATCACCACGGGCAGGTTGAGGTGCCGGCCGGGGCTGGCGAGTTCCTTGGTGTACGAGTACAGGTCGTTGACGATGGTCGTGGCGTTCCCGGCGAGCGCGATGACCTTCTGCATGGCGGGCTGGGCATGCAGGTCCGCCGGCAGTTCGTAGCCGCCGACGGTGTCGGTGATGGTGGGGCAGGGGCGGAAGTTGTTGAACTGGCGCATCGCCAGGTACTCCCACACCTCGGGGACGTGGTCCGTCTGGGCCCAGGCGGCCTCGGCGAGGTACCCCATGTGCAGACGGGCCATGTCGTGCCGGTACCGGTCGGCTTGGGAGGCGGTGGACTGCCGGACGAAGTACTCCATCGCGGAGCGGTAGGCGCGCCGCGGCGCGTCCGCGTGCAGCGACTCCCCCCACTGCGGCTGGTACTCCTTCGTCGTGTGGAAGGGGTCGAGGGCGGTGTGGGCCAGCAGAAGACGTCCGCCGAGGCCGATCGGCGAGCCCCCGTGGTCCTCGCAGTAGCAGTCGTCGACCGCGTTCTCGGCGACCATCAGCCGCGTGGCGATCATCAGGTGCTCGATGGTCGGGGCGTCCGGATGGCAGGCCACCATGTAGCGCCCGACCAGGAAGCCGTCGAACTGGTCCTCCCATTCCTCGGGGTACAGCTCGACCTCGTCCAGTGCCCAGGCCTTGATCCTGCGGCCGACCTCCTCCACCCGTGCCGGATCGGGTTCCGGCACGGGGTGGTAGTAGAGACCCGGGATCGGATGTCCCGCCGTCGGCGCCACCGGCGCCCCCGCTGCCTCAGGCGCCCCGGCTGCCTCAGGCGCCCCGGGCGCCGGAGGCGTCGGCGGCTCCTCGCTGCGGGCCAGGTGCAGGCTCGCCGTGCCCAGACCGCTGGGGCCGCGCAGGATCCGCTCCAGGGCAGCGCTCGGCTGCGGGGCCGGCGCCTCGGCAGGGGCGACGGAGAGGGCGCGGGCTCCGAAGGGGACCGCGGGGGCGGGCAGGCTCGAGTGCAGAGGGGAAAGCCCAGGATCGGGCATCCGTAACTCCTTGGTGAGGTGAGTGGGCTGTCCCGGATCCCGGGCACGCTCGGCCGGCCCGGGAAGGTCCGGGCTGTCGTGACCCCCGGGCAGGTCCGCTAGTCGCAGCGCCTGCGGGCGATCTGCACGTTCTCCAGCACGCCGAGCGCGTCGGGCACCAGGATGGCGGCGGAGTAGTAGGTGCTGACCAGGTAGGAGATGATCGACCTTTCGTCGATGCCCATGAAGCGCACCGACAGGCCGGGCTCGTATTCCTCCGGCAGACCGGTCTGACGCAGGCCGATGACGCCCTGGTTGTCCTCGCCGGTGCGCATGACGAGGATCGAGCTGGTGTTCTCCTTGGTGATGGGGATCTTGTTGCACGGCAGGATCGGGACCCCGCGCCAGGCCGGGACCTGCTGCCCGCCGACGTCGACGTGATCCGGGTACAGCCCGCGGGCGTTGAACTCCCGCCCGATCGCCGCGATCGTCTTGGGGTGGGCGAAGAAGAACTTCGAGCCCCGGCGGCGGCAGAGCAGCTCGTCGAGGTCGTCCGGGGTGGGCGGGCCGGAGTGGGTCTGGATCCGCTGCTTGAAGTCGGCGTTGTGGAGGAGGCCGAACTCCCGGTTGTTGATCAGCTCGTGCTCCTGGCGCTCGCGCAGCGCCTCGATGGTGAGCCTGAGCTGCTCCTCGGTCTGGTTGTGCGGCCCGTTGTAGAGGTCGGCGACCCTCGTGTGGACCCGCAGGACGGTTTGGGCGACGGAGAGCTCGTACTCGCGCGGGTTGAGTTCGTAGTCGACGAAGGCGCCGGGCAGTTCGGGTTCGCCGGTGTGGCCGGCCGACATGGCGATCTCGGCCTCGCCGTGACGGTTCTGCCGCTGGAGGGGAAGCGAGCTGAACTGCTGGACGTGGGCCTGGAGGCGCGGCGCCGAGGACAGCACGGCGGCGAACTCGGTGCGGGAGAGGGTCAGCAGGGTGCCGGCGGTCTCGGCGGTGGCGGTGTAGTCCCACTGGGCGTCGGCGTCCAGGAGGGCGTTCTCACCGAACCGGTCGCCGTCCGCGAGCACGGCGACGGAGACCTCGTCGCCGTACTTGCCGACGGTGGTCTGGCTGATCCGGCCGTGGGCGATCAGGTGGATCTGATCGGCGGGGGTACCGCGCTCGACCAGTACCTCGCCCGCACGGAAGTCGCGTTGGACGCAGCGGCCGGCGAGCGCGGTCAGCACCTCTTCGTCGTCGAAGCCGCGCAGCAGGGCCAGTTCGCCGAGTTCGCGGGGGATCACCCGGACGTGGGCACCGTCCTGGATGAACTCGATGTGTCCGTCGCCCATGGTGTAGCTCAGTCGGCGGTTCACCCGGTAGGTGCCGCCCTTGGTTTCCACCCAGGGGAGCATCCGCAGCAGCCAGCGGGAGGTGATCTCCTGCATCTGCGGGGCGGACTTGGTCGTGGTGGCAAGGTTGCGGGCAGCCGCCGTGCTCAGGCTGGACTGCTGGGGGGGCTCCAGCTGCGCTTCCGGGCTGGTGTCAACGGTCATCGGGCGAGCTCTCCTTCGTGGGGATGGCGATCGGCGTACGTGCGCGTTACCGGTGAAAGAGGAAGAAAGACGGCGAACATCCGGGAATCCGTCCAGATCCGGGGGAACAGTACCCACCGGTTTCGCCCGTCGGCACGACAACGCCGGTGGCACCCGCACGTATTACCTCGATGCAGTGATCTTTCGCAGCACGAGGTTTGCCCGTCTTCTCTACGAGATCTCCACGATCCTGACGGCCTGGTAGTACAACCACGCGGTGCTGTCGCAAGAGCCCCGCCGGGCGCCGGAGTACCGTGCGCAGACCCTCCTCAGATCCGCGTGGAAGGCGTCGTCGAGGCGGGGTTTGGCGGCCTCGAACAGCCCGGCCGCCCGGTGGTTGCGGTAGCCGAAGTCGTGCCGCGCGCAGGCCAGTCGGAAGGGGAAGCCGAACGGGTTGTCCGGGGAGCCGGTGCAGTGGTCCGTCGACCAGTCGAAGCCGTACGGGGCCCAGGCGGACGGGTTCTCGCGCGCCTCGGCCCATGCCGCGTAGCTGGCGGCGTCGGCTTGTGTCCAACGGCTCAGCACCTGCGGCTTGTCGGCCGGGACCCCGGGCGCCGCAGAGGCGGCCGGCGCGAGGGCGAGCACCGCGGCTGCGGCCGCCGATGCGAGAGCAGGGACGATACGGCGGACGGCACGACGGCGCATGGCATTCCTCGGGGCGGGAACGGGGCGGAGCGGGGCGAGAACGGGGCGGGGCAGGCAGGTCGCCCTCGGCCAACGCCAACTCCCCCGGACGCCGGGTGGTTACTGCCGCGCCACGGCCCAGCGGATCCGGTCACCGTTCGCCGCGACGGCGGCGCTGCGCAGGAACCGTCCCCCTCCCCGTACTCCCCCCTCGTGATCGACGAGGACATCCGGCGCCCGGCAGCCGGATCCGCCTCGTCTACCCTCGGTCAGGTGATCGACCACCTGAACGAGCTCGGCGACGGCGCACCGCGGACCGGCCCGCCACCTGAGGGAGCGGCCGTGGCCGTGTGGTCCCTGAACACCCTGCGGGAGGCGGTCGGCGGCCGCCCGGTCGCCGGGGCCGAGGCGGTACTGGACGCGGCCGAACGGGAGCGCGCCGAACGGCTCCTGAGGCCGGCCGACCGGCACCGGTACCTCGCCTCGCACCTGGGCCTGCGCGTCCTGCTCGGCGACTACCTGGGCCTGGCCCCGCACGAGGTCACCCTGGTCCGCGAGACCTGCCCGTGCTGCGGAGGCCCGCACGGCCGGCCCGCCGTGGCGGGCGGCCCGATCCACTTCTCGCTCTCCCACAGCGGCGACGTGGCCTACCTGGCCTTCGCCGCGGTGCCGGTCGGCATCGACGTGGAGGAGACGCCGAGCGCGGAGGCCCTGGCCGACGTACTGCCGCTGCTGCACCCGGCGGAGATCGCCGAGCTGAACGCCCTGCCCGAGGCGGACCGGCGGCGCGCGCTGGCCCGCGTGTGGTGCCGCAAGGAGGCCTGCCTCAAGACCGACGGCACGGGCCTCGCCCTCGGGCTGACCGACCCGTACGTGGGCTCCGCGCCGGCCCCGGCCCCCGTCCAGGGCCTGATCCTGTGCGACCTCCCCGCCCCCGAGGGGTACGCGGCGGCCCTGGCCGTACGGGACGGCACCCCGTAGCGCTGCGGCCGGAAAAGTTCACCGGGTCGCGGCCCCCGGCACGGCACCCCGCCGCATTAGGGTGACCGCCATGGACATCCGCCGGGCCCGCACCACCGCCGAGCTCACCGCCGCCGAGTCCCTCTTCGACGGGCCCGCCCGCGGCGACTGGGCCGAGCGGTTCCTCGCCGCGCCGGGTCATCTGATGCTCATCGCCTACGTGGACGGCGTGCCCGCCGCCATGGTCTCCGGCGTCGAGATGACCCACCCGGACAAGGGCACCGAGATGTGCCTGTACGAGCTCTCCGTCGACGAGGGGTACCGCCGCCGCGGGATCGGCCGCGCCCTGACCCTCGCGCTCGCCGACGAGGCCAAGGCCCGCGGCTGCTACGGCATGTGGGTGGGCGTCGACACCGACAACGAGGCGGCCCTCGCCACCTACGCGTCCGCCGGAGCCCGCGACGAGGGCGTCTTCGCCATGCGCGGCTGGCCGCTCACTCCGTAGCCGACTCGGGTGCCGTCGCCCGCGCGGCGGCGTGTCGTGCGCCCACTCGGCGCACCCTCCGCGCGCCCCCGCCGGCGTTCGCCCAGCATCGGCCACATGACCGCATTCGCCACCCTCCTCCCGACCGCCGCCTTCCTCCCGGCCGCCGCCCTCCTCGCCACCGCCGCCACGGCCACCGCCCTGCCGCCGGCGCCCTCCGGCGCCACTACTGCCCGGACCGCCCCTTACGTCGTCGTCCTCAAGGACACCGCCTCCCGGGCACCGGCCCGCGCCCTGGCCGCCGAGGCGGCGGACGCCGGCGACGAGGTCACGGCCGTCTACGACACCGCCCTGAACGGCTTCGCCGTCCGCACCACCGAGGCCCGGGCCGCGGTCCTGGCCGCCGACCCCCGGGTGGCCTCGGTGGAACCGGACGCCGTGTTCCACACCACCGACACACAGCCGCAGGCCCCCTGGCCGCTGGACCGGATCGACCAGCGCGAGCTGCCGCTCGACGGCTCGTACACGTACCCGAACAGGGCCGACGGCGTCACCGTCTACGTCGTGGACACCGGGATCAACACCCGCCACCGGGAGTTCGGCGGCCGCGCCCGGGCCGGCTACAACGGGCTGTTCCTCCAGACCTCCGGCGACTGCAACGGCCACGGCACGCACGTCGCGGCGACCGTGGGCGGGGAGACGTACGGGGTCGCCAAGGGGGTCTCCCTCGTCTCGGTGAAGGTGGCCGACTGCCGCGGCGCAGGGCGGCTTTCGGCCATGGTCGGCGGCATCGAGTGGATGGTGCGGCACGCCGCCGGGCACCCCGCCACCCCGGCCGTCGCCAACATGAGCATGGGCGGCTCCCGCAGCCGCGCCCTCGAGGCGGCGGTCTCCCGGGCCGTCGCCGCCGGGATCACTTTCGTGGTGGCCGCGGGCAACGACGCCAAGGACGCCTGCACCGGGTCACCGGCCTCCGTCCCGCAGGCCGTCACGGTCGGCGCGACCGACTCCGAGGACCGGCGCGCGCGGTTCTCCAACCACGGCCGCTGTGTGGACCTCTCGGCGCCCGGCGTGTCCGTGGTCTCGGCCTGGAAGGGCTCCACGACCGCCACCGCACGGTCCTCCGGCACCTCGATGGCCGCCCCGCACGTCGCCGGAGTGGCGGCGCTGATCCGCGCCGACGGCACGCGCAAGACCCCGGAGCAGGTGGCCGCGGCGCTGACGCACGCCGCCGTGCCGGACCGGATCACCGGACTCCCCGCAGGCACCCCCAACCTCCTGCTCCACACCCCGACCGCGCGCTGAGCGCCCCACCGACCAGTCGGTATCGGATGTGCCATCAGACCGCCTCTGATGGCACATCAATGTCTGTGTGCTTCCGGCGAAAACAAGTCATTGACTTCTCATCACGGCGACGCGTCAATGTCGGCCACCGCACCGGCTCGGCCTCCCCCACACAGCGGGTGGGGGGAGGGGTTCGTCATGACGAAGGAGTCGCGACCCAGTGAGTACGAGAATGCTCAGACGAAGAGTGCTGGCCGGGGCCGGAGCGCTTTCCCTGGCCCTGACGGGCGGTGTGGTCGGGCTGGCCGGCTCCGCTCAGGCCGCGACCAAGACCACCGCGGTGTTCGAGAACTGCGACGCCCCGGCCCCGCAGCCGGACGGTTCGGGCAACCAGGACTTCACGGTCACGCTGCCCGACGGCGCCAAGGCCGGCGACGTCGTCCCCATCACGATCGACCCGGGTGCGAGTCCGCTGGTCCCCGGCTTCTCGGTCACGACCGTGAACACCTCCAAGATCACCCTCAAGGTCGGGACGACCACCCAGGTGGTCACCAGCCCGCCCGAGACCGTCACGGTCGTGGCCGGGCAGCCGCTCGACCCCAAGGCCTTCTCGGGAACCATCAAGATCCCCGACGGCACCGAGGGCACCACGGTCGACGTCGCACTCGACCTGGCGGTGACCGACGCGGACCTCTCCGGTTCGGTCTTCACCACCACCTGCACCCCGGCGCCGCGTCCCAGCGCCTCCCTCGGCTCGGTCGCCGTCGAGGCCCTGCCCAAGGACCCGGTCACCACCAGGCTGACGCCCAACAGCGGCCCGGCGGGCACCGCCGTCGTCGTCACCGGCGCCAACTTCCCGGCCGGCGCCGTCACCTGTTCCGCCCTGCTCGGGGGTGTGGCGACCGGTGACACCGGCACCGGCACGGCAGCCGCGTCGGGCGCCGCCACCTGCGACATCACGATCACCAAGAAGGCCGACACGATCAAGATCGACGGTTCGGTCACCCCGTACAAGGCCTTCGTGTTCCTCGAGGAGCAGGCGGGCGTGAAGAATCCGGTCGACATCGAGGTCCTGCCCGGACCGCTGGCCCTCGGCCCGAAGGACGGCCAGCCGGCCGTCAGCTTCGGTGCGGTGACCATCAACGGCAAGGCCCAGTCGGTGGTCGGCGTCTTCAACGCCGCGACCGTCCAGGACTTCCGCGGCGGCTCGCTCGGCTGGGACGTGACGGCGACCCGTACGCCGTTCCTGAACCAGACCACCGGCCACTCGATGGCGAAGGCGCAGATCGGCATCCAGCCCACCTGCACCGTGACCAACCCGGACAGCCCGAGCACCTGCACCGCGGGCGCGCCCGGCGCGATCTCCGAGACCCCGATGAAGGTGGCCTCCCAGGCCGCCGGCGGGGAGGAGCTGACCGGTGGTGAGTTCGCCGTCGGCGGCGCGGGGATGATCCAGCTCCCGCCGTTCATGTTCGCCGACACCTACCAGTCGGTGGTCACCTTCTCCATCGCCTGACCCGGAACGGTCCCCGGGTGGTGGGGGGGGGGGGGGGGGGGGGGGGAGACGGCAACCTCTGTCTTCCATCTAGGAAAGAAACAACCAAAGCACCACACCCACACCACCCCACACCTCGCCCCACTTCTCCCTTCC
>NZ_JBVJFA010000023.1:0-6780 GCF_055588085.1 Streptomyces sp. NPDC046303
CGGATCGCTGAGCTGCCGGCCTGGACGGACGACCCCGTCGGCGCTGTGTTCCTCTGGTCAGACCATGGGCCCGCTTCTGCAGCCACTTGGCGGGGTCCACCTGGAAGGCCTTCGCCAGGTCGTCGAGGACCACGTCCGCGCCCTGGAGGGAGACCGAGGTCATCCACATGGAGTCGTCGACCTCGTGGACCTGGTTCTTCTGGACCGCGTTCAGGCGCTGCCACAGCGGGTTGGCGACGAACTTCTTCTTGCGCTCCTCGCCACCGGAGAAGGAGGTCATGAAGATGTGGTCCGCGTCGGCCTGCTGGATCTGCTCTTCGCTGATCTCGATGTTGAACTTGGCCTCGTCGCGCTGGTTCTCCGGCCGCGTCAGACCCATGTCGTTCAGGATGATGCCGCTGAAGGTCTTGGGCAGGTAGATGCGCGTCGGACCGTCGACGAAGCGCAGGACCGAGAAGGTGGGCTTGCCGTGGGCGCCGCCGCCCTTGGCGTTGATCGCGTCACCGATCTTCTTGGCGCGGGTCTGGTAGGCGGTCAGCTTGGCCGCGGCCTGCTGCTCCTGGCCGAGCGCCTGGCCGAGGAAGGTGATGTTCTCCTTCCAGATCGGGCCGGTGGTCTTCACGAAGACGGTCGGCGCGATCTGGCTCAGGCGGTCGTAGAAGTCGGCGTGACGGACCGTCGCGGAGACGATGAGGTCGGGCTTGAGCGCCGCGATCGCCTCGAGGTTCGGGTTGTCGAGCGGGCCGACGTCCTTGGTGTCCTTCACCGCGTCACCGAGGTAGGCCGGGAACCCCTTCTGGTCACGGTACGATCCGATGCCGCCGACCAGCGGTGCGTCGAGGGCGACCACGGCCTCGACCAGGCTGTTGTCCAGCGCGACCACGCGCTTGGGCTTGGCCTTGACCTCGGTCGTGCCCTTGTCGTGCGTGATGGTGCGCGGGAAGCCGGCCGATTCGGCGGCGCCCGGCTTCGAGGCCTCGGCGGCCGGCTTCTTGTCGTCGCTGCTGCCGCCGCAGGCGGCCAGCGAGAGGGCCAGGGCTGCCGTGAGAACGGCAGCGGCGATCCGGCCCGGCCGGCGACGCTGAGTGAAGCTGTTCATCGGTTCTCGGTTCTCCAGAGGGTACAGGCGATATTAGGTAAGCCTTGCCTGAGTAAATGCGTTGTGAAGAGTAGCCGCTCTTCGTGGCCAAATCCAGACGGGGGGTGCCCGCCGGCTTCGGTTAGGCATCCCTTACCTTGTGTGGGTGTCTCTCAAGCCCGTCACCGCCGACGCCACCGCGGTCTCCGCCCCAACCGTCCCGCCGCCCCGGCGCGTTCTCACCCGGGCCTTCGTCCTCACGGCGCTGCTCGCCACCGTGGCCGCCATGGTCTGCGCCTCCCTGGCGATCGGTACCAAGGCCGTGCCGCTCTCCGACGTCGTGGCCGCGATCGCGGGCAGTGACGCCGGCGACGCCCTGGTCGTACGCGAACTCCGCATGCCCCGGACCTTCCTGGGGCTGCTGGTCGGCCTCGCGCTGGGCGCCGCGGGCGCCGTGGCCCAGGACATCACCCGCAACCCGCTCGGCGACCCCGGCCTGATCGGCATCAGCGCGGGCGGCTCGTTCGCGGTCGCCGCGAGCATCGGCATGCTGGGACTGACCAGTTCGTACCAGTACATCTGGTTCGCCTTCCTGGGCGGGGCGCTGGCCGGGCTCATCGCCTACGCCGTCGGCGGCACCGGCTACGGCGGCGCCACCCCCGCCAAACTCGCCCTGGCCGGCGCGGCCGTGACCGTACTGCTCGACGCGGGCACCAACACCCTGGTCCTGCTCGACGTCCGCACCCTGGACCAGTACCGCTTCTGGGCGGTCGGCTCGCTGGCCGGACGCGACGCGCAGCTCGGCATGGAACTGCTCCCGTTCGTCATCGTCGGACTCGTCCTCGCCCTCGGACTGAGCGGCCGGCTCAACGCCCTCGCCCTCGGGGACGACGTGGCCAGCTCGCTCGGCACCCCGGTCAAGTCCACCCGCGCCCTGGGCGCGCTGGCGGTGGTCCTGCTGACCGGCGCCGCCGTCGCCGCGGCCGGTCCCGTGACGTTCGTCGGCCTGGTCGTCCCGCACGTCGTACGGGCCTTCACCGGGCCCGACGCCCGCTGGCTGGTGCCCTGTTCGGCGCTGGGCGGAGCCTCCCTGATGCTCGGCGCCGACGTGGTGGGCCGCATGGTGGCCCGGCCCGGCGAACTGGAGGCGGGCGTGGTGACCGCGCTGCTCGGCGCGCCGTTCCTCGCGCTGCTGGTCAAGCGCGGCAAGCTCAAGGAGCACACCCGATGAGCACCATGAGCGGTCAGAAGACCGTACGCCGCCTGAAGCTCGAGGCCGGACCCGTCGGTGTGGCCGTGCGGCCCCGCGTCGCACTCGTCGTACTCGCCCTCGTACTGACCGGGTTCGCGGGCCTGATCGCCTCCGTCTCGCTGGGCACGTTCGCGATCCCGGTCGGCGACGTACTGGGCGCGGTACTCGGAACGGGCTCCGGCGCCGCCGACCTCATCGTCCACCAGCTCCGGCTGCCGCGCGCCCTGACCGCACTGCTGGTGGGCGCCGCGTTCGGACTGGCCGGCGCCGTGTTCCAGGCCGTCACCCGCAACCCGCTCGCCAGCCCGGACCTGATCGGCATCGCGGCCGGCGCCGGGGCCGGCGCGGTGAGCGCCATCCTCATCGGCGGAGTCACCGCGGCGGGCGCCGGAACCTTCGCCGCGGTTCCGTTCGGGGCCCTCGCCGGCGCCCTGCTGACCTCGGTCGCCATCTACCTCCTGGCGTACCGGGACGGCACCATCACCGGCTACCGCTTCGTCCTCGTCGGCCTCGCCGCGAACGGCGCCCTCATCGCGCTCTCCCGCTGGATGCTGGCCCGCGCCGACATCGACCAGGCCTCCCGCGCCATGGTGTGGCTGACCGGCAGCCTCAACGGGCGCGGCTACGAACACGTCCAGTGGGCCGGACTGGCCCTCGCGGTGCTGCTCCCGCTGACCCTGGCGCTGGCCCGCCCGTACCAACTGCTCCAGTACGACGACGACACCGCCCGGAGCCTGGGCATCCCGCTGAAACACGCGCGGATCGCGCTGCTGGTCCTCGCCACGTGCCTCACCGCACTGGCGACGTCCGCGGCCGGGCCGATCGCCTTCGTCGCCCTGGGCGCCCCGCAGATCGCACGGCGGCTCACCGGCGCCGCCGGCATCCCGCTGGTCACCAGCGCGCTGACCGGAGCGGTACTGCTCATCCTCGCCGACCTGGCCTCACGGCTCGTCCTCGCGCCGACCGAACTGCCCGTCGGCGTGCTCACCGGCGCCGTGGGCGCTCCGTACCTGCTGCTACTCCTCGCCCGTACCAACCGGGCCGGAAAGGGAGGCTGACATGACCGCCCCGCTGACCGAGACCCAGCCCACCGGCACCTCTCCCGCCGCACTGCACGCCTCCGGGCTGCGCCTGGGGTACGGCGAGCGCATCGTCTGCGAGGACCTCGACCTCGACGTCCCGGCCGGGCAGGTGACCGCCCTGGTCGGCCCGAACGCCTGCGGAAAGTCCACGGCGCTGCGCGCCCTGGCCCGGCTGCTCAAGCCGGCCGGCGGCGCCGTCCACCTGGACGGCGAAGACATCGCGGGCCTGTCCGCACGGGAGTTCGCGCTGCGGCTCGCCCTGCTGCCGCAGACCCCGAGCGCGCCGGACGGCATATCCGTACGCGACCTGGTCGCGCGCGGCCGTACCCCGCACCAGCGGTGGTGGCGCCAGTGGTCCTCCTCCGACGAGGCGGCCGTGGACGCCGCGCTGGCGGCCACGGGCTCGGCGGAGCTGGCGACCCGGTCCATCGACGAACTGTCGGGCGGCCAGCGCCAGCGCGTGTGGATCGCGATGGCGCTGGCCCAGCACACGCCGGTGCTGCTGCTGGACGAACCGACGACCTACCTCGACCTCGCCCACCAGGTCGACGTCCTCGAACTCGTCGCGGACCTCAACCGCACCGAGGGCCGCACGGTGGTCATGGTCCTGCACGAGCTCAACCTGGCCTGCCGCTACGCCGGACACCTCGTCGCCATGCGCGACGGCCGGGTCGTCGCCGCCGGTCCGCCCTCCGAGATCGTCACACCGGACCTGGTCCGCGAGGTCTTCGGCCTCGAGGCCGCGGTCATCGAATGCCCGGTCGCCGGTACGCCCCTGGTCATCCCGATGGGCGGCCGCCGCACCGAGATCGCCTGACGGCCCTGCGGGGCGGACCGGCCGAGGCCCCGTCCGCCCCGCAGCCCGGCGTCAGGAGGACTGCTCCGTCAGGATCGCCGGGTCGGACAAGCCGGCCGCGCCCGTTTCGACCTTGCCCGCGAAGCGGCGCAGGAAGTCCGGTGCGCCGGAGGCGGTGACCTCGGGGGCCGGGGGTGGTGCCGGGGTTGCGGAAGCCGCGCGGAAAGCCGTTCGGGCCGTGCACGGTCAGGTCGGGGCCGCCGCCGGTGAGCGCCACGCCGTCCACGTACGGGGCGTACTGCAGCGCACGGGTCGGACGCAGGCCCTTCTCCTGACGGGGCATGGAACCGACGGCCGGGGCGGGCGCCCTGAAGTCGGGGTGGCGCTCGCGGTCCTGCGGCTCCCAGGCGCCGGTGTCGGGCAGCCGGCCGCCGCCCGAGCCGTCGTTGCCGGTGTGGCCCGACCAGAGGGAATAGCGGTTGGGTCGGTGGAGCCGATGAACGAGCAGTGGTACGCGTCGCAGATGGTGAACGCGTCGGCGAGGGCGTGCCGTCGGACTGGTGCCACACGGACTTGCCGCTGGACAGGGTCACCGGGCGCGGGTCGCCGAAGCCGCGCACACCGCGCAGGACGGGCGGGCTGTCGCCCACCGCGCCCGCTCCCCTACAGTGCGTGATGCCCGCACCGGTCCGTGCCGACGGACAGCGCCGAACAGGAGCAGAACCGTGGCCACCCACGCCCGCCCAGGCCCCCTCCCGAGCCCGCCCCCGGCAGGCCGCCGGGTCCCCGAGCTGGAACCCGCCCTCGTCGCGCAGTGGCAGGCCGGGGGAGGGGACCTCATCGAGCTGTTCGCGCAGACCCGCGAGCGGCTCGGCGGCGTCGCCGCGTTCCGGCTCGGTCCCCGCCCGACCGTCCTGGTCACCGACCCCCGGGCCGTGCAGCACGTGCTCGCGCTCCAGCCCGGCCGGTACGTGAAGCGCTCGCACCGCGCCCGACTGCTGATCGGCGACGGCGTGCTGGCCGCGACGGGCGAGGCCTGGCAGCGGCAACGGCGCCTGCTGCAGTCCCAGTTCACCGGCCGCGGCATGCGCCGCTACGAGCAGCGGATCACCGGGGCCGCCAAGACCACCGCCGCGCGCTGGGCTTCGTACGCCCGGACCGGACAGGTCCTCGACATCGGGGACGAGATGCGCCGCTTCGCCCTGGACACCATCTGGAGGTCCCTGACCGGCCATCCCCTGCAGCCCGGTACGGAGCGGGAACTGGCCGCGGTGGCCGCCGTGGTGGCCGCGCTGCCCAGCCTGCCCGCCGAGGGCGCCGCCGCCCAGGGGGCCGTCGCCGCCGAGCTGGCCAGGATCGACGCCGTGGCGCGCCTCGCCATCGCCGCCGCCCGCGATGGCGGGGCGGGACCGGACGGGCCGGGCCTGCTGCACGTCCTGATCGAGGCGGCCGGGACGCGCCCCGAGTACACCGACCGGCTGATCCGCGACGAGCTGGTCACCCTGCTGGTCGCCGGTCACGAGACCACCGCCACGACCCTGACCTGGCTCTACCTCCTGCTGGACCGGAACCCGGAGGCACGGGAGCGGGCCCTGGCCGCGGGCGCCGAGGGCTCACCCGAGCGGAGCCAGGCCGTGCAGGCCCTCGTCCACGAAACCCTGCGGCTGTATCCGTCCGCCTGGATCCTGCCGCGCTGCGCCGCGGAGGACGACCTCCTCGCCGGATACGCGATCGAGGCCGGCACCGACGTGCTGGTCTGCCCCTACCTCACGCACCGGGACCCCGGGCTCTGGGAAGACCCCGGGCGGTTCGATCCGGGACGTTTCACCACCCCCGGCGGCCGCCCAACCGAGCCGGGGAGCTATT
This sequence comes from Streptomyces sp. NPDC046303, assembly GCF_055588085.1. Lineage (NCBI taxonomy): Bacteria > Bacillati > Actinomycetota > Actinomycetes > Kitasatosporales > Streptomycetaceae > Streptomyces > Streptomyces sp. NPDC046303. Next base: position 6,075 of record NZ_JBVJFA010000023.1, read on the forward strand.
TCCCGTTCGGTATCGGGCCCCGGGCCTGCCTGGGCCTGCAATTCGCTCTCCGGGAGTCGACCGTCCTCCTCGAGCACCTGCTGCCGGCCCACGCCCCGCACCTCCGGTCCGTCCCGGACAAGGCGGCCTACGGCATCACCGTCCGCCCGGACGGCCCGATCCCGGCAACGCTGGGCGGTTAGGCCCGCGGGGCACGGTCCCGGCCAGGCGTTTTCACGCAGGGTAAGGGGACGGGTGCGCTGTGCGGCGGACTTTTATCAACATCACTTTCCGGCGTCAAGGCACGAGTTCCAGTGTCATGACGCGGTTTCTCCATTCGGGTTCATTGGAAGCACGCCAACAACGCGGGGCGGACTCCGAGAAGCCCCGCAATTCCGAATGGAGAGAATGATGAAGATTTCCCGCAAGCTCGTCGTGGCCGCCGCTTCCATCGCCATGGCCGGTGGTATCGCTCTGCCGGCCTCCGCCATGGCTGCCACGCCGCCCCAGTCCACACAGAGCATGGTGGCATCGCCGGATCTGCAGACGGGGTGCAAGTTCAAGAAGTGCCGCACCCCGAACACCCCGAATACCCCGAACACGCCGAACACCCCGGGCGGTGGGAACAACACTCCCAACACTCCGAACACGCCTAACACGCCGAACACCCCGGGTGGTGGCGGTAACAACACCCCGAACACCCCGAACACGCCTAACACCCCGAACA
>NZ_JBVJFA010000023.1:6878-81876 GCF_055588085.1 Streptomyces sp. NPDC046303
CACCCCGGGTGGTGGCGGTAACAACACCCCGAACACTCCGAACACGCCCAACACCCCGAACACCCCGGGTGGTGGCGGTAACAACACCCCGAACACTCCGAACACGCCCAACACCCCGAACACCCCGGGTGGTGGCGGTAACAACACCCCGAACACCCCGAACACGCCCAACACCCCGAACACCCCGGGTGGTGGCGGCAACAACACCCCCAACACCCCGAACACCCCCAACACGCCCAACACCCCCGGGTAACGCACAGCGCACGTGACGGCGCCGCGCAGTGGAGACACTGCGCGGCGCCGCCGCGTGCGCTGAAGAGCCGGACGGGCCCCGATCCCGGTCAGGGGCTAAGACGTCCTCACAGGCCCGGCGTGTTCGGCGTGTTCGGCGTATTGGGGGTGTTGGGGGTGTTGGGCGTTCCGGGGCTGTTGGGCGTGTTGGGGGTGTTCGGCGTGTTGGGGGTGTTGGGCGTGCCCGGGCTGTTCGGCGTGTTGGGGGTGTTGGGCGTGCCCGGGCTGTTCGGGGTGTTGGGGGTGTTCGGCGTGTTCGGGGTGTTGGGCGTGTTCCCGGTGCCGGACGTGTCCAGGGCGTACGGCGCGTAGGGCGCGTACGGCGCGTACATGGCGTACGGCGCGTAGGGCCCGTACGCGTTCTGCAGAGGCGTCGTCGTGGCAGCCGCCGCGGCTGCGGCGGCGGCCTTCGGGAGCCGCGGCAGCTGCGGGAGCCGGGGCAGTTGCGGCAGCGGCGGGAGCTGCGGCAGTCGCACCAGCCCGCCGCGCTCGGCGATCTCGTGGGAGGACCGGCCGCCGAGGCCGCCCGCCTCATCGGCGTGAGCGCTCCCCGCGCCCAGGGCGGCCAGACTCCCCGCCGCCACAGCGGCGATCAAGACCTTCTGGAGCTTGTGCATCAAGTACCCTCCGTGCCTCTGCTTTTCGAACGTGCTCGATCACTTGCTGCAAGCAGTCGATCACCAAAAGTACACATGGGGTGGGATTCGTCCCTGCCGCCCGGGACGCGTCGCCCCTCCATCACCCATTTGTTCTCCTTTGTTCTCCTCTCGCGAGCAGTTGTCGGTCCGATCATGTGATGAATCGGCATGCTCGGTGCGGCGAAAAAACGCGTGGACTGCGCGGGCGCCGTCGCGGGACACTGCGGGCCTTGTCCTTCTGGTCCGACAAAGCAGGGTTGGGATGGGATCGCCCGAATCGCAGGAAGGTTCGCCGGGCAGGGGCTCCGTGCTCCTCGCACTTCGTTACTACGTACGGGAGTTGGTCCGACTCCGCTGGCTGACGGTTCCCGCCATGCTGTCCCCGGCGCTGGGCAACATCGGCATCAACTACATCGCGCCGCTGGTCGTCGCCAAGCTCGTCGGCCACATCGCCGGGGACGAAGAAGCCGACATCGGCTCCATGCTCCCGTACGTCCTGGCCTTCGCCGGTGCCCTGCTGGCCGGGGAGGTGTTGTGGCGCATCGGCTTCCACTGCCTCAACCGCGTCGACGCCCGCGGCATCGAGCACCTGTACGTCATCGGCATGGAAGAGCTGTACGCCAAGGACGCCGCGTTCTTCCACGACAACTTCGCCGGATCGCTGACCAAGCGCGTCCTCAGCTTCGCCTCCCGTTTCGAGGAGTTCGCCGACACGCTGACCTTCTCCGTCATGGGCAGCTTCGTGCCCCTCGTGTTCGCCTCGGTGGTGCTGTGGCAGTACGACCCGCTCCTCGTGGCCGGGCTCCTGACACTGATCGCGTTCACCGGGCTGTGCGTGGCACCCCTGATCCGTCGCCGCCAGGCGCTCGTCGCCCAGCGCGAACAGGCGATCGCCCGGGTCTCCGGCCACGTCGCCGACAGCCTGATGAACATGGACACGGTGCGCGCGTTCGGCGCCGAGGGACGCGAGGCCGCCGAACACCGCTCCCGGGTCGCGGAGTCGCGGCGGCTCACCCTGCGGTCATGGGACTACGGCAACCTGCGCATCGACACCGTCGTCGCGCCGATGTCCGTACTGACCAACGTGCTGGGCCTGCTGCTCGCCGTCGCGCTCGGGGCGGGAGAACACGGCGTGGAGGCGGTCATCGTCGCCTTCACCTACTACGCCAGTGCGACGCGGATCATGTTCGAGTTCAACCAGATCTACCGCCGGCTGGAAAGCTCGATGACGGAGGCCGCGCAGTTCACCGAACTGCTCGCCCAACCGCCGACCGTGCTGGACCCGCCCTTGCCGGCACCACTGCCGTCCCCGGCGGCCGCCGACGTGCGCTTCGAGCAGGTGACCTTCGCCCACGCGGCCGGGAAGCCGCTCTTCCAGGGCCTGGACCTGGACGTGGCCGGCGGGACGAAGATCGGTCTCGTGGGCCGCTCCGGCGGGGGCAAGACCACGCTCACCCGGCTGCTGCTGCGGATGACCGACATCGACGCCGGCCGGATCCTGATCGGCGGGCAGGACATCAGCAAGCTGTCCCAGGCCGGCTTGCGCAGCCTGATCGCCTACGTGCCGCAGGACCCGGCGATGTTCCACCGCACCCTGCGGGACAACATCGCCTTCGCCCGGCCGGACGCCACCGACGCCGAGATCCGCCGCGCCGCCGAGGCGGCGCACGTCACGGAGTTCGCCGACGTACTGCCGGACGGCTTCGACACCATGGTGGGCGAGCGCGGGGTCAAGCTGTCCGGCGGGCAGCGCCAGCGGGTCGCCCTCGCCAGGGCGATCCTGCGCGACGCGCCGATCCTGCTGCTCGACGAGGCGACCAGCGCCCTGGACTCCGAGAGCGAGGTCCTCGTACAGGACGCCCTGTGGCGGCTCATGGACGGGCGGACGGCGCTCGTCGTGGCGCATCGGCTGAGCACGGTGGCGGGCATGGACCGGCTCGTCGTCCTCGACCGCGGACGGATCATCGAGCAAGGCTCCCACCAGGAACTGCTCGACGCGGACGGCGCCTACGCGAAGCTGTGGCAGCACCAGTCGGGCGGCTTCCTCGACGACGTGCCCGCGCAGGCCGACCGGCACTGAACCCCGCGTGCGGCGCTCACCCGTCGGCCGGGCGGCCCGCGTGGAGTTCCAGCGGGCCCGTTCCCGTGGCGCGGGCGGTGAGGGCGGCCTTGATCCGGCGCCGCAGCGACGGTTTGACCAGGTCGCGGAGTTCCGCCGGGGAGGCCGTGCGCCAGGCGAGGAGCTCCGTGGGATCGAGGCGGACGCGGGCGAGGGCCCGCGCGTCGAGGACGCCGCCGTCGTAGAGGAAGCGGACGCGCGCCAGGCGGCCCGGCTTGTGGGACCAGTCGACGGCCAGCAGGCGTCCGGGGGCGAGATCGAGGCCGATCTCCTCCCGGACCTCCCGCCGGGCGGCGGCCCGCGGGGTCTCGCCGAGGTCGCTGTCGATGCCGCCGCCGGGCAGCTGCCAGCGGCGGGTGTTCCCGTACGCGGGCCGCACCAGCAGGATCCCGCCGCCGGAGTCGGTGAACAGCACGCTCGCCGCGGTCGTGGCCTTGGGGCGGCTGGCGCGGTGACCGGCGGCGTCGAAGGCCCCCGCATGCTCCAAGGCGCCCCGGTCGGCCGGGTCCAGACCCGCCGGGGACCCCGGCTGGGGCACGCCGTCGACCAGGTGGGCCAGCGAGCCGGTGTGCAGGGCGGCCAGTCCGGCGCGCAGCCGGGGCGCGATCCGGGCGGGCAGGGCCGCGCAGGCGTCCTCCGGCCGGAGCCAGCGCGCCTCGGTGATCTCGCCGTCCGGGAAGGAGAGCGCGTCGGCCTCCTGCGGTCGCAACGGGCCGACGAGGTGGACGTGCACGACGAGGGAGCGGCCGAGCTCCCCGGGCGGGCGCGAGTCCACTGCGAGCAGCCGGCCGACCGGCACACCCAGGTCCAGCTCCTCCTTCAGTTCGCGCGCCAGTCCCTCCTCCGGGGTCTCCGTGTCCTCGACCGTGCCGCCCGGCAGTTCCAGATCCGCCTTGTACGAGGTCGTCAGTACGAGCACCCGCCCGCGCGAGTCCAGCACGATCCCGGTGGCGGCCACGAGCGGAGAGGGCTGCGCGGCGTAGTACGCCCGCACCGTGTCGGGGGAGGGGCGGTCGGGCACGGCGGGCTCCAGAGGTCGGTCGGTCAGGCGGCCGGGGTCAGGCCGTCCGCCCGGGCGGTCCGCCGGCCGGCGCGGCCGGGGTCAGGCGCGGGCCAGCAGCAAGCCGCCCATGGTCACCATGGTCGCCGCGACCAGGCCGTCCAGCACCCGCCACGCGGAGGGACGGGCCAGCAGTCCGCTGAGCAGCCGCGCCCCGTAGCCCAGGGTCCCGAACCAGGTCAGGCTGGCCAGACCGGCTCCGACGCCGAAGGCCCAGCGCAGGTCGCCGCGGTCGGCCGCGAGGGAACCGAGGAGCAGCACCGTGTCCAGGTAGACGTGCGGGTTGAGCCAGGTCATGGCGAGGCAGGTCAGCACGGCCCGGCGGCCCGAACCGGCGGCGGCCCCCTCCGTACTCAGCGCGGCGCCCGGCTGCGGCCGCAGCACCCGGCGGGCGGCGAGGACTCCGTAACAGATCAGGAACCCGCCCCCCGCCAGCCCGACCACGGTCAGCGCGGCGGGCCAGGCGGTGACGAAGGCCCCGACACCGGCCACCCCGAGGGCGATCAGGAGAGCGTCGGACACGGCGCAGATGGCGACCACCGCGAGGACCGCGTGGCGGCGCGCGCCCTGGCGCAGGACGAAGGCGTTCTGTGCGCCGATGGCGACGATGAGGGAGAGTCCGGTGCCGAAACCGGCGAGGGCCGCCGTGATGATGCCGTGTGTCATGTCGTCGACCGTAGGCAGCTCCCCTCGGTTCAGTACAGCTAAAGGTTTTTACGTACCATTAGCGCTCGTGATGGACGAACTTCCCCTGGACCAGGTACGGACCCTGCTGGCGGTGGTGGACGAGGGCACCTTCGACGCGGCGGCGGCCGCCCTGCACGTGACCCCGTCCGCGGTCAGCCAGCGGGTCAAGGCGCTCGAGCAGCGGACCGGGCGGGTCCTGCTGATGCGGACGAAGCCGGTGCGGGCCACGGACTCCGGGGAGGTGGTCGTCCGCTTCGCCCGGCAGCTGGCCCGGCTGGAGCGCGATGCGCGGGCCGAACTGGGGATGGCCGAGGGGATGGGCCCGGTGCGGCTGCCGATCGCGGTGAACGCGGACTCCCTCGCGACCTGGTTCCTGCCGGTGCTGAGCCGGGTGCCGCAGGATCCGCCGGTCTGCGTCGAGCTGCACCGCGAGGACGAGTCGCACACGACCGCGCTGCTGCGGGAGGGCCAGGTGATGGCGGCCGTGACCTCCTCCCCGGATCCGGTGGCCGGGTGCAGCGTACGGATGCTGGGACTGGCCCGCTACCTGCCCGTGGCGAGCCCGGAGTTCGCGGCCCGGCACCTCACGGGGACGCTGGAGCAGGACCTGCGGCGGGCGCCCACGATCGTCTTCGACCGCAAGGACGTCCTCCAGGACGTCTTCGTACGGTCGCTGGCCGGCGCACGGGCCGGATCGGGGGCGGCGGACGCCGGGCCCCTGCGGCACCACGTACCGACCTCGGAGGGGTTCCGTGACGCGGTGGTCGCGGGCCTGGGGTGGGGGCTGGTGCCGGAGCAGCAGGCGAGGCCGCTGGTGCGCGCGGGCGGGCTGGTGCTGCTCGCCCCCCGGCGGCCGATGGACGTGCCCCTGTACTGGCAGCAGTGGAAGCTGGACTCGCCGGCGCTGTCGATGGTGGCGCGGCTGGTCGCGGACGCGGCGGGGGAGGCGCTCCGAAAGCCCCCCGCGGCCACGTCCTAAGCTGCGGGGCGGGGAGTCCTGGAGCGGCGATCGCGACGGCGGCGGTGACGGCGCCCGAGGCGGCCGGTCCCCGGGGCGCTCGCGGCGCCCAAGGCCACGCGGTGCGATGGCAGACTGGCCGGTGATCAGCCGAAAGAGGAGCACGTCGTTGTCCATGTTCAGCACTTTCCGCCGGGTCGTGCGCCGCGGCTACCGGCGCGCCGTCGACCTCAGCCACCCCTCCCGCTCCCCGCTCGGCAGCGCCGTGGTCAACTGCGTGGTGTACCAGGGCGGCACGCGCCAGGACGGCTGCGCGGAGGTCGAGGAGGCGCTGCGGCGGGTCCGCAAGGCGGGCAGCGGCTTCGTCTGGATCGGCCTGCACGAACCGGACGCGTCGGAGCTCGCCGGGCTCGCCGAGCTGTTCGGCCTGCACCCGCTCGCCGTCGAGGACGCCGTGCACGCGCACCAGCGGCCCAAGGTGGAGCGGTACGACGACACGCTGTTCTCCGTCTTCAAGACCGTGCGCTACGTCGAGCACGAGGAACTCACCGCGACCAGCGAGGTGGTGGAGACCGGCGAGCTGATGGCCTTCACCGGTGAGGACTTCGTCATCACCATCCGGCACGGCGGCCGCGGCACGCTCGGCCCGGTCCGCGAGGAGCTGGAAGCCTCCCCGGAGCAGCTGGCCAGGGGGCCGGTGGCCGTGCTGCACGCCATGGTCGACCACGTGGTCGACGACTACGTGGCCGTCACGGACGCGGTGCAGAACGACATAGACGCCGTCGAGACCGCGGTGTTCAGCGAGTCGGGCGGACGCGGCGACGCCGGCCGGATCTACCAGCTCAAGCGTGAACTCCTCGAGCTGCGGCGGGCGGTGGCCCCGCTCGGCCGCCCGCTCGAGCAGCTGGCGACCCAGCCGATACCGGTGATCCCGGCCGACTTCCGCGCGTACTTCCGGGACGTCGCCGACCACCTGACCCGGGCCACCGAGCAGATCGGCGCCTACGACAACCTGCTCGACTCCATCCTCCAGGCGCACTTGGCGCAGGTGACCGTCGCGCAGAACGAGGACATGCGCAAGATCACGGCGTGGGCGGCGATCGTCGCCGTGCCGACCATGGTCTGCGGGGTGTACGGCATGAACTTCGACCACATGCCGGAGCTGCGCTGGACGTACGGGTACCCGCTCGTGCTCGGGGTCATGGCCGTGGCCTGCTTCGTCATCCACCGCGGGTTCCGCCGCAACGGCTGGCTCTGAACCGGCCGCCGGCCCCGGTGGGGGAGGGGCCGGTTCCGGGGTCTTGAGGTGCCGCGAAGTCTGGTAGTAAAGTTTCTTAACGAAACCGGGAAGCCTCAACTCCCCCATGGAGGCCTTGTGTTCACCCCTCGCCGCAAGACACTGGTCATCGGCGCCGTACTCGGCAGTGCGCTCCTCGCCTTACCGGTCACGGCCCAGGCGACCGCCGTCGACACCACCGCCGGCTCCACGCACGCGGAAGCGGCCGCCGCCGCCGTCGGGCTCGACGATCCGGCGAAGAAGGAAATCGCCATGAAGCTCGTCTCCAGTGCGGAGAACTCCTCGCTGGACTGGAAGGCGCAGTACAAGTACATCGAGGACATAGACGACGGCCGCGGCTACACGGCCGGCATCATCGGCTTCTGCTCCGGCACCGGCGACATGCTCGACCTCGTCGAGCACTACACCCGCGTCAAGCCGGGCAACGTCCTCGCCGGATACCTCCCCGCCCTGCGCCGCGTCGACGGCACCGACTCCCACTCCGGCCTCGACCCCCACTTCACCAGGGACTGGGCGAAGGCGGCCCAGGACGCCGAGTTCAGGAAGGCCCAGGACCACGAGCGCGACCGGGTCTACTTCAACCCGGCGGTCAAGCAGGGCAAGACCGACAAGGTCGGCACCCTCGGCCAGTTCATCTACTACGACGCCATCGTCATGCACGGCGACGGTACGGACTCCACCAGCTTCCGCAACATCAGGGCGCGCGCCCTCTCCAAGGCCAAGCCCCCGTCCCGGGGCGGCAGCGAGACCGCGTGGCTCAACGCCTTCCTCGACGCCCGCGTCTGGGCGATGAAGCAGGAAGAGGCGCACAGCGACACCAGCCGCGTCGACACCGCGCAGCGCGTCTTCCTGAAGAAGGGCAACCTGAACCTCAACACCCCCCTGGACTGGAAGGTGTACGGGGACTCCTTCCACATCGGCTGACGCGGGCGGGCGGCCGGGTTGCGGCGTCGCCGTGCGGTAACGATGTGGACACCGATCAACGCGGGTTCCGTGGTGCGGAGCAGGCCTTGGGGGCGGACGTTCCGGACTTCCCGGGACACGGCGCCGCTCCGCACCCCGGCCGGCGCTCCCGCGGTGCCGGATATCGTGCCGTGTGGCCGGATACGGGCCCTGGAGAAGTGGCTTGACCCCGCTGTAAGGGGGGCATAAGTTCTGCCCCGGCTTGCTCCAGCAGGACGGGCCGCACTTCCGTCCTCTGGGGGGACCCGTGAACCACTACACCGACGTTCTGAAGAAGTACGCAGACTTCTCCGGCCGTGCCCGCCGCCAGGAATACTGGATGTTCTCCCTCATCCAGTCGATCATCGTCGTGGCCCTGGTGATCCTCGACTTCGCGCTGGGGACCCTGCCGATCATCACCCTCGTCTACACCCTCGGCACCCTCCTGCCGAGCCTCGCGGTCCTGGTCCGCCGCCTGCACGACATCGGCAAGTCCGGCTGGTGGTACTTCATCAGCCTCGTCCCGCTCATCGGCGGCATCTGGCTGCTCGTCCTGACGGCCACCGCGGGTCAGCCGCAGCCGAACGAGTACGGTCCCGACCCCAAGGGCTACCACGCCTGACCTGGGCCTCGACCCGAAGTGCCCGAGCGCCGCCCCGGCCGGAGACAGCCGTGGGCGGCGCTTTCGCCGTTCCCGGAGCCCCGCGTGACCCGGATCTCCCCCGGCTCGTGGCAGGGGGCTGTCCAGACCGGGCCGATCACGAGATATCTTGATGTCGAGCAATGTTGCAGACGAGAGACGCAGACTGTGGAGCGGAGCATCCGGTGACTGACTCGACCATCATCTACACGCACACTGACGAGGCCCCGGCCCTCGCGACGTATTCGTTCCTGCCTGTGATCCAGGCATACGCGTCGACGGCCGGTGTGAATGTCGAGACCCGTGACATCTCCCTGGCCGGTCGGATCATCGCCAGCTTCCCCGAGCACCTCGAGGAGAGCCAGCGGATCGCCGACGCCCTCGCCGAGCTCGGCGAGCTGGCGAAGACCCCCGAAGCCAACATCATCAAGCTTCCCAACATCTCGGCCTCGATCCCGCAGCTGAAGGCCGCGGTCGCCGAGCTCCAGAGCCAGGGCTACGCCCTCCCGGACTACCCGGACGACCCGAAGACCGACGAGGAGCGCGAGATCCGCGCCCGCTACGACAAGGTCAAGGGCAGCGCCGTCAACCCGGTCCTGCGCGAGGGCAACTCCGACCGCCGCGCCCCCGCCTCGGTGAAGAACTACGCCAAGGCGCACCCGCACCGCATGGGCGCCTGGTCCGCGGACTCGAAGACCAACGTCGCGACCATGGGCGAGAACGACTTCCGCTCCACCGAGAAGTCGGCCGTCATGGCCGAGGCCGGCACCCTGCGCATCGAGCACGTCGCCGCCGACGGCGCCACCACCGTGCTGCGCGAGTCCGTACCGGTCCTCGCGGGCGAGGTCGTGGACGCGTCCGTCCTGCACGTCGACGCGCTGCGCACTTTCCTGAACGAGCAGATCGCCCGCGCCAAGGCCGAGGGCGTCCTGTTCTCCGTGCACCTCAAGGCCACGATGATGAAGGTCTCCGACCCGATCATCTTCGGCCACGTGGTCCGCGCCTTCTTCCCGAAGACCTTCGCGCAGTACGGCGAGGCCCTCGCCGCCGCCGGCCTGTCCCCGAACGACGGCCTCGGCGCCATCCTGAAGGGCCTGGACGGCCTCCCGCAGACCGGCGCCGAGATCAAGGCCTCCTTCGAGGCCGAGATCGCCGAGGGCCCGGCCCTCGCGATGGTCGACTCGGACAAGGGCATCACCAACCTGCACGTGCCGTCCGACGTCATCGTCGACGCCTCCATGCCGGCCATGATCCGCACCTCCGGCCACATGTGGGGCCCGGACGGCGCCGAGGCCGACACCCTCGCCGTCCTCCCGGACAGCAGCTACGCCGGGGTCTACCAGGTCGTCGTCGACGACTGCCGCGCGCACGGCGCGTTCGACCCGTCCACCATGGGCTCGGTGCCGAACGTCGGCCTCATGGCCCAGAAGGCCGAGGAGTACGGCAGCCACGACAAGACCTTCGAGATCGCCGCCGCGGGCACCGTCCGCGTCGTCGACGCCGCGGGCACCGTGGTCCTGGAGCAGGAGGTCGCCGCCGGTGACATCTTCCGCGCCTGCCAGACCAAGGACCTGCCGATCCAGGACTGGGTCAAGCTCGCCGTCACCCGCGCCCGCGCCACCGGCGTTCCGGCCGTGTTCTGGCTGGACGAGGGCCGCGCGCACGACGCGCAGCTGATCGCCAAGGTCAAGACGTACCTGGCCGAGCACGACACCGAGGGCCTGGACATCAAGATCATGTCCCCGGTCGAGGCCACCGCCTTCTCCCTGGAGCGCATCCGCCGCGGCGAGGACACCATCTCGGTGACCGGCAACGTGCTGCGCGACTACCTGACCGACCTCTTCCCGATCCTGGAGCTGGGCACCAGCGCCAAGATGCTCTCGGTGGTCCCGCTGATGAACGGCGGCGGCCTCTTCGAGACCGGCGCCGGCGGCTCCGCCCCGAAGCACGTCCAGCAGCTGGTCAAGGAGAACTACCTGCGCTGGGACTCGCTCGGCGAGTTCCTCGCCCTGGCCGTCTCCTTCGAGCACCTCGCCACCACCACCGGCAACGCCCGTGCCCAGGTGCTGGCCGACACCCTGGACCGCGCGACCGGCACCTTCCTCAACGAGGACAAGTCGCCGAGCCGCAAGCTGGGCGGCATCGACAACCGCGGCAGCCACTTCTACCTCGCCCTGTACTGGGCGCAGGAGCTGGCCAAGCAGACCGACGACGCCGAGCTGGCCACCGCGTTCGAGGCGCTCGCCAAGACGCTGGGCGAGCAGGAGCAGACCATCGTCGGCGAGCTCATCGCCGTCCAGGGCTCCCCGGCCGACATCGGCGGCTACTACCAGCCCGACGCCGCCAAGGCCGCGGCGGTCATGCGCCCGTCCGCCACCTTCAACCAGGCGCTGGCCATCCTCGGCTGACACCTGTGCACCACGCGTGACGCGCTCCGCCCCGGCCGGCCCCGTGCCCGGCCGGGGCGGATCCGCGTCCGCGGCCTTCCCGAACCGGTGGCCGGAGGGCGGGACCTGCGCTAGCGTTCACCGCCGGTGATCTCTGGGGGGTTCTGTGGCGCGCCGGTCCGACACGTCCTGCGGCGGCGTCGGCTGCGCCGCGCTGCTGCTCGTCCTCTTCGTCCTGCCCACCGTGGGATACCTGCTGGCCGTGCCCCTGACACTGCCGGACCTGCTCGCGCAGCAGACGCCCCCGCAGGAGCTGCGGGGAGCCGGGCAGTACGTGATCACGTACGCCATCCCGGTCGCGGTGGCCCTGGTCCTGGCGTTCTTCGCGGGCCGCCGCCGGACCTTCGTGTGGTGGCTGGTCCCGGCCCGGGCCGCGGCGCTGCTGGCCCTGGTCGCGGCGGCGCTGTGGTGGACGGAGGGCAAGGTCGGCGACCAGCCCCTGTGGAACGTGCGCGCGACGGCCGAGAGCATGGCCGCCGGGCTGGTGGCCCTCGCCTTCGTCGTCGCCGTCCGCCGGTGGGACGCCTCCCGCACGGACACCTCCCGCGGCCGCCCGCGCACGGCCGCGCCCGTGCGCGGGAACCGGCCCGCCCCGGGGGAGATCTGGCTGGCCATGGTGCCGCTGCGGGAGGACCCCACCCGGCAGCTGCGGCACTACTGCGTGGTCCTGGCCGCCCACGCCGACCACGCGGAGGTGGCCCAGATCACCAGCAAGGACAAGGACGGGCGCTCCGACTACCTCCCGATGCCGAACGAGGGCTGGGACAAGGTCTCCGGCCGCCGGCACTGGGTGGAGTCGGGGCGGCCCCCGCGCCGGGTCGCGTACCCGTTGTTCCTCACGTCCCGGCCGCAAGGCCACTGTCCGGCCCCCGTATGGCACCGGCTCAGCCGGCCGGCGGGCTGAGCCGCGCACGCGTCACAGCCGGTGGACCCGCTCCTCCTCGAAGGCCAGCGGATGGCGGCCGGCGGCCAGCAGCCGCAGGCCCGGCGCCCGGGACAGCAGGTCCCGCAGCCAGTCCACGGCCGCGGGGGTGAGCCGGTCGCTGCCGTCGAGGACGAGCAGCATGTCGCGCTCGGCGAGCCAGGAGGCGGCACCCGCCGTCCCGCACGGCAGGAAGGGCATGCCCGGCACGCAGCCCAGGGCAGCCGTCAGCTCCCGCACGCCGGAGGGGTTTTCCAGGCCCACCACGGCCACCCCGTCGTAGAAGTTGGACGCGAGCCGCCGGGCGATCTCCCGGACCAGCAGGCTCCGCGGCTCGCGGAACCTGCCCGTCACGGTCAGCACACGCCCCCGCCGGACGGCGGTCAGCAGCCGCGACATCTCGGTGGACGTCGCGGGCAGCGTTCCCGGCGCCGCCGCGGACGCCCCGGATTCCCTCATCGGCACGATGCCCCCCATTGCATGCGTGACCAAGTACGGCCAGAGGGTTGTTTCAAGCCGTATGACGTCGATTATGCGCCGCTTGCGCCGCAAGACCAGGGGAACGTCGTATTCCTGCGAAGGCAGTCTGCCGCCGCGCAGGTCAGGCCCACGCGGCGCGGTGCGGGGCCGCGGGAAGCCGGCGGGCCCCGCCGCCCGGCGGCTCCGAGGCCACTCCGCTCGCCATCGCGCCCCCCATCGCGCCCGCCGCCACGGCCCGGCGGTGCGCGTGGTGGCGTACGAGGTCCTCCTCCCGGTAGCGGCGGGTCCCGGCATGCCAGGCGGCGATGCCCGCCATCCACCGCTTCAGCTCCTCGGCGGTGCGGTCCAGGGCCGCGCGGGCCGCCGCGTCCAGGCCGTAGTCCGCGTACATGACGGGGAGTTCCTTCTCCACGACGTGCTCGAACTGCTTCATCCGCGAGGTCATCAGGTCGTTCGCGATGCGCAGCGCCGTCGGATAGTCACACTGGAAGAAGATCTCCGCGACGAGCAGGAAGTTGTGCAGCTCGCCCTCGTACTCCAGCTCCTTCTGGTACGAGTACACGTCGTTCATGACGGCCGAGTAGTCGCAGGCGGCCTGGTACATCGACTGCATGGCTGAACTCCCGTAGACCTCGTCCGGCACGACGTCCAGGTGCGCCATCCGGGCGAGCGCGGTGGTCATCGGGGAGCCGAAGGTCAGCCGGCGCATCTCCAGATAGTCCACCGGATCCGGTACCCGGTTGTGGAACTGGTTGTCCAGCTCCCAGTGCCAGCTGCCCACCATCTGCTCCACGCCCGCCCGGAACAGCTCCCGGCCGCGCGGCGGCATCGGCGCGGCCGTACGCCGCCACAGGTCGGCCAGGCCCCGTTCCACGGCGTTCGACGGGGGCGGCGGGGCCGAGAGGTCCAGCGGCATGCAGGCGAACAGCCGCCGGGTCTGCTCCTTGGCGGCGGCCAGGCTGCGGCTGGTGCCGAAGACCAGCGGATACAGGTCGTCGGCGTACGTGCCCCAGCTCAGCCAGCCCGCGCTGAGGTCCAGCGCCTCCGCCGAGGCCTCCGGGTCCATGCCCGCCGAGCACAGCGCGAAGTCGTAGTCCCGCGCCTTCTCCTCCCACCACAGGCCCTCGTCGAAGAAGCCCATCCGCCGGCTCCACTCGATGAGCCGCTCCCGGGCGCCGGCCAGGTGCGGATTGAGGACGTTGCGGTACGGCAGGTAGAACTCCGGAATCACCGAAGGACCCACCCGGTGGGGGACGCTGCCGTGCCGGCGCACCCGGCGCGCCCCGCCGGTCAGCCCCAGCAGCGCCCTGATGTTGGCCCCGGTGGTCCCCAGCCCGGTCGGGCCGCGCAGCCATCCGGGCAGCGCCGCGTGCGCCGGCCCCGCCGGTCCCGCCAGCCCCGCCGGTCCCGCGGCGTTCCGTCCCGGGCGGGTGTTCATGTAGCGGCTGGAGCGCATGTGCCACTCGTGGCCGCCGGACTGCCAGTCCTGGAGCCCGCGGGCGTACGTGAGGACGGCGAGGACCCCGGCCGGGTCCAGGCCCTTCTCCGCGAACAGCGCCGGCAGTTCGGTGAAGAAGGTGGTCTCGAACTGCTGGAGCCGCGAGGTGAGCATGTTGTTCAGCTGGTCGGCCGCCTCCTGCGCGGTGCAGCCGAAGAACCGCTCCAGGACCAGCACACCGTTGCTGAGCTCGCCCTCCTTTCCGATCTCCCGCTCGTAGGAGAACAGGTCGTTGCGGAAGTGCACCGAGTCGGCGAAGCAGTCCCGCAGGACGCGCAGCGCCCGCTCCCCGGACACGGACGGGGGCACCTCCACACCCACCGCGTGCTCGATGAGCCCCGCCGACCAGGGCGCGCCGCCCACCTTGCGGCGCTGTTCGACGTACTCCATCGGATTCGACACCCGGCCGATGGAGATGTTGTCGAGCTCCCACAGCGACTCGTGGAGCAGGTTGCGGGTGCTGACGGTGAACCGCGCGATCCAGTCGGCCGAGTGGCCGGGCACGGTACGCCGCCACAGGTCGGCCAGGCCCGCCTCCACCGGATTGGCCGGCTCGGGCACCGGCCCGCCCGGATCGGCCGGCATGAACGGCGCCAGCCGCTCCAGCGCGTCCCGCCCGGCCGCCCGGTCGCCGGAGCGCTTGAAACGCTCCAGGAACCAGTCGTCGAAGAAGAACACCCACACGTACCAGTCGGTGACGAGCGAGAGCATCGGGCCGTCGCACTCGGGATGGGTGTAGGCGCACAACAGTGCGTAGTCGTGGGCCTCCAGGTCGGCCGGGCCCCAGACGCCCGAGCCTTCCAGCATCCCCAGCTCCGCGGCCCAGGCGCGGGTGTGCCTCCGGGCCTCCTCCAGGTGCGGGTTGAGGCGGGCGGGATGCGGGAGGTAGAACTCGGGCAGCTCGAAGGGCTGCCGGGAGACGTTCTCCTGCCGAGCGGTCATGGCCTGGACCCCCTCAGTCGTCGAAACGCGAGATCTCGACGTTCTCCAGCACCCCGACGGCGTCGGGCACGAGGATCGCCGCCGAATAGTAGGCCGTGACCAGGTAGGAGATGATCGCCTGCTCGTTGATGTTCATGAAACGGACGGACAGGCCCGGCTGCTACTCGTCGGGCAGCGCGACCGGGTGCAGCCCGACGACCCCCTCGTTGTCCTCGCCGGTCCGCAGGACCAGGATCGAGCTGGTCCGCTCCGGGGTCACCGGGATCTTGTTGCAGGGCAGCAGCGGCACGCCCCGCCAGGACGGGACCCGGTGCCCCTGGAAGTCCAGACTGTCCGGGTACAGGCCCCGCCGGCTGCATTCGCGGCCGAAGGCGGCGATGGTGCGCGGATGGGCCAGGAAGAACTGCGACCCGCGCCGCCGGCTGAGCAGTTCGTCCATGTCGTCGGGGGTCGGCGGTCCGGTGCGGGCGTAGATCCGCTGCTCGTAGTCGGCATTGTGCAGCAGCCCGAACTCCGCGTTGTTGACCAGTTCGCTCTCCTGGCGCTCCTTCAACGCCTCGATGGTCAGGCGGAGCTGCTGCTCGGACTGGTTCATCGGCTGGTTGTACAGGTCGGCGACCCGCGAGTGCACGCGCAGCACGGTCTGCGCGACGCTCAGTTCGTACTCGCGCGGGCTGAGGTCGTAGTCGACGTACGTGCCGGGCAGCATCACCTCACCGGTGTGGCCGGCGGACAGGTCCACGGCGTCGCTGCCCCGGCGGCCGACGCGCTCCGCCTCCAGATAGGCCTCCGCGTGCCGGCGCAGCGCGGCAGAGCTGTTGAGGGCCGCGTCCCAGTCACCGCGGTTGAAGGTCATCGTCACCACGTCGGTCTGGGCGCGGGCGGTGAACTCCCAGCGGGCGTCGGGCAGCGGATGGTGCCCGAAGTGGTCGCCGTCGCTGAGCACGTCGAGGCTCGCCTCGTCCCCGTACGCGCCGACCCCCAGCCGCTCGATGCGGCCGTGGGCGATGAGGTAGATCTTGTCGACGGGTTCACCGTGCCGGACGATGACGTCGCCCTTGCGGAACTCCTCCTTGACGAACCGGTCCGCGATGGCCTTGACCACCTGGTCGTCGGGGAAGTTCCGGAGCATGCCCAGCTCGCGCAGCATGGCCGGGATGACCCGCAGTTCCGAGCCGGTCTTCACGAAGGTGATGCGCCCGTCGCCGAGGGTGTAGCTGACCGTGCGGTTGACCCGGTAGGTGCCGCCGCCCGTCTGTACCCACGGCAGGATCCGCAGCAGCCAGCGCGAGCTGATCCCCTGCATCTGCGGCGCGGACTTGGTGGTGGTGGCCAGGTTCCGGGCGGCCTCGGTGCTCAGGCTCTGCCGGGCGGCGGCGGTCAGGTGCTCGGCGCCCACTTCGGCGCTGGGATCGACGGACATGGCGGGCCTTCCTCTCGGTCGGTCTTCCTGTGAACCTCGCGGACGCTCGGCGCGGGCGTGGCCCGCCGGTCAGTGCTCCCGCCGGGTGATCAGCTCGCACAGCGACACCAGTTCGGCGGTCGCGGCCGGCTCGGGGACGGCCTCGGCCAGGCGCTCCAGCGCCGCCGCCGCCCGTACGGAGGCCTCGTGCTGCGCCCAGTCCCGTCCGCCGGCGGCTTCGACCAAGGCCGTCGCGCGGGCGATCCCCGTGTCGCCGAGCGGGCGGGTGCCGTCGTACAGGGCGGCGAGTTCGGCGCCGGCGTCGGTGCCCGACAGCAGGGCCGCGACCACCGGCAGGGATTTCTTGCGGGCCGCGAGGTCGGCGCCCACCGGCTTTCCGGTGAGCTGCGGATCGCCCCAGATGCCCAGCAGGTCGTCGATCAGCTGGAAGCCGATCCCGATGCCGCGCCCGAAGGCGTCGAGGGCGGCCGTGACCTGCGGCGGGGCGCCCCCGTACAGTCCGCCGAGGGCGCAGGCGGCGCCCAGCAGGGCGCCCGTCTTGGCCTCGGCCATGGCCATCACCTCGGACAGGGTCACCGTCGCCGTCGTGCGTGCCTCGAAGGAGCAGTCCTCGTACTGCCCCTCGCACAGCTCGACCACGCAGTCCGACAGCCGGAGCACCGCGTCGGTCCGGTCGGCGACCAGCCGCACCGCGAGCGAGGCCATCGCATCGCCCGCGACGATGGCCCGGGCGCTGCCGAACACCGTCCAGGCGGTGGGCCGGTGACGGCGCGTCGGGTCGCGGTCGATGACGTCGTCGTGCAACAGCGTGAAGTTGTGGACGAGTTCGGCGGCCGCCGCCGCGCCGAGGGCGTCCTCCTCCCGGCCGCCGACCGCCCGCGCCGAGGCCAGCACCAGGGCCGGGCGTATGGCCTTGCCCGCCCCGGCGGCGACGGGGGCACCGGTGGGATCGCGCCAGCCCAGGTGGTACTCGGACACCGCCCGCACGCCGCCGGGCAGTGAGCGCACCGCCGTGCGCAGCAGGGGCTCCACGGCCGCCCGGCTGCGGCCGAGCACGGCGGTGGCGGCGGGATCGTCGTGCGCGTGCGGGACCTGCCGCACGGGCGGGGCGGGATCGGCGTGCCGGGCGTGCTTCACGTGCGGGGTCATGGGGCGTACGCACCTCCTGCGCAACGGGCCGAGTGCGGGGGCGGGGGCGGCGTGCGGGAGTGACCGCCAGGAACGATCCCGCTCCGTGCGATCTGCCGTGCTCCCGTACGCCATGGCCACACGGTGTGACCGTGCACCGCCGAGCGCACACGTCTTAGTTAGGGGCAGGACGGCCTCACCCGGTACATCCGTCCCCGCCCCGCCGTGTTGAATGTCCGACCGCGTTGAATGGATGGACACGTGTACGAGCTGGGCGGCCCTGATGGCCAAGCGTGAACCCAACGGACGACTCCGCACCCTCCTCACCGACGCGCGCTGGAGCGGGCAGGACTTCGCGCGCGCCGTGAACTCCGTGGCCGCCGAGGCCGGCCTCACCCTGCGTTACGACCGGACCTCGATCTCCCACTGGCTGGCCGGCACCCGGCCGCCCGCACACGTCGTGGCGCTCGCCGCCGAGGCGCTGAGCCGTCGCACCGGGCGGCGGATCAGCCCGGCCGACACCGGTCTCGCCCGGCCCGCCGGGCTCGGGGCGCGCGAGCGCCCCGACGCCGAACCACAGGGCGCGGACGCCCTGGCCCTGCTCGGCGAGATCCCCGTCTACTCCTCCGCGTGGCGGCCCCCGGGCTGGCCGCCGCCCGGCGGGGCCGGTGCTCGCGCACGGCCGTCCGGGCGGATCGGCGCCGAGCAGGTGGAGGCCGCCGAGGCCGTCCTGCCGGTGTTCCGCAACGCCGACATGATGTTCGGCAGCGGCCTGGCCCGGCCCGCCCTGACCCGCTACCTCGCCACCACCGTGGCGCCCTGGCTGCGGGCGGGTGCCGCGCCCGCCGTACGGCACCGGCTGCTGGGCTGCGCCGCGCGGCTCGCGTACACCGCCGGGTTCCTGTGCTTCGACGGCAACCAGCAGGGCGTGGCGCAGGCCTACTACCGGGCCGGGCTGAGGCTCGGCCAGGAGGCGGGGGATCCCGGGTGCTGGGCGCCGGTACTCCGCGCCATGAGCGTGCAGGCCCACCACCTGGGCCACCGGAAGCAGGCGTGGGAGCTGGCGGAGGCGGCCGCCCGGGAAGCGGGGCGGCTGCCCGCCCTCCAGGCCGCCTTCGTCACCGGGCAGCTTGCCGTCGCGGAGGCCGCCTGCGGCGACCGGCGGGCCGCGGTGGCCCATCTGGCCGAAGCCGAACGGCTGTTGGAGCGGTCGGACGGGCAGCGGGCGGCCATCGGCGACTACCACCACGCCGCACTCGCCCATCAGCAGGCCGAGGCGCTGGCCGCCCTCGGGGACGTGCCCGGTGCGATCGCCGCGCTCGGCACCTCACTGCGCCGCCGGCCGCCGGGCGAGCGGCGGGCGCGCGCCGTCACCCTCGCCCGGCTCGCCGAACTCCGCCTGTACCAGGGCCACGTGGAGCGGGCCTGCGCCACCTGGCACGAGATGCTGGACGCGGTTCCCCAGCTGGAATCCGCACGGGTGGACGACGCCCTGCGCCGGCTGCGCGGCCGTCTCCAGCCGGTGCGCGGCAACCGCACGGCGCGGGCCCTGCTGGCCCGTGCCGGCGCGCTCGCGTGAGGGGGTGCCTCAGGCCGGTCCGTGGTAGCGGGGCGTCGTGGCGTGCCACTCCTTCGCTCCGCCCATCCAGTTCCAGACCCCCTCCAGGAAGCGGCCCAGCGCGGGCGAGCCGAGGGCGGCCAGGGCGGCCGACTCCGCCTCGACCGTGCGCATCACCTCGTCGTGGACCGCCGCCGTGCGGTTCACCGCTTCCTGGAGGGAGCAGTGCTCCTCGGCCGCGATCAGGCGGGGGAGGCTGGTGTCGGAGGGATCCTCCCGGGCCATCGAGTACAGGTCGTTGAGCAGACAGGTCGCCACCCCCGCGTACATGTACGTACGCCGTACCCGGGCGTCCGCGAACTCCGGCGCGGGCACCTCGTAGCCGCCGACCGGATCGGTCAGCACCATGCAGGGGAAGAAGCCGTTCTCGTACCGGTGCACCAGGTACTCCCAGACCGGCGGCCGTCGGCCGGACGTCCGCCACTCGGCCTCGTGGTTGTAGCCGACGAACATCACGGCCAGCTGGTAGCGCAGGCGGGTCACCTGGGTCGGGGAGGCGAACGAGGCGAGGTGCTCCAGGCTGGAACGGAAGGCCCGCAGCACCGGCTCGGCGGCCACCCGCTCCTCGAACCAGCGCTCGTAGCCCGCCGGCAGGCGCACCGGATCGACCACGGCGTGCGCGAGCGCCGTGCGCAGGCCGAGCAGCGCGGGGTCGGCGTCCTCGCCCGCGTCGGCCCAGTGGTCGTCCACGGACCATTCGGAGAGGCCGCATTTGGCGGCCGCGAGGAGCCGGTCGGGGTCGTCGCAGTCCGGGTGCGCGAGCATCATCAGGCGGCCGAAGTGGCAGGCGCGCAGTGCGTCGAGCCGGTCCGCGTAGATCCCGGTCTCGGCGGCCCACAGGACGAGCCGGTCGTTGACGACGTCGGCCAGCGCGGGGTCGTCCCGGACGGCGTCGGGGCAGTACAGCGGGGGGACGACGATGCCGGTGCCGGCGTTGGCGCTCGTGTCCGTGTCCGTGCCCGTGCCCGTGTCCGTGTCCGTGCGCGTGCGATGGCTCGGGCCGGGGCGCTGCGGCGCGGTGCCCAGGCCGCTGCGGCCGTCGAGCAGCCGGCGCAGCACCCCGGCCGGATCGGCGTCGGCGGCGCGGGCGCGGCCCGGGGCAGGGGCAGGGGCGGGGGCGCGGTCCATGGGTCCTCCTGCGGGTCGGCGCACGCACCCATGGAGCAGGGGCCGCGACCGGATCCGCCAGCCCCCGCGGCGGCCGGGCCTGTTGAAGATGCCGGGGGCGTTGAAAGCCCGTACGGCAGCGTGCGCCCGCCCCTTCGTACAGGCGTGCAGGCCTTCAACCGGCCCGGATTTTCAACAGACGCCCGGACCGGTCCGGCTACCGCAGGTGACGCCCGGCGCCCCACCGTGGGCGTGCAGCACGCTCCGCGCGACCGACGCAGGGAGGAACCCCGCATGACCGCAGAGGCGCAGCCACCCCTGACCCCCGCCGACGACCGGCAGCTGAGCCTGAGCACCGCCGCGGCCCGCAACCTCGCGACGACCACCAAGTCCGTTCCCCAGATGCAGGGCATCAGCTCCCGCTGGCTGCTGCGCATGCTGCCCTGGGTGGACCTCGGCGCCGGCACCTACCGCGTCAACCGCCGCCTGACCCATGCCGTCGGGCGCGGCCGGGTCTCCTTCGTCCAGGCCGGCGCGGACGACGTACGCATCCTGGCCCCCACCCTCACCGAACTGCCCGCCCTCAAGGGATACGGGGACGCGGCCGTCCTGGAGGAGCTGGCCCTGCGCTTCACCAAGCGCGACCTGCGCGCCGGCGACGTGCTCGTGGAGCCGGGAGCCCCCGTCGGCGAGGTGTTCATCATCGCCCACGGCCGCTTCGAGAAGCGGGCCGAGGGCAAGTACGGCGGCGCCGAACTCCTCGGCGTGGTCGCCGACGGCGACCAGCTCGGCGACGACGCCCTCGGTGAGACCGACCCGCGATGGGGGTACGGCGTACGCGCCGCGACCGCCGGGACCGTCATGGCACTGCGCTGGAGCTCCTTCCAGGAGGTGCTCGGCCGCGCGGAGAGCCTGCGCACCCACCTGGAGCAGTACGTCGAAAACGGCCGCCGCCCCGTCAACCGGCGCGGCGAGGCCGACATCGAACTCTCCTCCGGCCACGCGGGGGAGGCCCGGCTGCCCGCGACCTTCGTGGACTACGAGCTGCGCCCGCGCGAGTACGAACTCAGCCTCGCCCAGACCGTGTTGCAGATCCACACCCGGGTCGCCGACCTCTACAACGACCCGATGAACCAGTTCGAGCAGCAACTGCGCCTGACGGTGGAGGCGATGCGCGAACGCCAGGAGACCGAGCTCCTCAACAACCGCGACTTCGGCCTCCTGCACAACGCCGACTACGGACAGCGCATCAGCACCTGGTCCGGCCCGCCCACCCCCGACGACATGGACGACCTGCTCAGCATGCGCCGCGGCACCCGGTTCTTCCTCGCGCACCCCAAGACCATCGCCGCCTTCTTCCGCGAGTGCAACAAGCGGGGCCTCGCCCTGGACACCGTGGAGGTCCACGGCAAGCAGGTGCCGTCCTGGCGCGGCATCCCGGTCCTGCCCTGCGGCAAGATCCCGGTCGTCGGCGGTCACACCAGCTCCATCCTGGCCCTGCGCACCGGAGAGGACAACGGCGGGGTCATCGGCCTGCGCCCGGCCGCGATCCCGGAGCAGATCGAACCCGGCCTCAACGTCCGCTGCATGGGCATCGACCAGAAGTCGGTCATGTCCTACCTGGTCAGCTCCTACTACTCGGTGGCCATACTCGTCCCCGACGCCATCGGAATCCTGGAGAACGCCGACATCGCCGCCACCCGCACCTAGCTTCCGTCTCTCGCGCGCCCGCCTCGGCGCCCTCGCCGCAGGCACCGGCAGACCTGTCTGCGGCAGCAGTTCGAGGGCAAGGACGGTCCCGCGGCGGACTCCACCTCGCCGCCATCCACATCCGGTCAGCCGGATATCCCGGAAGCCCGGCCTACACGAAGCCGGGCTCTCCGGACTCGTTGAAACGGTGGATCGAGCGTCGCAGGAGGTCGAGGAACTCAGCGAGGTCGTTCGTCATCCGGTCGAACCCGCCTTCCTCGGAAGCATTCCGAGAGCGCCAGACGGTGCCGTCCGCGCCAACCGCGTACTGAATCCCACCACCGTCGGAGCCGATCAGTACGGCGGTGATGGTTCCGTCCGCCTCGGACAGATTGATGCGTTCGTCCAGTGCTTGGGCGCCAGAGCGCAGGAAGTACGCGTTGCCGACGTCGCTCATCTTCACGGAGCCGATCTCGCTGTAGTACACAGCGAGATCGGCGAAGGCCGGTGATTCCGCAGCCAGGCGCCCTGCGGCGGCCCGGTCGTCCGCCTCCGGCGGGTGAATCGCATTCTCACCCGGGCTGTAGCCGTACTTCTCCTCGAAGCCGCTGGTCACGGCGCACAGGGCAGCCGAGACCTCCTCGCGCCAAGCAGCGAGGGAGGCAGCCGTGAGAGGGACAGGTTCGTACGCATCGCGCATGGCCCCATCCTCACATCCCGCCCCTCAGCTTCGGGAGGCAGAAGATCCGAAGGAAACGGCGTGGGTGACGCCACGGGCGGGCAGCGGTTGAGTCAACGGTCAACCAGCCGTGGACGCGGGGCCTCACCCGTGGATTCCGCGTCGGTGTCGTCGGTGCCGACCGGGCCGCGGGGAAGTAGCCGGTCCAGCCACTTCGGCAGCCACCAGTTGGTCCGGCCGAGGAGTGTCATGGTCGCCGGTACCAGCACCATGCGTACGACCGTGGCGTCGATGAAGATCGCGGTGGCCAGGCCGAGCCCGAACATCTTGGTGGAGGGGTCCTCGGCGACGGCGAAGGACAGGAACACCGCCACCATGATGAGGGCGGCCGAGGTGATGATCCGGGCGGTGCGCGAGACGCCCTCGACGATCGCCGTGCCGTTGTCGCCGGTGCGCAGGTACTCCTCGCGTACGCGGGAGAGGAGGAACACCTCGTAGTCCATCGACAGGCCGAACAGGATCGCGAAGAGGAACATCGGGATGAACGACACGATCGGAACCGTCGCTTCCAGCCCGATGAGTGCGCCTCCCCAGCCCCACTGGAAGACCGCGACCATGATGCCGTAGGCCGCGCCGATGCTCAGCAGATTCAGCAGGACCGCCTTGAGCGGTACGAGTATCGAGCGGAAGACCAGCATCAGCAGCAGGAACGACATCGCCAGTACGGCGGCGACGAACACCGGCAGGCGTTGGCTGGTGCGTTGGCCCACATCGGACAGGCTCGCGGCGGCGCCGCCGACGTGGGCCCTGGCCGGGCCGTGCCCGATCGCCGTGGGCAGCACGTCGGTGCGCAGCCGGGCGATGGTGCCGGCCGTGGCCTCGTCCTGAGGGCTGGTGGTCGGGAACACCACGAGGGTCGCGATGCCGGTGGCCCCATCGATGTGCGCCGGCGCGACGGATGCGATGCCCGGATCCGCCGCGACCGCCCCGACGAGTCGGTCCAGCACTCCCGGATCACCGGTGGGGTCCGCGGCGATCACGAGGGGACCGTTGGTGCCCGGGCCGAACCCCTCGGCGACGAGGTCGTAGGCGCGGCGCTCGGTACGGCTCTGCGGCAGTGAGCCGTCGTCGGGCAGGCCGACGCGCAGGCCGAGCACGGGCAGCGTCGCGGTCAGCAGCAGCCCCGCCGCGCCGATCGCGTACGGCACCGGGTGCCGGCTGACGTGCCCGATCCAGCGACGCCACCCGGCGGCGTGGGCGGCGCCTGCCGCCGGGTCCCGCCGCCGTGCGAGTCGGCCCGGCTTCCCGGTCCGCAGAGCCCGGCCGATCCGGCCGGCCCGGGCCAGGCGCGGGCCCGCCGCGCCGAGGAAGGCCGGCAGCAGCGTCACCGACGCGAGCACCATCGTCAGGACGACGATCGAGACGGCGAGCCCGCCCACCGTCATGAACGGCACGTTCGCGACCGCCAGGCCCAGGATCGACACGACGACGGTGCCGCCGGCGAAGACCACCGGCCGCCCCGCCGTTGCCACCGCTCGCCCTGCCGCCGCCTGCGGATCGAGCCCGCACGCGAGGTACTCCCGGTGCCTGGCGAGCACGAACAGGGCGTAGTCGATGCCCACTCCGAGCCCGACCATGCTGCCCAGGACCGGTGCGAAGGCGGGGACCTCCGTCACCCCCGCCAGTACCGTCATCGTGGCGACTCCGATGGTCAGCCCGAAGACCGCCATGCCGATCGGCAGCGCGGCGGCGACGAGCGAACCGAACGCCAGGAACAGGATCGCGGCCGCGGCGAGCAGGCCGATCAGCTCGCTCGCGCCGCCGTTCGGGTCGGAGAAGGCGTAGAAGAGGCTCCCGCCCATCTCGATGCGCAGCGGCAGCTCGGCGCGCAGCCGGTCGCCGAGATCGACGAGGGCGTCGAGGTCTTCGGCCGACAGCCGGCTCTGGTCGGGGTACTGCACCCGGACGACCGCGATCCGCCCGTCGGCCGAAACGAGGCCGCCGCGCACGGCGGTGTCCCCGCCCGCGTCGAGCGCCCCCGCCGGGTCGCTCGTGCCGAGCACGTGCGGCAGCCGCTTCACCTCGGTCTGCAGCCGCGTGAGAGCGGTGCGCGCGCCGTCGTCGCCGAAGAACGTCGCACCGTCGTCGCGCGGGGTGACGACCACTTGGGCGGTCATCCCCTCCTGGCCGGTGCCTGCCCGCTCGATCAGTTCCGCGGCCCGTCGCGAGTCCAGTCCCGGAGCGGTCATCGAGTCCACGGTACGCCCGCCGAAGGCGACGGCGGCGAGGACGGCGAGCGTGGCGGCGATCAGCCATGCCGCGATCACCCGCCAGGGATGGCGGGCGGCGCTTGCGCCCAGGCGCAACAGGGCTTTCGAGAGCATCGGGTCCTCCAACCACCTCGTCGGCCGTCCTTGTACGGCCTCCGATGCCGAGGCTCGTCGCCACGGCGCTCCGCGGCATCGGCCCGCGGGCCGCGGATCCGTCGGCCCCGGGGAGGAGTGACGACCCGTCCTTTCGGCCGATGCGCGCCGCGCCGCGGTCCCTAGGCTGAGAACCGTGCTCCGAGACGACCTGCGAACCCTGTGGACCGAACCCCGGCCGACCGACGCGCCCGCCCGGGTGTGGCGGGACTGGGCGCTGCTCGCCGCGGGCCTTGCCGGTGTGGCGCTGGAGGCCACCCTGCGCGAGAACGTCGTGTGGCGGCCGCTGGCGGTGGTGTTCGCCGTATGGCTGTGCCTGCTGCCCCTGTGGCGCCGGACCCGCCCGCTGGCGATGGTGACGCTGGCGTTCGGCTCGGTGATCCTGCTTCCGGTGGCCTCGCTCGTCGCCGCACCGCGCGAGCCCGTCGGCCTGTACACCGGCGCGGTCGTGCTCGTGCTGGTGTACGCGCTGCCCCGGTGGGGATCGGGACGCGAGATCGTGCTGGGCGGCGCGCTGATCGTCGCGGTCGGCGTCCTGTGTGTCGTCACGGACGAGACCCCGGTCGTCGAAAAGGTCGTGGGCTTGGTCTTCCTGCTGCTGCCCGGCGTGGTCGGGGCCGCCGTGCGGTTCCGGGTGACCGCCCGTGAGCGGCAGTTGGACCAGGTGCGCTCCCGCGAGCGCGAGCAGCTCGCCCGGGAACTGCACGACACGGTGGCCCACCACGTGTCGGCCATGGTGATCATCGCCCAGGCGGGCCGGGTGCTCGCGGGCACCGACCCGTCCGCCGCCGTCGAGGCGCTGGAGGGGGTCGAGGAGGAAGGGGCGCGGACGCTGGAGGAAATGCGCGCCATGGTCGCCGCGCTGCGCGACCGCGGGGTCGGCGCCGAGCTGGCGCCTCCGGCCGGAGTCGCGGATCTGGAGCGCCTGGTGCGCACCCCGGGTGGCCGCCTCAGGGTCGACCTGGGGCTCGACGGCGAACTGGACGCGCTGCCCCCGGCCGTGGACGCGGCCGTCTACCGGATCGTGCAGGAGTCGGTGACCAACGCGCTGCGCCATGCGGTCGACGCGACCGAGCTCGTCGTTCGGGTCGCCGCGGAACGGCACACGGTGCGGGTGAGCGTACGCGACGACGGCCGGCGCACCGGCCGGGGACGCGACGGATACGGACTTACCGGACTGCGCGAGCGCGCGACCCTGCTCGGCGGCACACTACGAGCCGGCCCTGGTACCGACCGGGGCTGGCATGTCGAAGCCGAACTGCCGAGAGCGAGGAGCGAGAGCGGTGTCCATTCGCGTCCTCGTCGCTGACGACCAGACGATCATCCGCACCGGGTTGCGGATCATACTGAACGCCCAGCCCGGCATCGAGGTGGTCGGCGAGGCCGCCGACGGACGGGAAGCGGTACGTCTGGCCCGCGAACTACGCCCGGACGTCTGTCTGTTCGACATCCGCATGCCCGTGCTCGACGGGCTCGAGGCCACCCGGCTGGTCGCCGGCCCGGGCGTCGCCGACCCGCTGGCCGTGGTCGTCATCACCACGTTCGACCTCGACGAGTACGTCTACGGCTCCCTGCGTGCCGGCGCCCGCGGGTTCCTCCTCAAGGACACGGGACCGGACCTTCTGGCGCAGGCCGTACGGTCGGCGTCCGACGGTGAGGCGCTCATCGCGCCCAGCGTCACCGTCCGTCTGCTCCAGGCATTCGCGGACCTGCCCGCCGGCCGGCCCGTGGCCCAGCCGGTCTCCCCCGTCACCGCCCGCGAGGAGCAGGTGCTCCTCGCCGTCGCACGCGGGCTGACCAACACCGAGATCGCCGATGCACTGCACATCAGCCTCAGCACGGTGAAGACGCATCTGGCCAGCCTGATGGCCAAACTCGGCGCCCGCAACCGGGTCGAGATCGCGATGTGGGCCTACGAAACGCGCCGTATCCTCCCCGGAAGCTGAGCCGGGTGCCGGACACGACACGACTCCCGGCAAGGACCTGGTCAGATCGTGACCGGGCCGTGGGCGGTGGCGAACTCGACCGAGACCAAGCCCGGTTCCTCGTCCTCGACCCAGGTGACGTCGATCTGGTCGAGGGGGTGGTCGGCCGGTTCGCCGAGGAATTCGGCGATGGAGGCGGCGTCTCCGGCGATGGAGACTCCCTGGATGGTGGTGGAGGTGCGCGGGTCGGCGCTCGGGCGCTCCTCGATGGGGACCAACCACTGGAGGAAGTAGGGCAGTTGCGGGTCCTCCAGCAGTTCCAGCAGGCCGATCTGCTTCCACCTCAGGTCGAACCCGTCGGGGCGGACACGGTGGCCCTCGGCCGAAGTGCGGCCGAGGCGGGCCTCGACCGGGGCGATGTCGTCAACGGAGACCACCCAGCCGAGCCAGCCGCCGCCCTCGGCGGCGCGGCGCGCGACCGCCTGGCCGAAGGGTGCGCGGTCGGCGGCGGGGTGGTCGAGTGTGGTGACGACCTCGACGTAGGTGCCGCCGCTCAGCGGGAGAATGAAATTGCGGGTGCCGAATCGCGGGTGCACGCCCCCGTCGACGAACCCGGCGCCGAGGGCCGATCCGATCCACTGGACGGTCGAGACGAAGCTGTCGCGGGCCACCGCATAGGACACGTGATCAAGTCGCACTCCGTCATCATCGCCCGACAACCCGTACAAGTCCCGACGCCACGCCCGCCGCCCCGGCCGAAGCCAGGCAGCAGCGCTGCCCCCTGCACTTCCGAGAGGCCTGCTCCAGGGGCCGCAGCCCGGAACGGTTGTCCGGAAGCCGGTCATGGGCTGTACTGCTGTGCAGCCCCCCACCGGGGGCGCGTGCGGGGGAGGGACCAGAAGATGAGAGCGGACCGGCGGGCGCACCGGCGGACGGACCGGCGGACGGACCGGCGGACGAAGCGCCCGGCATCGCACCGGCGCCGAACGGGATTCCGTGGCCGCAGGCCGCTGCTGACCCTGCTCGTCTCCGCCTTCCTCCTCGTCGGGGTGTGCGCGGCCACCGGAATCGCCTGGGACCCCTCCGGCCCGGCCTCCGCACGCGGCGGTCCGGTCCAGGAGACCGGCGTCCCGCGGTCCACCGGCCCGGATACCGCGCCCCCGCCCGGGGAACCCGGACCGGCCGCCACGCCGGCCCCCGGGACCCCGTCACCGACCAGGGGCGCCGCCGCCAAGGCCGACCCCCGGGGTGCGACGGACCCCGGGGCGGCGCGCCCCGCCGGCGCCCTGCCCTTCGACATGCCCCAGCCGGCCGCCCTGCGCTCCGCCGCGGGGGGCCGGAAGCTGGTGTTCGCCCACTACTTCACCCCCTACCCGCTCTCCCTCGACAACGCGCCCGCGGACGGCGACTACTACGCCCGCCACTACCTGAACCCGAACGGCGAAAGCGGCAAGCACGGAAGGTACGGCGGCCTGCTGCGCGACCGGCCGCTGCCCGTCGAACCGAAGTCCGGCGACTGGGAGTACGCCAACCTCCAGCAGGAGGTGCGCACCGCCCGCGCGGCGGGCATCGACGGGTTCACCCTCGACGTGCTCTCCTTCTCCGGACGGAACTGGGACCGCTGCAACCTCCTGATGGCGGCGGCCCGTTCGGTGGACCCCGCCTTCACGATCATGCTGATGCCCGACATGACCTCGCTGAAGACCGACGACCCGGGCGTGCTCGCCGACGCGATCGCCACGCTCGGCTCCGCCCCGGCCGCCCACCGGCTCCCCGACGGCCGGCTCGTCGTCTCCCCCTTCAAGGCGGAGGAGAAGAGCGCCGCGTGGTGGACCGAGGTCCTGGAGGTCCTGCGGTCCCGGCACGGCGTCCGCACCGCCTTCGTCCCGCTCTTCCTCGACTTCGCCGCCCACAACGGCGCCTTCGCGCCCATCAGCTACGGCTTCTCCGAGTGGGGCAGCCGCAGTTACGTCGGCCAGGAGGGCAACACGCGCGACGTCCGGCGGGCGCACGACATGGGCAAGGTCTGGATGCAGCCCGTATCGGTCCAGGACGCGCGCCCCAACCAGGGCATCTACGACGAGGCCGGCAACACCGCGACCCTGCGCTCCACCTGGACGCACGCCATCGAGGACGGGGCCGACTGGGTGCAGCTCACCACCTGGAACGACTACTCGGAGGGCAGCCAGTTCGCGCCCTCCCTGCACAACGGGTACGCCTACCTGGATCTGACCTCCTACTACCTCACCCGGTTCAAGACGGGCAGCTGGCCGAAGATCGTCCGGGACACGCTGTACCTCACCGCCCGCACCCAGTTCGCGGCCGCCGACCCGACGGGCGGCCAGTCGCTGCTGATGGCGCCGCGCAAGGGCAGCGCCGCGCCCAGGGACACGGTGGAGGTGCTCAGCTTCCTCACCGGGCCCGCGGTCGTCCGTACGGCCGTCGGATCCGCGCAGGACACCCACCAGGCCCCCGCGGGAGTGCACTCCGAGCTGCTGCCGCTGAAGGCCGGCGCCGCCTCGGCGGCGGTGGTGCGCGACGGCGGGACCGGCGCGCACGTGCGGCTGCCCTACCCGGTGGACCGCACGGTGGAGGTCCAGGACCTCCAGTACTACGCGGCGACCAGCGGCCGGGAACGCTGAGGGAGCCGCAGCCCCGGACCATCGGGGCGGTGACCAGGGCCAGGCCACTCTCCCGCGATTGGCCTTGTCGGGCCGGGGCGCCGCCCTTGCATCATCCCGGAGCACACCCCGCCGCACCCGTCACCCGGAGGTACCGTGACCGAGCCCGCCACCCCGACCGCCTTCCCCGGCGGCAGCGCCCTCTTCCGGCTGGACCCGGCCGTCACCCACCTCAACCACGGCTCCTTCGGAGCGGTCCCCGTCCCGGTCCAGGAAGCCCAGCAGGCGTTGCGCGCGGAAGCCCAGGCCGACCCCGACGCCTTCTTCGACGGCGTCCCCGACCGGCTGGCCCTGGCCCGGGGCCGGATCGCGGCCCGCCTCGGAACGGACCCGGAAGGCATCGCCTTCATCTCCAACGCCACCGAGGGCGCCCACCTCGCCCTCGACGCCATCCCGCTCGCCGACGGCGACGAGATCCTGGTCACCGACCACGGCTACGGCATGGTGACCGCGGCGGCCGCCCGCCGCGCGCCCCTCACCACGGTGGCGCTGGACCCGCGGCTGCCCGACGAGGACGCCGTGCGCGAGGCCGTGCTGGCGGCGCTCACCCCCCGCACGAAGGTGGCCCTGCTCGACCACGTCAGCTCGCCGACCGCCCGCCTCATCGCCGGTCCCCGGCTCCTCGCGGACCTCGCCGCGCGCGGGATCACCACCGTCGTCGACGGCGCCCACACCCCCGGCGCGCTGGCCGCCCCGATCGCCGACGGCGCCGACTTCTGGTTCGGGAACCTGCACAAGTGGGGCTACGCCCCGTCGGGCAGCGCCCTCCTCGCCGTGGCCCCCGCCCACCGGGACCGGATCAAGGCCCTGGTGCCCTCCTGGGAGGACGACCGCGGCTTCCCCCGCTCGGTCGAATACCGGGCCACCGTCGACTACACCGGCTGGCTGGCCGCCCCCGAGGGCCTCGACCTGCTCGACCGCCTCGACGCCGCGAAGGTACGGGCCCACAACGGCGAACTCGCCGCCTACGGCGCCGGCCTGCTCGCCCGGATCCCCGGGGTCACCGCGCTCCCGCACACGCCGGGCGTCCCGATGCGCTCGCTGCTGCTGCCGCCGGGCCTTGCCGAGACCCAGGACGCGGCCTGGGCCCTGCGCGACGAACTCGCGGCGAAGCTGCGTACCAGGGTCATGGTCTGGCCCCGGCCGGGCGGCGGCGGCCTGCGCGTGTGCGCGCAGCTCTACAACCGCCCGGAGGAGTACGAGCGCTTCGCCGCCGCCCTGCCCGCCTTCCTGGCGTGACCGCTCAGCCGCGCCTGAGCAGGTACGTGTCCATGATCCAGCCCTTGCGGGCGCGGGCCTCGGTGCGCAGCTCCTCGATCCGCCCGGCGACGTCCGCGAGCCTGCCCGAGACCAGGATCTCGTCCGGGGTGCCGACGTAGGCCCCCCAATAGATGAACAGGTCCTGGTCGAGGTGCGCGGTGAAGGCGTGCCGCGCGTCCAGCATCACCACCACGTCGTCGACGTCGTCCGGCCAGCCCTCGGCCAGCCGCCGCCCGGTGGTGATCTGGACCGGCCGCCCGACCCGGTTCAGGTTGGTCCGGTGCCGGGCCAGCAGCGCCGAGACACTGCTGATGCCCGGCACCACCTCGTGCTCGAAGGCCACCCGGCCCCGCTCCAGCACCTCGTCGAGGATCGCCAGCGTGGAGTCGTACAGCGACGGGTCGCCCCACACCAGGAACGCCCCGGTCTCGCCCTCCGCCAGGTCCTCGGCGATGAACCGCTCGAAGAGCTCGGCGCGCGCGCTGCGCCAGCCGTCCACCGTCGGCGCGTAGTCGGCCGGGGTGCGGTCCCGGTCCGGGTCGCGGCCCTCCACCAGCCGGTGCCCGGGCCGGGCGTGCTCCTCGAGCATCGCCCGCCGCAGCCCCGTCAGGTCCGCCTTCTCCTCGCCCTTCTCCAGGATGAGGAATGCGTCCGCCGCGCCGATCGCCCTGACCGCCTGGAGGGTCAGGTGGTCCGGGTCGCCCGCGCCTATGCCGATCACTGAAAACTTCTTCACGGCGCTATTGTGCCCGTCATGCGTGCCGCCCTGTTCGTCACCTGCGTCAACGACGCCCTGTACCCGCGCACGGGCATCGCCGTCGTACGCCTCCTGGAGCGGCTCGGCGTCACCGTGGACTTCCCGGCGGCCCAGAGCTGCTGCGGGCAGCCGCAGTACAACACCGGCTACCGGCGCGAGGCCGAACCGCTGCTGCGGCGCACGGCCGAGGCCTTCGCCGGATACCCGTACGTGGTCACCCCCTCGGGGTCCTGCGCCGCGATGATCCGCGAGCACTACCCGCGCATCGGCCGGAAGGCGGCCGCGGAGGGGCGCGGCGGCGAGGCGGCCGCGCTCGCCGAGGAGCTGGCGCCACGTGTGTACGAGCTGACCGAGTTCCTGGTCGACGTGCTGGGGGTGACCGACGTCGGCGCGTACTTCCCCCACACCGTCACCTACCATCCCTCCTGCCACGGCCTGCGCGGCCTCGGGCTGGGCGACCGGCCGCGGCGGCTGCTGGCCGCCGTCAAGGGCCTGGAACTGGTCGAGCTGCCCGGCGCCGAGGAGTGCTGCGGCTTCGGAGGCACCTTCGCCGTCAAGAACCCCGACGTGTCGGCCGCGATGGGCACCGACAAGATCGGCAGCGCGGTCTCCACCGGCGCGCAGGTGCTGTGCGGCGCCGACAACTCCTGCCTGGCCCACCTCGACGGCCTGCTGCGCCGGTCCGGCGCCCCGCTGCGGGCCCTGCACCTCGCCGAGATCCTGGCCGCGACCGAGCAGGAGCCCCTGTCATGACCGGCACCTCCCTCGGCCTGCCCGCGTTCCCCGAGGCGGCCCGCGAGGCCGTACGGGACGGCGTACTGCGGGCCAACCTGCGCCGCGCCACCCACACCATCCGCGACAAACGGGCCCGCTCCGTCGCCGAACTGACCGACTGGGACCGGCTCCGCGCAGCCGGCCGGGCGGTCAAGGACCACACGCTGCGCCACCTCGACCGCTACCTCCTCCAGCTCGAGGCCGCGGTGACCGCCGCGGGCGGCACGGTCCACTGGGCGGCCGACGCCGCCGAGGCCAACCGCATCGTGACGGAGCTGGTGCTCGCCACCGGCGAGCGGGAGGTCGTCAAGGTCAAGTCCATGGCCACCCAGGAGATCGGCCTCAACGAGGCCCTCTGCGCCGCCGGGATCGCCGCCTACGAGACCGACCTCGCCGAACTCATCGTCCAGCTCGGCCACGACCGCCCCTCGCACATCCTGGTCCCGGCCATCCACCGCAACCGCGCCGAGATCCGCGACATCTTCCGCACCGAGATGGGCCGTTGGGGACGGCCGGCGCCCGACCCGCTCGGCGACGACCCGCGCGAACTCGCCGAGGCGGCCCGACTGCACCTGCGCGAGAAGTTCCTGCGGGCCAAAGTCGCCGTGTCCGGCGCCAACTTCATGGTCGCCGAAACCGGCACCATGGTCGTCCTCGAGTCCGAGGGCAACGGCCGGATGTGCCTGACCCTGCCCGAGACCCTCATCTCCGTCGTCGGCATCGAAAAGGTCGTCCCCACCTTCCGCGACCTGGAGGTCTTCCTCCAGACGCTGCCGCGCTCCTCCACGGCCGAGCGGATGAACCCGTACACCACGATGTGGACGGGCACCGCGCAAGGCGACGGACCCGCCGCCTTCCACCTCGTCCTGCTCGACAACGGCCGCACGGACACCCTCGCCGACGAGGTGGGCCGCCAAGCCCTGCGCTGCATCCGCTGCTCCGCCTGCCTCAACGTCTGCCCCGTGTACGAACGCGCCGGCGGCCACGCCTACGGATCCGTCTACCCGGGGCCCATCGGCGCCATCCTCAGCCCCCAACTCCGGGGCACCGGCAGCGAGATCGACGCCTCTCTGCCCCATGCCTCCACCCTCTGCGGGGCCTGCTACGAGGTCTGCCCCGTGGCCATCGACATCCCCGAGGTCCTCGTCCACCTGCGCGAACGGGTCGCCCAGGGCGGCCCCGTCACCCGCGACGGCATCCGCGTCACGATCCGCCCGGCCCACGGACACGCCGCGGAACGGGCCGCCATGCGCGCCGCCCGGCTGCTGCTGGACCGGCCGGGCGCCCTGCGGGCGGGCGAGCGCCTGCTGGCCCGGGCCCGCCGGCTGGCCCCGCGCCGGCTCCCCGGCCCCGGCCGGGCCTGGACCGACACCCGCGAACTGCCCGCCGTACCCGCCGAGTCCTTCCGCGACTGGTGGGCCCGAGAACGGGGGAAACCGCAGTGAGCAGCAAGGACCGCATCCTGGGCCGCATCCGCCGGGCCGCCTCCGGCCCGGACCCCGAGGTCCCCCGGGACTACCTGCGGGTCCACGGCGTCCGCACGCCCGCCGAGAGCGCCGACCTGCTCGCCGCCCACCTCGCCGAGTACCGGGCGAAGGTCCACCGCACCGACGAGGACGGACTGCCGCAGCTGCTGGCGCGGCTGCTCGCCGCGCGCGGCTCCGCGTCGGTCCTCGTCCCGCCCGCCCTGCCCCCGCACTGGCTCGCGGCGGCGGATCCGGTCCGCGTCCCCGACCGGGCCGCCTCGACCCCCTCCGACCTCGACCGGGTCGACAGCGTCGTCACCGGCTGCGCCCTGGCGATCGCCGAGACCGGCACGATCGTCCTCGACGGCGGTCCCGACCAGGGCCGGCGCCGCATCACCCTGGTCCCGGACCACCACATCTGCGTGGTCCGCGTGCCGGACCAGGTGGTGGACTCCGTCCCGCAGGCCCTCGAACGCCTCGACCCCACGCGCCCGCTGACCTGGATCTCGGGTCCCTCGGCCACCAGCGACATCGAACTCGACCGGGTGGAGGGCGTGCACGGCCCCCGCACCCTGGAGGTGGTCCTCGTCGGCGCACCGTGAGGGCACGCGGTGGCCGGGGCAGGCTCGCGCCGGACCGTGCTCCGGGGGCCGCCCCGCAGGAGCGGCCCGGCGGGCACCGCCGGTCAGGCGGGGCCCGGCCCGCCGGAGGCCCTGCGCGGGCCCGCCAGTCCGGGAGCCTCGGCCGCCGCGTCGACGCGCTCCCCGGCGGCCACCCGCCCGGCCAGCTCCCGGGCCCACCCCACGAGCCCCGCCACGTCCATCCCGTACGCCTCCTCCCACCCGGTCAGCGCATCGGCCCCGCGCCGCAGCAGCCGCGCCCCGCCGACCGCGTTGCCCCGCGCCGCGTGCGTCAGCCCGACCGCCAGCTGCGCCAGCCCCCGCCAGAGCGGGGCCGCCTCCTCGGGACCCGACTTCCAGGCGTCCTCGAACACCTCGTGCGCGTGGAACGGCATCCCGGCGTCCAGCAGCCGCTGCGCCTCCACGACCGTCTCCGCGGGCGAACGCACCACTCCCTCGGGCTGCCGCTCCACCCCGGGCGCCCCGTACGGCAGCGGCCGCCCCAGCCCGTCCCTGGGCCGCGCACTGCGCGCCCGCCCCTCGCCGTCCCGATCCCGATCCTGATCCCGTGCGTTCACCACCCCATCTTCACCCCCGCCGATTACCGGTGCATGAACACCCCTCGGCGTGGGGTAATGTTCTGCATGTGCCGCCGAGCAGGGGGAAACCCCAGGTGGAAGGCACAACGGGACGTGGCGCAGCTTGGTAGCGCACTTGACTGGGGGTCAAGGGGTCGCAGGTTCAAATCCTGTCGTCCCGACTTTTCGAAGTCGCAGGTCGTGGGGCCGTTTCGGAGCAATCCGAAACGGCCCCACGGTCGTTTCGGATCGCTCCGCAGTGGCGACCGCCCGCCGCCGCGACCGCCCCCGCCGGAGGCGTATCCGCGTGGCTTCTGGGAAGGTGCAAGAACAGGACGGAAGGGTGATGCCGGATGGTTCCGGGAGCGGACAATGAGCGCTTCACCGTCGCGGTGCAAACCGTGGACGGAGCCGTCGTCCTCGAGCTGGCGGGGGAGCTGGACCACGACACGGCCCAGCCCCTGCGGGAAGCCCTCGATGCGGCGGTGACCCGCGGTGGCCGGCTGCTGGTGGATCTCACGGGGCTGGGATTCTGCGATTCCACCGGCTTGAACGTGCTCCTCCAGAGCAGGCTCACGGCCCTGGAGGCGGGCACCAGCGTGGAACTGGCCGGGCTGCGCGGTTCCGTCGCGCGCATGTTCCGCATCACCGGCGCCGACGGGGTCTTCCCCGTGCACGCCGATGTGGCGCAGGCGCTGAGCGGGACGGACGGTCCGCCGGGCTAGCGCCGCCGGAAACCGGGTGGCGGGTTCGGCTACGGCATGTCGACAGGAGGAGTCAGAGCGTCATGGAGCAGCGGGGGTCACCCGACCGGACCTGGTACCTGGTACTGGACGGGGTCACCGATGTCGTGACGCGCAGCCGGGACTTCGCCCGCCGCGCGCTGACCGCATGGCACTGGCTCCCGGCCGCCACCCAGGAGGTCCGCGACGCGGCCGACGACGTACTCCTGCTGGTGTCCGAGGTGGTGGCCAACGCCTGCCTGCACGGCGGCGGGCCGGGAGCGCTGCTGCTGGACTGCGACACCGAGCGGCTGCGCATAGAGGTGACCGACGGGAACCCGGCCCCGCCCGTCCCCGTGCGGGCCGGGCCGGGAGCGGAGCGCGGGCAGCCCGGCGGGCACGGGCTGCTGATCATGGACCGGCTGGCCCGCAGCTGGGGTTCCCGGCCGGGCCCGGACGGCAAGTGCGTATGGCTGGAGGTGGCCGCACCCGCCGGGGTCAGGAGTCCAGGGCCGCGATGATCTCCTGGGTGGTGCCGACCTTGCCGATGCGCGGAAAGATCTTGCCGAAGGTGTGGGCGTGGGAGTCGGCGTCCAGGTCCGCTGTGGCGTCCTCCGCGAAGACCAGGTCGTAGCTGAGCTCCCAGGCCGTACGCGCGGTGGACTCGACGCCCGCGCTGGTGGAGATGCCGGCCAGGACGATGCGGTGGATGCCGCGCCGGCGCAGCTGGAGGTCCAGCTCGGTCCCCGTGAAGGCGCCCCAGTGCCGTTTGGTGACGACCACGTCCCCGAGCGCGGCGAGCTCGGCGGGGATCTCGGAGAACGCCGGCGGCGGGGCGGCGGCCGGGCCCGGACGGTCCACACGGGCGGGCGGCAGGTCGCCGCTGTCGGGGGACCAGGCCACCTTGACCAGGACCACGGGCAGCTTGCGGGCACGGAACGCCCCGGCGAGCGCGATGCCCCTCTCGAGGATGCCGGCGGAGGGCCTGGCGGTCGGCAGGGACAGGATCCCGCTCTGCAGGTCCACCAGGACCAGGGCGGTGTCCTCGCCGAGGGCGAGGCGGTTGGGACCGGAGGTCATGGGCAGTCTCCTCAGGGCCGGCCGTAACGCAACAGCACGACGCCGTTGCCGAACGTACGGGTGCCCTCCAGGCGCAGCGGCACCGGGCCGCCGTCGACCGGCGGGAACAGCGGTTTGCCGCGTCCGATCCGCACCGGGTGCACGTAGATCCGGTACTCGTCCACCAGATCGTGGCGCAGGAACGCGGCGGCGATACCGGCCCCGCCGAGGCCCAGGTCACCACCCGGGGCCGCCTTGAGCGCGGCGACCTCCTCCGGCACGACGTCCCGGACGATCGTGGCGTTCGGCCCGACCCGCTCGAGGGTGCGCGAGTACACGTACTTCGGCTTGTCCCGCCAGATGCCCCCGAACTCGGCCTCCGGCCCGGAGTCCGCGGCGCCGGCGCCGGTGCCCGCGTCCGACCAGGAGGACTCCATCAGCTCGTACATTGCGCGGCCGTGCAGGAACCCGCCCAGCGCGCGGGCCTCGTCGTTGGCGTGCCGGTGCAGCTCTTCGTCGACGGTGTGCCAGTCGATCTCGTGCTCAGGTCCCTCGATGAACCCGTCGAGGGACACCGACATCCAAAGGACGATCTTCCGCATGCCGGCCCACGTTACATACTGACCGGTGTGAAAACCGAAGACGACACCGTCCTGTTCGACGTCCAGGGCCGCACCGGGGTGATCACCCTCAACCGCCCCAAGGCGCTCAACGCGCTCACCCACCCCATGGTGCTGCGCATGGCCGGAGCCCTGGCGGCCTGGGAGCGGGACCCCGCCGTCCACCAGGTGCTCGTCCGCGGCGCCGGTGAGCGCGGGCTGTGCGCGGGCGGCGACATCCGGGCCATCCACGACGACGCCAAAGCCGGGACCGCCGCCTCCGCGGAGTTCTGGCGCGACGAGTACCGCCTCAACGCACGCATCGCCCGCTACCCCAAGCCGTACCTCGCCCTCATGGACGGCATCGTCATGGGCGGCGGCGTCGGCGTATCGGCCCACGGCGGGGTCCGCGTCGTCACCGAACGCTCCCGCGTCGCCATGCCCGAGACCGGAATCGGCTTCGTCCCCGACGTCGGCGGGACCTGGCTGCTCGGCCGCGCGCCCGGCCGGCTCGGCACCCATGTCGCCCTCACCGGCGCCGCCGTGGGCGCCGCCGACGCGCTGCTGTGCGGACTCGCCGACCACTTCGTCCCCGCCGCGCGCCTCCCGGAGCTGACGGCCGCCCTCGCCGCGGCCCCCGCCCACGAGGTGCTGCCGCGGTATGCCGCCACGCCGCCGCCCGGGGAACTCGCCGACCGGCGTCCCTGGATCGACCACTGCTACGCGGCGGACACCGTCGAGGAGATCGTGGAGCGGCTGCTCGCCGACGGGGACCCGGCCGCCAAGGAGGCCGCCGAGACCGTCCTGGCCAAGTCCCCGACCGCGCTGAAGGTCACCCTGGCGGCCCTGCGCCGGGCCGCCGCCCTCGGCTCGCTGGAGGAGGCGCTGGTCCAGGAGTTCCGGGTCTCGTGCAACGCGCTGGCCTCGCCCGACCTGGTGGAGGGCATCCGCGCCCAGGTCGTCGACAAGGACCGCACTCCGCGCTGGTCGCCGCCCGCCCTCGCGGACGTGACCGGCGCGGACGTGGAGCGCCACTTCGCACCGCTGCCCGGCGGCGACCTGGTGCTCTGACCGCGAAGGCCGGCGGGCCTTCCCTGCCACCCCCTAGCGGTAGCCGGTGGTGTCCGCGGGGTGGCCCGGGTCCTGCACCTCGACCATGTAGCGCCAGCAGTCCGGGCGGCTGCCGTCGAGATCCGTAAAGCCGTAGACCCCGGCGAGCTGCCCGCTGGACAGGGACTGCCCGTTCCAGCGCGCAGCGTCCGGGTCGGCGGCGAGCGCCGCGACCGCCCGGCCGACGTACGCGGGGGTCTCGGAGATGGCGAAGTGCGGGACCTGCTCCAGGGCGTCCCGCCAGTTCTCCTCGGTCACACCGAAGGCGTCGAGCATCATCTCCGAGCGCAGCCAGCCCGGGGTCAGCGCCACCGCCGTGGCCCCGCGCGGCCCCAGCTCGTGCGCCAGCGCGAACGCCATGCGCAGCACCGCGGACTTGGCGATGTCGTAGAAGAACGAATTCCGGTAGTGGGCCGCGTTGTACTCGGCGGTGCCGTCCGTCATCTCCACCACCAGCCCGCCCGGCCGGCGCAGCAGCAGCGGCAGCGCGAAGTGGCTCGTGACGGCATGGGTCTCGATCGCGAGCCGCAACAGCCGCAGCCCGTTGTCCAGGTCGTGCTCCCAGACCGTGCTGTCGAACTCGAAGAGCCGCTCCCCGCCCCAGATGTCGTTGACCAGGACGTCCAGGCGCCCCTCCTCGCGGTCGATCCGCCCCACCAGGGCCTCGACCTCCCCCGGCACCAAGTGGTCGGCCACCACCGCGATGCCCCGGCCGCCCGCCGCCGTCACCCGCTCGGCCGTCTCCTCGATCGTCTCCGGGCGGTCGTACTCCGAGCGCCCGCTGCGGGAACTGCGCCCCGATACGTACACGGTCGCGCCCCGCGCGCCCAACTGGACCGCGATGCCCCGGCCTGCCCCGCGCGTCGCCCCTGCCACCAGGGCGATCCTGCCTTCGAGTGTCCGCTCTGCTTCCGCCATGCGGCCGACCCTACGACGGCTCGCGCCGCTCCCGCCCGCCGAACACGGCGACCGCCGCCAGCGACCCCAACAGCCCCCCTGCGGCGATGCCGAGGGCCGGGCCAGGCCCCCACAGCGTCCAGGCCGCGCCGAACAGCAGGGACCCCGCGAACCGGGACAGGGCCTGGGCCGTCTGCAGCACCGCGAGTCCCGTGGTGCGCAGCCCCGCCGGCAGCAGCGGTCCGGCCGCCGCCATCAGCACCCCGTCGGTGGCCGCGTAGAACAGGCCGAGCAGTCCGAGGACCCCGAGCACCAGCCACGGCCCCGCCGGTACGGGAGCGAGCAGCAGCAGACAGGCGGCGAGCAGCAGCACGTGTCCGCCGAGGAACACCCGGCGCCGGCCCAGGCGGTCGGCGGCCCGGCCGACGGGCAGCGCGGCCAGCAGGAACACCGCCGCCGTACCGACGGGCAGCAGCGGGAAGTACGCGGCCGGCAGCTCGAGGCGGCGCTGGAGCAGCAGGTAGAGGAAGGCGTCGCCGACGGTGAACAGGCCGAGCACGGCTGCGGTCGCGCACAGCCGGCGCAGCCCGGGGATCCGTACGAGCGTGCGTACGGGAGGCAGCGGGGCACGGGCGGCCGGGGCGGGTGCGGGCGCCTCCCGGACGAACAGGACCAGCACCACCACCCCCAGGAGCGCGATGCAGCAGCTCACCGTGAACACGGCGGCGTACCCGTCGACCACCACCCACAGCACCCCGAACGCGGCCAGCGGCCCCAGCAGGGCGCCCGCCGTGTCCAGCGCACGGTGCACCCCGAAGGCGCGGCCCTGGTCCTGCGGCGGGCAGGAGAGCGAGATCAGGGCGTCGCGGGGAGCGGTGCGCAGGCCCTTGCCGGTCCGGTCGGCGGCGAGCACCGCCGCCACCGACCAGGGGGTGGTGGCGGCGAGCAGGGCCGCCTTGCACACGGCGGACAGGGCGTAGCCGAAGCCCGCCACGAGTTTGCGCCGGTGGGTGCGGTCCGCGATCCGGCCGCCCGCGAGGCGCAGCAGCGCGGTCGCGCCCTGGTGGAGCCCGTCCAGGGCGCCGAAGGCCAGCGGGGACATGCCGAGCCCCGCCATCAGGTACAGCGGCAGGACGGCGGTGACCATCTCGGCGGAGACATCCGTGACCAGGCTGACCACGCCGAGCGCGAACACCGTGCCGGGTACGGCCCGCAGGGGGCCGCTCGGAGCCGGGGTGTCCCCGGCCATGTCCGCGGCCCGGCTGGTCGACAGGTACACGGATGCCTCCCTGGGCGACTAGAACCAGTTGACGGTGAGCGGGAACCCGGCGGTGACCGTCGAGCCCGCGGAGTCGGTGGCCGTGGCGGTGATCTGGAGCGTGCCGCTGGCCCACGGCTTGCCGCTGATCCGGCCGGTGCCGGGGTCGACGGTCAGGCCCCAGGGCAGGCCGGTGGCCGCGTACCGGATCGGGGGCCTGCCGCCGGTGGCACTGAGCTGGATGGTGCAGGACTGGTTGAACTTGCAGGTCTGCGGGCCGGGGTTGGCCAGCTTCAGGTCACCCGCGGTCGGGGTCGGTGTCGGGGTCGGGGTCGGTGTGGGTGTCGGGGTCGAGGTGGGCGTGGGAGTGGGCGTGGGCGTGGGCGTCGAGCCCTCGAACACCTCGGAGATCGGCTGGACGTTGGCCGCGTTGCCCGCGTGGGTCGTGCCGAAGAGGTCCTCGAAGGTCCGCAGCAGGTGGTGGTGGTTGAAGGGGGTGGCGTACTTGCCCGTCTTGACGTGCGCGCCGTAGAACACGGTGGCGATCTGGTTGGACCCCAGGTAGTTGTCCTCGTCCCAGGTCAGCACCAGCAGGCTGTTGTTGGCCTTCGCCCACTGCGCGTAGGCGTCGATGTTGTTCTTCGTCCAGGTGTCGCCCGTGTTGACCGAGCACGAGTGCATGTCGTTGCACTGGTTCGGCACGATGAACGACAGGTGCGGCAGCGCCGCGAAGTTGTTCTGCGGGAACTGCGCCCACGTCTTCCCGGTGTTCAGCGGCACGTTCTTGAAGGCGAACCACGGGTTGTGCTTCTGCGCGTACTGACCGTTCGTGCAGGCCGTGGACCCCTCGCTCGGCAGGTCCTCGTTGTACGTCGCGAAGGTCTTGCCGGCCGCGATCAGCTCCTGGCCGAGGTTGGGGGCCGTCATCGACTGCGGGGTGTAGCAGCCGTCGCCGGTGATGCCCTGCGTGGCGCCGGAGAAGAGGTTGAAGTAGTTGGGCTGGCTGGGGTGGGTCAGTGCCTTCATGCCGGTCAGGCTGGCGCCGCCGTTCGCCAACTGGTTGATGTACGGGGCGTTCGCGCTGCCGATGATCTCCCCGTACTGCTTGTTCTCGTACACGACGACCACCACGTGGTCGTACGAGGGCAGCGCGGCCGCGACCGGCACGGTCGCGGAACGGGGCTCCGCGGCCTGCGAGTTGGCGACGGTGAACGCGCCCAGCAGGCCGAGCGCGCCGAGTCCGGCCACGAGCGCCGACCACCGGGCCCGGCGTCTCGCGTCGGCCCTGGGTGAGGGGGTGGGCATGGGATCCTCCTTGGTGTCATTCCTCTCGCCGGGCCGCGCCGGCCACGGCGATGTTCAGGAAGCGCGGTACGGGCCGCTCCCGGTCGCGGAAGTCCTCCGCGACCGCGGCCCGCACCGCCGTCAGGCGTGCCTCGGGC
The DNA here is from genome assembly GCF_055588085.1 of Streptomyces sp. NPDC046303. Lineage (NCBI taxonomy): Bacteria > Bacillati > Actinomycetota > Actinomycetes > Kitasatosporales > Streptomycetaceae > Streptomyces > Streptomyces sp. NPDC046303. The sequence goes on from NZ_JBVJFA010000023.1 coordinate 49,015, forward strand.
AGCAGCACCAGCGCACTGCGCCCCGGCTCCTGCCCGGGCGGCCAGGCGCGCAGGGCCCCGGCCCGGCGGGCGCAGGCCACGGCCCGCGCCAGCTCGGCCGGCCGGTCCGCGGCCTCGCCGCGCACGGCCACCAGCACCAGTCGCGCCCCGGACGCGGCCGGGTCGAAGGGGACGTACCGCTGCCGGCGCCGGGGCTCGGCGCCCGGCAGCAGGGCCTTGCCGGGACGGGCGAAGAGCACCGCCCGGCGCAAGGAGTCGTCCCCGTCCGGCAGCGCCGCGGCCAGCAGCCGGGCCAGCCGCGCACGGTCCGGCAGCACGCCGGCCCCCGTGTGGACGTCGGCCACCGCCAGGGCGATCGCGCAGTCGGCCGGCTCGGCCGTGGCCAGCCCGGCGGCCGCCGTGAGCGAGCCCTGCACGTGGAGGTCCGTACCGCCGCGGCCGAAACCGGCCCGGGCCAGCGCCCGCAGCACGGCGTACGGCCGGACCGCCCAGGCGGGGGCCGCGGGCGGCGGCCCGGACAGCGTCAGCGGAAGATCGCAGCTGTCCGCGGGATGCCCCAGCGAGCTGAGCCGCACCAGGCCGTCGGTGCGCGGGGCCGCGGCGGCGGCCGTCGGCCAGCCGGCCGCCGCGACCAGCCCGGGGGACCCGAGGTGGAAGGCGTACGGGGCGCTCCACACGGCGGCCGGGGGCCGGCCGTGCGCGGCCTCCAGGGCGTAGGCGACGAGCCGGAACAGCGGATCGGCGGTGGCCCGCCGCGCCAGGTCGCCTCCGGCGCGGAGGGGCCCCGGCCCGTGGACGCCGGGTTCCGCGAGGCCCGGTCCGGCCGGGCCCGCCGGTTCGGCGGGGCCCGTCACCGGACGTCCTTGCGGGCGAGGATCCGGTAGGCGTTCCCGCCGTCCGTGACCCGGGCGGCCGCCGACCGCACGGCGTCGAGCACGGCCGCCCCCGCGAAGCAGGGCAGCGCCGCCAGCCGTACGAGGCCGGCGAGGGCCCGCGTGCGGGGCGTGGCCGGGGGACCCCACGGCCGGTCCGGGTCGGGGGCCAGCCGGGCGGCGGTCAGCGCCACCGCGCCGAAGAAGTCGTTGCCCTGATGGGCCCCGCCGTGCTCCTCGACGAGGACGGTGAACCCCCGGTCGGCCAGCGCCTCGCGCAGGTTCGCGGCCGGAACCAGATGCTGGTGCTGCGGCTGGAACCAGGGCAGCCACGCCCCGCCGAGCAGGCCCGCCATGCGGGACTCGGGGTCGGGCACCTCGACGGCCAGGAATCCGCCGGGGGCCAGGACGGCGGCCGCCGCGTCCAGTTCGGCCAGCGGATCCCTGGTGTGCTCCAGGTAGTGGTACATGCTGACCACCTCGTACCGGCCCGCCAGCTTCGAGGCGTACTCCGGGAACTGGCCCTGGTAGCCGGTCTCCACCCAGCCGCGGCGCTCGGCCCCGAGGACCCCGTCGCCCATGTCCAGCCCGTCGAACCGGGTCTGCGGCCACACCTCGCGCGCCGCGTTGCAGAAATGCCCGTGCCCGGTGCCCACGTCGAGCCAGGACTCCGGACCGGCGGTGCCGACCTGCGCGCGGAGCATCTCGGCGCGCCCCCGGTAGGCGTCGCCGAGCCGCCCGAAGACGGTGCCCGCCCCCTCGCCGCCCCGCCCGTCGTAGAAGTCGCGGTAGTAGAACTCCAGCCCCTCGGGGCTCAGCCGGGGGTTCTGGAAGACGTGCCCGCAGTCCTCGCAGCGCTCCAGCGTGAACCGGCCGGGCTTGCCCTGGAGCAGGTCGGGCACCCGGACCCGGACGGCGAGCCGCCCGCCGCCGCACCAGGGGCAGTCCGGGCGGCGCACCTCGAAGAAGCGGTCGGTCCCCGCGGCCAGGTCCGCCCGGTAGGCGGCGGCCCGCCCGGAGTCCGCATCCCCGCCCCGGCCACGGCGGGCCGCCGCGGCCGTCCGCAGGGCCGCGCCGAGCGACCGTACCGGCCGGGCGGCGGTGGCCCGGCCCAGATCGGCGGGGCGCAGCGGGGAGCGCGGCCCGCCGAGGGCCAGGTACGGCTGAAGCCAGTACAGCCCGGCCGCGGCGGCGCCCCACCGGCCCTGGCGCACGACGACGCCCGCCAGCAGGGCCAGCCCGGCGAGCTGGGCCGCGGCCAGCGCCCCCGGCGGCAGCCCCTGGGCCCGCAGCTCGGCGGCGCGCGCGGGCCCCGTCGCCCCGCCCTGTGGTCCGCAGCTCAGCGCGGGGGCGATGGCCAGGCCCGCGGCCCCGGCCGCGTACTCCTTCAAACGACGGGCGAGCGCGAGGAGTTCCGCCGGCCCGGGGCGCGGACCGTCCGGATCCACCCCCGCCCGCGCGAGGAGCTCCTCGGCGGCCAGCACCGCGAACCCGGCGCCGCGCCCCTCGCCGAGCCGGTCCCGCCGGTAGCGGGCGGGGTCGACCAGGCGCAGCAGCCCGAGCGCCCGCTCGGCGGCCAGATCCCCCGGCAGCAGGTCCAGGACCCGCAGCCCCTCCCGTTCGGCGTGCGCGCAGGCGGCGAGGAACGTGGCCGCGTCGGCCTCCACCCCCCGGGCGGTCAGCAGCCGCCACCCGGCGGCGCGCGGCACCCCGGTCGCCGCGGCCGGGGCGACCGGCAGCACCGGCACCGCCCGCAGCCGGCGGCCGGCCCGGACCGTGCCCGCACCGAGCGCGGCCAGCAGGACCACCGAGGTCCACGGGACCCGGGGGATCGGGGGTGGCGTCATAGGAGTTTCTCCAACCGGTCGGCCGCGGCGGCGGCTCCGCCCGCCGCGGCGAATGAGGCCTGGATCCGCCGGGCGGACCGGCGCGGGCCGGGCTCGTCCAGTACGGCCGTGAGCGCGTCGCGCAGTTCCTCGGCCCGGGTCCTGGCGAACCGCAGCCGTACCCCGGCTCCGGCGTCCACGACCTGGCGGGCCACGATCGGCTGGTCGTCGCGGATCGGGGCGATCACCAGCGGCAGCCCGAACGCGAGGGCTTCGCACACGGTGTTGTGGCCGCCGTGGCAGACCACCGCGTCCAGGTGGGGCAGCAGTTCCAGCTGCGGGACGCGCTCCTGCAGCAGCAGGTGCCCCGGCGCGGAACCGATCAGTGCGGGGGGAGCCGCGAGCACCACCTGCACGTCCTCCGCGAGGTGTTCGGCGGCGCCGAGCACCGCCGCGTAGAACCGGCTGCCGGCCTCCTGGTTGAGGGTGCCCAGGGACACCAGCACCCGTCGGCGTGCCGGATCGAGCCGCTGCCAGGGAAATCCGGGAGCGGCCGGGCGGGCCCCGAAGGCGGGGCCGACGAAGGCGTAGTGCGGCGGGAACTCGTCGGACGGGCCGACGAGTTCGGGCGTGGAGAAGACCAGGACCAGCCGGTCGGAGAACCGCGGATCCCAGCGGGAGGCCACCGGCCCGAACTCGGCGAGCAGTCCGCGGACCTGTTCCGCCACCCACGCGCCGACCTTCGGGAAGTCGGCGAAGGGCCGGGTGAGTTCCGCCGAGGTGCTGGCGGACGTCGCCCAGGGGATCCCGAGCTGCTCGGCGACCAGCGGTCCGGCCAGGGCCTGCTGGTCGGCGACCAGTACGTCCGGCCCGAAGGCGCGGACGGCGTCGGCCACCCCGGGCGCCATCGCCCGCGCCAGCGGCACGAGCGCCTCCTCCCACAGGAACCGCAGCGCCGCGACCCCGCGCAGATCGCGCCAGCGTGCGTGCAGCGCCGAGTAGCCGCCGCCCGCCTCCTCCCCGGCGGGCAGGATCCGGGCCTGCGCGGGCAGCAGCCCGGCCAGTACCCCGGAAGGCCCCGTCCAGGCGATCTCGTGGCCGCGGGCCGCCAGTTCGGCCCCGACCGCCACCGTCGGATTGACGTGCCCCGCCAGCGGCGGAACCGTGAACAGCACCCTCATGGCACCAGCGCTCCCACCCGTGTCCCGTGCGCGTCCCGGGGCTCCTGTGCCGTCAGCGCCGCCGACGCGCCGAGATGGGCCAGTACGGCCTCCCGCAGCACCCCGCTGGTCTCCTTCAGCACGTCGTGTCCCAGACCCGGCAGGATCCGCAGCGCCCCGTGCGGTGCGTGCAGGGCCAGCTCCCGTGCGCCCGGGACCAGTTCGGAGTGCTCGCCGCACACGACCAGCAGGGGGCAGCGCAGCCGGGCGTAGTCGGCCGGGCCGAAGGTGCGGCCGGCCGCCATGTCGTCGATGAGGGTGGTGCGGTTGAGCAGGTCGTCGGCGATCGCCGTGAGGTTGGCGGCCTTGCGCAGCCGCAGGCTCCGCAGCTCGGCGGGGACCGGACTGTCCTCCAGGCTGAGGGCGGCGGCCGACAGGGTGTCCACCATGCCCTCCACCCAGCTCCCGCCGAGCGGCGGCTCGAGGAGGGTCAGCCCCGTGACGAGACCGGGCCGGGCCAGTGCCGCGTGCAGGGCGAGGGTGCCCCCGTAGCTGTTGCCGACCAGGTGCACCGGCCGGTCCCCCAGACCCAGCGCGCCGAGCAGCGCGAAGAGGTCCCGTACGGCCGTGCCGCTGTCGTATCCGGCGGCCGGACGCTCGGTGCGGCCGTGGCCGCGCAGGTCGTACAGGACGGCCTCGTGGCCGGCGCGGGCCACCGGTACCGCCAGCGGGCAGTAGAAGGAGGACAGGTTGTCTACGGCCAGCCCGTGCAGGAAGACCACCACGGGCCGGTCGGGGCGGGCGGCTTCCGCGGTGGCGGGCAGCCGCTGGACGTGGAAGCGCAGCGAGTTGGCGAGGACGAAGGCCATGGCGGCTTAGCCCGCGGAGGCGGCCGGGGCGGCCCCCGAGCGGGCGAGGGAGGCATGGGTGATCCGGCCGATGTGCGTGACGAGGTCACCCACGGACATGGCGAGGATGGCGTCCATGTCCTTCTCCGCCAGGAACTCCATCAGGTCCACCTCGGCGCCGTAGCGGTGGTGGAGCAGCTCGGCGAGGGCGACGAACTCGACGCTCTCCAGGGCGAGGTCCTCGTTGAACGTCGTCTTCATCGTGACCTCCTCGGCCAGGAGGTACGCGTCGCCGACGATCTCCACGAGCATTCCGGTGATCTCGGCGAGGATGTCAGATGCCATGACGGGTCTCCGTGAGGTGGAAGGGGACGGGGGACGGGGTCGCCGTGTCGCGGACGGTCCAGGCGACGACGTGGTCGAGCGGATCAGTGGGGACCAGGGCGGTGCGGACCGGGTACCGGTGCCCGTCGGGGGAGCGGACCAGCAGCGCGTCCGCGCCGGGATCCTCGGCCACCCGCCAGTCCCGGGGGCGGCCGCCGAGCCCGCTGCCCTCGGCCTTGGCGGCGGCCTCCTTGGCGCACCACACGGCGGTCAGGGCCGCCGGCAGGCCGCAGCCCTCGCGGGCGGACAGCCGTTCGGCGAGCCGCAGTTCCTCCGGTCCGAGGGCGATCCGCACCAGCGCGTCCGGGTCGGCGGTGACCTGTTCCACGTCGATGCCGACCGGGCGGCCGGGGTGCGCGAGGGCGACGGCGATCCGGTCCTTGTGGGCGATCGACAGCCGCAGGCCCCGGGCGAGCGGGCCCTCGGCGAGCGGCCGGCCGGCCGGATCGTTGCCGATCGGCACCTCCGCCGGGAACACCGGTCCGGCCCCGCCGTCCCACAGCACCTGGCGCAGCGCGTCCTTGGCGGCGATCCGGCCCAGCAGCCACGGCGCCCGGGCGCGCGGCGACAGCCGCTCGTACGCCACCCGCTCGGCGGCGCCGAGGTAGCGGCGCATCACCAGCTCCTGCGAGGCGGGGTCGGTCCAGCGGCGGCGGGCCAGGCACCAGCCCTCCGGCCGGGGTTCGCCGATGCCGCACACCTCCGGGGTGAACTTCATCGGCCAGACCCGCTCGTCGGCGCCGAAGCGGCGGTACGTCCACCCCTCGATCCGGGCCCACACCTCTCCGGTGGTCCGGCGCAGCTCCAGGTCGCCGCGCACGGTGGTGTCGTGCACCGCGCGGATCCGGGCCGTGGCGGCGACCAGGTCCAGAGGGGCCGGCGGGGGCCCGGTGAAGCGGATGCGGTCCACGGTGGCCGGGAACACCAACCGGTCGACGGGCAGCTTGAGCTGCATCCAGTGGCCGAAGAGCTGGCCGGCGGCGTCGAGCAGCGCCCCGGGGTCGGGGAGCGCCCGCAGGACCCCTTCGATGCCGTCCGCGCCGACGCTCCGCACCTCGTGCACGGCGGCGAAGCGGGGGCCGTGGAACATCCACCGGTCCCGGTAGAGGGCGTCGGCGCTGACGGGGGCCGGCCGCGGATCGCGCAGGGGTGTGGTGTCGGGTGCGGGCGGCCGCGGGTACCGCTCGCCGAGCAGGACGACCACCGAGGCGTACGGGCCGAGGGTGACGCGCGCCCGGCCGGGCCCGTCGCCGCGTACGGTGACCTCGACGTCGACGGCCGGTTCGACGGCCAGCCAGCGCAGTGCCCGTACGTCCTCGTAGCCGACGACGCGGAGACCGGGCGGGGCGTGCCGCAGCGCGGCCCCGGCGGCCAGCTCCAGCATGGTGGTCATGGGGACGACGGGGAACCGGTCGGAGTCCTCGGGCCAGCCGTCGGGCTGGAGGTACACGCAGTGGTCCCGTACGTAGGGCAGCGCGGCCAGGGACAGGTGCAGGCGTTCCTTCCCCGTGGCCCTTCCCGAACCCTCGCCGGCCGGGTCGGGCGCGGTCGTCCGTGCGGCGGGGTCCGGCCGGGCGGCGGGCGCTGCCGCATCCGCGGTCCGTACGGCGGACCAGGCCTCGGTGACGCTCCGGGCGGCCGCGCCGGTGTCGGCGAGCACCGCGTCCAGGGCGGACAGCAGGACCGGCCGGGGGCCGGCCGGTGTCCCGGGCGTCCCGGGCGTGACGGGCGTCCCCGGTGTCCCGGCTGTCCCCGGGGCCCCGGGCGTGCCCGGTGTCGGCGGTGCCAGCAGGCCGCCCAGGGAGGCCCTGGCCGCCTCGCCGAGCCGGACCAGCGGGGAGCCGAGGTCCAGCGGCACGCTGCGGCCGGAGCCCGGGCCGGGTCCGCGGCCGGCAGGCGCGGGACGCACGCCGGGGCGGCCGACGGCCGGATCGGGAGCGTCCGCCGGCCCGGGGGCCGGGGCGTCCGCCCGGCTCGGACCGGCCTCCGCTCCGGCCAGCAGGTCCCAGTGCGGCGCGTACCCCTCCACCCAGAGCGCGGCGCACGCGCGGCGCAGCGCCGCCAGGCCGCCGAGCCGGGGGGAGGAGACGGACACCGACAGGTGCGGGCGGTCGCGCAGGGTGTCCTCGACGAAGCCCGGCAGGCTGCCGGGGCCCAGCGTGACGAAGGACCGCACCCCCTCCTCCTCGTACAGCCGCAGGGTCAGCTCGCGGAAGCGGACCGGCTCCAGGAGGTGGCGGACCACCAGCTCGCGTACGTCGCCCGGCTCGGAGGGGAACGGCGCACAGGTCGTGGCCGACCAGACGGGCAGCGCGGCGGCCCGCAGCGGAAGCCGCCCGAAGGCGGCCCGGACCTGGCCCAGGTACGGCTCCCACATCGGGGTGTGGAAGCCCGAACGGAAGGGCAGTTCCTGGCCGAGCACTCCGTCGGCCCGCAACCGGGCCACCACCGAGGCGACCTGCTCGGGCTCTCCGCAGACGACCGACTGGTGCGGGCAGTTGTCGTGGCTGACCACCACCCCCTCCACCCCGTGGAGGGCCGCTTCCGCCCGCCGGGCACCACAGCCCAGGGCCGCGTAGACGAGGTCCGGGACCAGCAGGTCGTCCGGCCGCAGCGAGCCGAGGAAGGTGTCGGCCGCCTCCTTCGGGTACATGCCGGCGGCCACCATCGCCGCCCACTCGCCCAGGCTGTGGCCCGCCAGCACGTCGGCCTCGATGCCGATCGCGGGCAGGGCCCCGGCGAAGAACCGTCCGGTGGCGATCGCGTCCAGGGCCCGTTCGACGAGCGACGTGCCCCGGGTGAGCGGGGGCAGGCCGCGACCCAGCCGGTCCGCCACGTCGTCGAGGACCGGCGCGAACTCCGGCTCCAGGCCGGGAAAGAGGAAGGCCAGCCGGCCGCCCAGCGGCTCCGGGGCGAACCACACGTCCCCCCTGCCCCGCCAGGCCCGGCCGCGCGCCACCGCCTTCGCGGCCAGCGCGAGCCGCTGCGGCGTCGGCCCCACCACCGCCAGCCGGCACGGTCCGGAACCACCCGACGCCGCGGATCCGGAGGCCAGCAGCGCGGACAACTCCGCCGGACCGTCCGCCGCGAGCCGCAGTACGTCCTCCCGGGCGCGGGCCGCCCCCACCGGTACGGCAGCGGCCCCCAGGGGCAGGAAACGCCGCACCGGAGCGGTCGGCGGGGCGGCCCCCGGAGCCTCCTCCAGCACGACGTGCGCGTTGATCCCGCCGAAGCCGAACGCGTTGACCCCGGCCCGGCGGGGCACCGGCCCGCGCTCCCACGGCTCCGCCGCCGTCACCGGCCGCATCCGCGTCGCCGCCAGGTCAGGGTGCGGCTCCTCCAGGTGCAGCGTCGGCGGCAGCACCCCCTCGTGCACGGCGAGGGCGGCCTTGATGAGCCCGGCCATGCCGGACGCCTGCATGGTGTGGCCGAGCATCGACTTCACCGAACCGAAGCCGATCCCCCGTCCTCCGCCCATGGGCGGCCCGAACACCTGGGCGAGGGTGTCGAGTTCGGCGGCGTCCCCGACCGGAGTGCCCGTGCCGTGCGCCTCCAGCAGGCCCAGCGCGCCCGGGGCCCGCGGATCCAGCCCGGCGTCGCGCCAGGCCCGCTCCAGGGCCCGTACCTGACCCGCGACCAGCGGGCTCATCAGGCTCGCCGCCCGTCCGTCCCCCGCCACCCCCGTACCGCGGATCACCGCGTACACGCGGTCGCCGTCCCGCTCCGCGTCCGCGAGCCGCTTCAGCAGCACCACGCCGGTGCCCTCGGAGAGCAGGGTCCCGTCGGCCCGCCGGTCGAAGGGCCGGATCCGCTCGCTCGGGCTCAGCGCCCGCAGCTGCGTGAACACGCTCCACAGCGTCGCGATGTGGCAGTGGTGCACGGCCCCCGCGACCACCGCGTCGCAGCGCCCGCCCGCCAGCAGCCCCACCGCCTGGTCCACCGCCAGCAGCGAGGAGGCGCAGGCCGCGTCCAGGGTGTAGGCGGGGCCGCGGAAGTCCAGCCGGTTCGCCGTGCGGGCGGCGGTGAAGCTCGGCACCAGGCCGATCGAGGCGTCCGGGCGCTCCGGCCCCAGCGCCTCCTGGAAGGCGGAGCGCACCTCCGCGATCCGCCGCTCGCCCAGCTCCGGCGCGAGCTCCCGCAGGGTCTGCGCCAACTGGTGGGCGGTACGCACCCGTTGGTCCAGCCGCGCGGTGGCCACGCCCATGAACCCGCCGCGCCCCAGCACCACCCCGATCCGGGAGCGGTCGGCCGGCAGCCGGTCCTCGCCGCCCGCGTCCGCGATGGCCTCGGCCGTCGCGTGCAGGGCCAGCATCTGATCGGGCTCGGCCCCCTCCACGGCCGCCGGCATGATCCCGAACCGGGTGGGGTCGAAGGCGGCGAGGCCGTCGACGAACCCGCCGCGCCGGCAGTAGAACCGGTCGCCCGCCGCCGGTCCGGCGGCGCCGGCCGGGTCGTAGTACACCTCGGGGTCCCAGCGTCCCGGCGGGACCTCGCCGATCGAGTCGGTGCCGGCGAGGAGGTTGCGCCGGTAGGAGGCCAGATCGGCCGCCCCGGGGAACACCGCGCCCATCCCGACGATCGCCGCGTCGGTCGGGCGCGGGCCGCGCCGCAGCGGCTCACTCATCGCCGTCGCCCCGCTCCGCCATCAGCACCACCTGTACGTCGGTTCCGTGCGCCAGTTCGTCCAGGAACGCGGCGGTACCCGCCTGCGGCGCGATGAGCGGGATGCCGCGACGGGCGTACGCGCGCTCCAGCTCGGGCGTGACCATCCCGCCCGCATCCGCCGCCCACGGACCCCAGTCCACGGACAGCACCCGGCCCGGGAAGGACTCCGCCCAGGTGCGTGCCAGGCCGTCGAGGGCGTCGTTGGCCGCGGCGTAGTCGCACTGGCCGCGGTTCCCGTAGACCCCGGCGACGCTGCCGAACAGCGCCAGGAACCGGGGCGCGGGCCCCGTCCCGTGCTCGGCGGCCGCGGCGGCCAGGTGGCGGGCACCGGCGACCTTCGTGGTGAACACCTCGGCGAAGTCGGCCGGTTGCTTGTCGCGCAACAGGCCGTCGCGCAGCACCCCGGCGCCGTGCACGATGCCGTCCAGCCGGCCGTGCCGCTCGCGCACCTCGGCCACCACGGCCCGTACGGCCCGCTCGTCCGTGACGTCCGCGCAGTGGTAGCGGACCGAGGCCGCGGCCGTCGCCAGGGCGGAGAGGGTGGCCCGTACCTCGCGTTCGGCGAGGATCCGCGAGGCCGCCGCCTCGATCTCGGCGGGTGTGCGGAGCCCCGTGGCGATCAGCGCGGCGCGCAGCGCCACCCGGTCGGTGGCCTGGCCGAACGCGTCGGGCTGTGCGGGGGGTTCGGGGGTGCGCCCGAGGAGTTCCACGTGGCATCCGGTGGCGCGGGCCAGCGCGAGCGCGGTCCGGGCGGTGATCCCCCGGGCCCCGCCGGTGAGCAGGACCACCGAGCCGGGGCCGAGCGGCGGGCCGTCGCCGGCCGGGACGAGAGGGGCGGGCACCGGGCGGCGGGTGACGCGCGTTCCCTCGGCGGTGTAGCCGACCGAGGCCGGTTCCCCGGCCGCCGACGCGCCCGCGCCCGTGCCCCCGCCAGCGCCCGGGATCGGGACCGGGACCGGGCAGCTCAGCTCGGCGAGGAGCTGCGCGGCGACCTGCTCGGAGGCCTCCTTGGGGTGGACGTCCACGGCACGGACCAGCGTGCCGGGGAACTCGAGGGCGGCGCTGCGCGCGAAGCCGTGCAGACCCGCGCCGGGGGTGCCGCTCGCGGTGGCCAGCAGCAGCCGGGGCGTGCCGCCCGTCAGGGCCCGCCGCAGCCCGGGGAAGACCTGGGGGAGGACGGGTTCGGCGCCGGTCCGCAGGGCGGTCAGGTCGACGATCCCGTTGAACCCGGGCCTGGCCTCGGTGAGCGGATGCGCCTCGGCCCCGTACGTCCGCAGGGCCGCGCAGAGTGCCGGAGCCAGGCCCTGTCCGTCGTCCACGACCCCGATGCGCAGGTCGCGGAGGGTCTCCGGATCCCCTGAAGGCGCCGGCACGGGGACGGTGTCCACGCGCAGCCGGGCGACCGGCACGGCGGCGGGCCCCGCTGCCGGAGCCGTGACCGCTGCCCCCGCGCTGCCGGCTGGTTCTGCGGGTTCCGGCTCGCCGGTGTGGGAGGTGACCCAGTCCACGATCCCGCGCAGGGTCTTGATCCGGGACAGCTCCTCGACCGCGGATTCCGCGGAGCCGCCGGGGTCCTGGGGCAGCCCGATCCGGTCGGCCAGGGCGCCGATGATCTCGACCCGCTTGATGGAGTCGATGGACAGGTCCGCCTCCAGGTCCAGCCTGGGGTCGAGCATGTCCCTGGGGTATCCCGTCCGGGTGTGGACGATCTCCAGGACCGCCTCCATGACGTCCTCAGGGGACCGGACCGGCCGGGCGGCGGCCGGCTCCACCGGGAGCGGCGCGCCGGACGGCACCCCGCCGCCCGTGCCGCGGGCCTCGGGCCCCGGGCCGTGGTCGGCGCCCGGCGCGAGGACCGGCCGGACCTCGGGCCGTGCGCCGGCCGTTCCCGCGGGGACGGCCGGGCGCGGCGCACCGCGGGACGCGCCCAGGTAGCCCAGCAGCACGTCCCGCTGCGCCTCGACCAGCTCGCGGGCGCCGCGCAGGTACTCCAGAACCGCCTCCTCGCGCCGGTCGGAGGCGGGCGCCGCCGCGGGCGCGACCGCAGGAGCCGCGGTCACCCGCTGGGCGGGCCGCAGGCCCCCGGCCACCGGTGCGCCGTCGGCGGTGCGCACCAGGTGGCCGTCGACCAGCCAGCCCGGCCGGCGCGGCGCGTGGTCGGGCAGGGCGGAGGTCCGTCCGCGGAACAGCGCCTCCGGCGCCACCGGCACGCCGGCCGCCGCCAGTTCGGCCAGCGCCGTGACCAGCCGGACCAGGCCGTGCTCGCCCGGTACGTCCAGCGGGACCACGGTGTGCGGCCGCTCGCCCAGGATCCGGGACGTCAGCCCCGACAGGACCCGGCCGGGCCCCGCCTCCACGAACGTGCGGACACCGGCCGCATACATCGCCTCCACCTGCTCCACGAACCGGACCGGCTCCGCGACCTGGCGTGCGGCAAGGCCCCGTACCCCTTCGGCGGAGGCCGGATACGGGGCGGCCGTCGTGTTCGACCAGACGGGAATGACCGGCCCGGACACGGCCGTCCCGGCCAGCTCCCCGGCCAGGGCGGCCGCCGCTCCCGCCACCACCCCGCTGTGGAACGCGCAGGCCACGGGCAGCGGTTCGGCCGACAGGCCGGCCTCGCGCAGGGCCGCCACCGCCGCCGCCACGGCCGCCGTCGGCCCCGAGATCACGCACTGCCGGGGTGCGTTGTGGTTCGCCACCACGCACCCGGCCCGCGCGGCGGTCTCCCGTACCTCCTCCGGCGCGGCCGACACCGCGGCCATCGACCCCGGATCCGTTCCGGCGGCGGCCAGGATCGCCTCGGCCCGGCGGGCGCTCAGCCGCAGCAGGCCCTCCGTGTCGAAGGCCCCGGCCGCCCACAGCGCGGTCAGCTCCCCGTACGAATGCCCGGCCACGCAGTCCGGCCGGACACCCAGGCCGGTGAGCAGCCGGTGCGCCGCCGCTCCGGCCAGCCCGAGGGCGGGCTGGGCCACCCGCGTGTCGGTGACCGCCGCCCGCTGCGCGGCCCGCCCCTCGGCGGTGAACGCCGCGGGCGGGAACACCGCCGAGACCACCGGAGCCGGAGCCGCGTCCAGGAGCCCGCGCAGCCCGGGGAACGCCGTGAACAACTCGCCCAGCATTCCCGGACGTTGACTGCCCTGCCCCGGGAACAGGAACGCGATCCGGCCCGGATCCGCCGATTCCTCCCGTACGTGGACCCCCGGACCCGCGGTGAAGGCCCGGGCCTGCTCCAGCCGGGCCGCCAGCTCGTCCGGACCGGCGGCGACGACCGCGACGTGGACCGGGCCCGAGCCGGTGGCCGCCGCCTCCGCCGCGAGGTCGCGCAGTGCCCACGGCCGCCCGGCCGCATCGTTCTCCTCCAGCCGGGCCGCGAGCCGCGCCATCGCCCGGCCCGCCGCCCGCCGGTCCTCGCCGCGGAAGCAGAACAGCTCGGCCGGCCACTCCTCCAGGCCGTGCCGCGGCTCCTCGGAGCCCGCGTAACCGGCCAGCACGGCATGGTAGTTGGTGCCGCCGAAGCCGAAGGCGCTCACGCCGGCGATCCGGCGCTCCGGGGGCACCGCCCAGGGCCGCGCCTCGGTGTCGAAGGCGAAGGGGCTGGTGTCCGGCCGCCAGGCCGGGTTCGGCGTGTCGAGGTGCAGGGTCGGCGGCCGCACGCCCGCGTGGACCGCCCGGGCGGCCTTGATCAGCCCGGCCAGCCCGGCGGCGCACTTGGTGTGCCCGAGCTGCGATTTCACCGAGCCCAGCGCGCACGAGCCCGCGGTGGCCCCGTGTTCGGTGAACAGCTCGCTCAGCACCGCCAGTTCGGTGCTGTCGCCGACCACCGTGCCGGTGCCGTGCGCCTCGACCAGGCCCACCTCGCCGGGGGAGACGCCCGCCCGGGCGTAGGCGCGCTCCAGGGCCCGCCGCTGGCCTTCCGGCCGGGGGGCGGTCAGGCCGAGGGACCGGCCGTCGCTGGAGGCGCCCACCGCCTTGATCACCGCGTACACGCGGTCGCCGTCCCGCTCGGCGTCCGCGAGCCGCTTGAGCACCAGCGCGCCCACGCCCTCGCCGAGCGCGATCCCGTCGGCGGAGGCGTCGAAGGGCCGGCAGCGGCCGCTGGGGGACAGGGCCCGCACGGAGGCGAACATCAGGTAGTCGTTGATGCCGTTGTGCACGTCCGCCCCGCCGCAGATGACCATGTCGCTGTCCAGGTCGCGCAGTTGGCGGCAGGCCAGGTCCAGCGCGGCGAGCGAGGACGCGCACGCCGCGTCGACCGTGCAGTTCGCGCCGCCGAGGTCGAGGCGGTTGGCGACCCGGCCCGCGATCACGTTGGCGAGGATCCCGGGGAACGAGTCCTCGGTGAGCCGTGGCAGTTGCCCGTCCAGCTCGGGCGGCAGCTCGCCCAGGTAGGCGGGGTGCAGGGCGCGCAGCCCGTAGGCGCCCGCCAGTTCGGTGCCGGCTTCCGCGCCGAAGACCACCGAGGTCCGGGACCGGTCGAACTCCCGGCCCTTGCCGTAACCGGCGTCGCCGAGGGCCCGCGCCGAGATCTCCAGGGCCAGCAGCTGGACCGGTTCGATCCCGGAGAGGGAGGCGGGCGGGATGCCGTGCGCGAGTGCGTCGAAGGGCACCGGGTCCAGGAAGCCGCCCCAGCGGGAGGGGGTGCGCTCACCGGCCCGGGCCGGATCGGGGTCGTAGTACAGCTCCGGATCCCACCGCTCGGCCGGCACCTCGGTCACCGCGTCCGCCCCGGACAGGATCCGCGCCCAGTAGGCGGCGAGGTCGGGCGCTCCCGGATAGGCGCAGGCCATCCCGACGATGGCGATGTCGAGGGGGTCCGCGGCCGGCGCCGCCCCGGCCGGGGCGAACGCGCGGGCCCGCCGCTCGAGGACCCGCGTCGCCCCCTCGGTCACCTGGGCGTGCAGCGCGGCCACGGTGGTGGTCTCCGTCCGCAGGGTCGCGGCCTGCCCGAGCATGAACAGCCCCTCGGTGTACTGCTGTTCATCGGACACGGCCTCCAGGGCGGAGCCCGCCGGCCGGGTTCCGCCGGCTCCGGCCGTACCGGCGGTGCCGCCCGGCAGGGCCCGGCGCAGGCCCTTGCTGGCGATGCGGAGCCGGCCCAGGTTGAGGCCCTCCAGCTCCTCCCAGACGAGGCGCGGCTCGGTGCCGCTCTCCATGAGCCGGAGCCGGGCCGCCTCGAAGGTCTCGGCGTACGGGGTGTCCGCGCAGCGCGTCGCGTGGCCGGGGGCGGTGTGCAGGAGCACGGTCCGCTCGCAGTCCAGTGCCGCCCGCTGGAAGCCCGGCAGCACCGCGCCCGCCGCCACCGCCTCCTCGGTGAACAGGTACGCGGTGCCCATCAACACGCCCACCCGCGCGCCTCGTTCGGCCAGCGGCGCGGCAGCCGCCACCGCCATCGCGGCCGAGCGCGCGTCGTGGATCCCGCCGGCGAACAGCACGTCCAGGGCCTCGGGCTCGGGGCAGGACAGCAGCAGCTCGATCTGCTCCTCCCACAGCGGGAACGAGGCGCGCGGCCCGACGTGGCCGCCGCACTCCAGCCCCTCGAACACGAACCGCCGCGCGCCCTCGGTGAGGTACCGCTCCAGCAGTCCCGGCGAGGGCACGTGCAGATGGGTCCGGATGCCGGCCGCCTCCAGCGGGGCCGCCTGCGCCGGAGTGCCGCCCGCGATGATCGCGTACGGGGGGCGGGCCTCGGCCACGGCCGCCAGTTGCTCCGTGCGCAGCTCGGCCGGGGCGAAGCCGAGCAGCCCCACGCCCCACGGGCGGTCGCCGAGCCGCGCGGCGCTCTCGGCCAGCAGCCGGCGTACGTCCGGGCCCTCCATCACGGCGAGCGCAAGGTAGGGGACCCCGCCCTCGGCGGCCACCGCCTCGGCGAAGGCCGCCTGGTCGCTCACCCGGGTCATCGGACCCTGGGCGACGGGGAGCGGCTGTGCGAGCGGCCGGGCCCGCACGGCAGCCGCCAGATGGCCGGAGATCGCCGCCCGGACCGCCTGGATCACCCCGCCGGTGGTCCGGTGTCGGGCGGCCAGCCGGGCGGCGGCGGCCCCGTCCTGTCCTACGGGCAGCAGCTGGGCCCGCAGGTCCCTGGCGCCGAGCAGGGCGGGCACCGGCCCCTCGGGCGGGGTCAGGTCGGGGCGGGCGAACACCCGGTGCCCGTCGGCCAGCCGGGTCTCGGAGCCGTCCATCGCCCGCAGCACGGCGGTCACTTCCCCCGGCAGGCCGGCCTCGCCTTCGGCCGTCAGGGCGAGTTGTACGTCGAGCAGCACGCCCGCCGCCCCGCCCGCGACGGCCGCCGCCGCCGTGTGGGGCCCGATCCCGCCGTAGGCCCGTACGGGCACCCCCGCTCCGGGGTCCGCCAGCAGCTGCTGGAGGAGCACGAAGGTGGTGGCCGCGCCCACCCGGCCACCGGCCTCGTGGCCCTTGGCGACCAGCGCGTCCGCCCCGGCGGCCACGGCGCGTGCGGCCTCGGTGCGGCCGGTCACCTCCGCCCACACCCGGGGCCGGCCGGCCGCCGCGGCCCAGGCGGCCACCTGCTCCGGCGTGTGGCACGCGGGGTCGGCGAGCAGCACGGTGTCCACGGCGGACGGCAGCTCCCCGGGGCCCAGCGGGCAGCCCGCGGGCACCCGCACCCCGTACCGGCCACCGCCGCGCCCCTCGCCGCCGCCGCTGTCGTCGCCGCCACTGCCGCCGCTGTCGTCGCCGCCGAGCCGGCGGGCGAGCTCCGTGAAGGCGCGCCGTGCGGCGGCCGGGTCCCGCCCGAGGTCGAGCAGCCCGAGGGCGCCGGCGCGTTCGGCGGCGGTCACGATCCGGGGATGGGGTTCCTCGAACGGGGTCACCGCGACGACCAGATCGCGGGCGGCGGCGGACTGCGGGGGATGGGGGGTCACGGGCGCTCCTCTTCCAATGCTGTGTGACATGGCGCAGTACAGAGCGGAAGAACGGAAGAAAGTCAGAACGGGGCGTGCGGACGGGGCCCTGGTCCCGCACGCCGGGCCGGGCGGCCCGCCACCGGTACGGCGGCGGGCCTGGTGCTGTGGCCGGAAAGGCCCACCGGGTCGCGGCGCTCCCCCCGGCTACCGCCGGGAAGTGCCCCCACCGCCTCGCGGTGCACCGCGGCCCGGCACCGGGACCGGCACCGCGGCCCGGCACCGCTGCTCGGCACCGAGCCCGGAACTGGGACCGCGACCGGGACCGGGACCGGAACCGGCGCCGCGGCCCGGCACCGAGCCCGGAACTGGCACCGCGACCGGGACCGGAACCGGCACCGCGACCCGGCACCGAGCCCGGGACCGGCACCGGGACCCGGCCCGGCGCCGCGGCCCGGCCCACCTTCCCGGCCACAGGACCAGGGTTGTGGACCAGGCCCTAGAGCAGTGGTCAAACACCCTCACGCCGCGATGCATCGTGCGGTGGCCGCCCCGCACTGTCAACAGCCATGCGGAATACGGTGCTTCGGGTTATCAGGACCCGCGGACCACCCGGCACGCACCCCGGCCGACCCCCCGGCACGGCCCCGCCGAGCCGGTGGCCTGGGGCGATTCCCGCCGGGCCGGGCCGCCCCGCCGCCCGGGTCCGCGCAGGCGCCTCCCCCCGGGCATGCCGCACCGGCATGCCTCACCGCCGACCGTGCATGAACACCACCCGGGGGCCCGGAAGTTGTTCACGCGACGAGCCCTTACAGGTACAGCCCCACGCGGTTACCGTCCGGTCATGACGCCCACGCTCGCGCAGCTGCGCTATCTCGTCGCCGTCGCCGACTGCCGGTCCATCACCGGCGCCGCCGCCTCGGTCTTCGTCGCCCAGTCCGCCCTGTCCCGCGCCGTCCAGGCCATGGAACGGGACCTGGGCGTGGAACTCCTGGCCCGCCGGGGAAGGGGGGTGGACCTCACGCCGGAGGGGGCCAGGGTCGTCCGGCTGGCCCGCACCGTACTCAACGCGGTGGAGGCCATCGACGACATCGGGACCCCGCACGGCAAGGACGCCCGGGCCGCCCTGAGCCTCGTCACCACGCCCACCCTGGCCCTCGACCTGGCTTCCGACCTGGTCGCGGCGTTCACCGAGCGACATCCCGGCGTGGACGTCCGGCTCCAGCAGCACGACAGCCGGGAGGCCCTCGTCCAGGAACTGACCCAGGGCCGCTCCGAGCTGGCCCTCGTCGACCTGCCCATCGACCAGGAGCTCTCCACCCACTTCATCCAGGAGCGCGAGGTGGTGCTGATCTCGCCGCTGGGCTCCCGGCTGCCGCACCCCCTGCCGTTCCGCATGCTGGACGGACTGCCGATGGTGCTGCCCACGCCCGGGACCGGCCGGCGCACCGAGATGGAGGCCATGTTCAGCTGCCTCGGCGTACGGCCCGTGCCCGCCCTGGAGGTCGACGAGCGGCTCGCCTGGGTGACGGGCGTGACCGACGGCCGCGGATCCCTCATCTGGTACCGGGACGTGGTGCTCAGGGCCTTCGGCAGCCGCGCGGAGATACGTTCCTTCACCCCGCCCCTGCTGCGTCCCGTCGGCATCGCGCACGCCCGGCGGGCCCTCAGCCGCGCGGCCCGCGCCTTCATCGCCCACGCCGGGCACAAGGCACCGGTACGGGAACCGGTGCGCTGACGGAGGCATGCCGATCCGGCATTGAACGATGCTCGAACGGGAGGCGATGTGCCCTGGTGCCACCGACTGATGTCCCCTCACATGGTGGGCATGTCCCGAGTCCTCACACCCCACCGGGCCGCCGCCCTCGCGACCGCGGCCCTCGCCACGATCCTGCCCGCCGTCGCCTGGATGACCAGCGCGAGCGCCACGGCCTCCGGCGCCCCGATCCCGCCCGCCGCGACGTCCGCCGACGCCCTCGCGCCGGAGCGCAGGTGCACGCTCCCCGGCGGCCTGGCCGAGCTCAGCGGCCTCGCGATGAGCCGCCGGCACCCGGGCGTCTTCTACGCCGTCAACGACAGCGGGAACACCAACCAGGTCTTCGCGATCGACTGCACCGCCGCCACCGGCCGGCTCGTGGCCACGCTCACCGTCGCGGGCGTCGGCAACACCGACTGGGAGGGCCTGGCGATCGGCAAGGACGCCGCGGGCGGCCCGGCGGTCCTGGTCGGCGACATAGGGGACAACTTCAGCGGCCGCGCGGAGATCTCCGTGCACGCCTTCACGGAGCCCGAGCGGCTCGCCGACGCCACCGTGACGCCGGTGACCCACCGGTTCGCCTACGCCGACGGCAGGCACGACGCCGAGTCCCTGCTCGCCGACCCCGGCACCGGCAGGATCTACGTCGCCAGCAAACTCATCGGCGCGCCCGGCCAGTTGTACCAGGCCCCGCTGCCGCCGGTGCCCGGGCAGGTCAACACGCTCACCGCGGTCCGGCCGGGACCGGTGTTCGCCACCGACGGGGCGTTCTCGCCGACGGGCGCCTCGTACACCCTGCGCAGCGGCGGACCGCTGGGCGCCAACACGGCCTCCGTGTACGCCGCCTCGGGGGCCAAGCTGGCGGACGTCGCCCTGCCCGCCCAGTCGCAGGGCGAGACGGTGACGTACGCCGACTGCGCGAACCTGCTCGTCGGATCGGAGAACGACACCCAGATCTGGCGGGTGCCGCTGCCGCCGGAGGCAACCCCGGGATGCGGCGGCACCCCCACGCCCACGCCCACCCCGGCCCCGACTCCCACCCCGACTCCCACGCCGACCCCGACTCCCACGCCGACCGCCGGTGATCTGCGGCTCGCCAATCCGGGCCCGCAGACCTGCAAGTTCAACCAGTCCTGCACCATCCAGCTCAGTGCCACCGGCGGGAAGCCGCCCGTCCGCTACGCCGCCTCCGGCCTGCCCTGGGGCCTGACCCTGGACGGTGCCACCGGACGCATCACCGGCAAGCCCTGGGCCGGCGGCACCCTCCAGGTCACCGCCACCGCGACCGACTCGGCGGGTGCCACCGCCGGGACCTCCTTCGCACTCACCCTCACCTGGTTCTGAGACGCGGCGGGGCGGCCTTGTACAACCCGCCCCGCAAGCCGCACTGTTGACCGAGTTCCGTCCATGAGGTCAGGAGAACCGGCTTGTCGTCCCCCCTCTCGTCCGCCCCGCACGCCCCGGACGCCACCCCGTACGTCATCGACCCCGCCGGCGGCTGCCCGCACGCCCTCAACGCCCGGCTGCGGGCCCAGGGCGCCGTGGCAGAGGTCGTCCTGCCCGGCGGGGTGCCCGGCGCGGTGGTCCTGGGGCACGAGGCGCTGAAGGAGTTCCTCGCCCACCCCGACGTGGCCAAGGACTCCCGGCACTTCCCGTCCCTGCACGACGGCTCCATACCCCCGGACTGGCCGCTGCGGGTCTTCGCCAACGCCCAGGGCATGCACACCGCCGACGACGCCGACCACCGCCGGCTGCGCGCGCTCGTCGGCAAGGCCTTCACCGCCCGCCAGGTGGAACGGCTGCGCCCGCGCGTCGAGGAACTGACCGCCGCACTCCTGGACGACCTGGAGCGGGCCGCGGCCGAATCCCCCGACGGGACGGCCGACTTGCGCACGCACGTCGCCCTGCCCCTCCCGATGAGCGTCATCTGCGAGCTGCTCGGCGTGGACCCCGAGCACCGGGGCCGGCTGCACCACCTGTCCAACACGGTGATCATCGCCACCGACACCGCACCGGCCGAGGTGATGGCGGCCGTACGCGAACTGGTCGAGCTGATCGGCACCATCGCGGCCACCCGCCGGGCGGACCCCGGAGAGGACCTCACCAGCGCCCTGATAGCCGCCCGTGAGGGCGACGGCGACCGGCTCAGCGAGCCCGAACTCATCGGCACCATGCGCCTGATGCTCATCGCGGGCCACGAGACCACCCTCAACCTCATCAGCAACGCGGTGCGCGCGCTGTGCACCCACCGCGATCAGCTCGCCCTCGTCCTCGACGGGAAGGCCACCTGGTCGGACGTGGTGGACGAGACCCTGCGCTGGGACAGCCCGGTCAGCTGGTTCCCCTTCCGCTACCCCACCCGCGACGTGACCGTCGACGGAACCGTGATTCCGCAGGGCACCCCCGTTCTCGCCGGCTACACGGCGGCCGGCCGGGACGAGGCCTTCCACGGCCCGGACGCCGACCGCTTCGACCTCACCCGCCCCACCGCCGCCCGCAGCCTGTCGTTCGGACACGGAGCCCACTACTGCGTGGGCGCCCCGCTCGCCCGCCTGGAGGCCACCATCGCCCTGGAGCGGCTCTTCACCCGCTTCCCCGACCTGGACCTCGCGCTCCCCGAGGGTGAACTCCCGCACCAGCGCAGCTTCATCGGCAACAGCGTGGAGGCATTGCCGGTCCGCCTGACCCCCTAACGCGGGCCCGGCGGCGACACCTCCGTACTCAGCCAGCCCAGGGCGTCCGGGTACATCCCCGTCCACGTCTGGAAGTTGTGGCCGCCGGCCGGACGGACCAGGGTCTTCACCCGGACCCCGCTGCCCGCCGCGGCCTTGGCGAAGGCCTCCAGCTGCTGCGGCGGGCTGTCCTTGTCCTGCGCCGAGGTGGCCAGGAACAGCCCGACGTCCGCCTTCTTCGTGTGCGCGACCAGCCACATCGGGCTGTTGCGCTCCCGGAGCACCGGGTCGGGCAGCACCTCCGGGTCGCCGGTCAGCGGATCGGGGTCCAGGGCCGCGCCCGCCCGGAAGGCCTTCGGGTACTGCAGCGGCAGCTTGGCCGCGCAGAAGGCGCCGGTCGAGACGCCCATCAGCCCCCAGCCGGCGGGGGCGGGCAGCGTACGGAAGTTCCGCGCGACCAGCTCCGGCACATCCCGCGCCAGCCAGTCGGCGATCTTGAGCTGCGGGGTGTTGCTGCAGTCGGTGTTCACCCCGCCCGGATAGATCTCCGGGATCACCAGGATGAAGGGGTGCGCCGCGCCCAGCCCCACCATCTGGTTCAGGGCCCCCGGCATGTCCCCGAGGTCGATCCAGGTGCGCGGCGTGCCCGGATAGCCGTGCAGCAGCATCAGCACGGGGAAGCGGGTGCGGTCCGCGCCCGGCGCGCTGTACTCCGGGGGGAGCCACACGACGACCTGACCGGCGAGCTTCGAGTGGGAGCCGCGGAAGAAGGCGGTCCGGGTGCCGTCACCGTTCTGGGTGAACCGGGCCCGCCCCACCGGCGCGCCCGTCATCGACCCGGCCTGCTGCCCCGCGTCCGTGCCGAGCAGGTCGTCCCAGGAGGAGTAGAGCCCGTAACTGCCGTTGATCCAGGTGGCCACCCCGCAGATCGCGGTGAGCTGGCACAGCCCGATCATCGCCACCCGCACCGGCCACCGCACCCACCCCGGTCCCGGAATCCGGTTCCACAGGAGCAGGGCGGCGAGCACGGCGAGCACCGTGAGGACGATCAGGGTGACGAGGAACGGCGTACTGGTCAGCTCCACGGGGCCGGGCTCCTGACGCACGGGACGGGGCAGGCAAACGAGACGTGCGAGACGCGCGAGCCGTACGAGACGCACGAGGCGTACGACACGACATGCGCAGAATGTCCCGGTTGTCGCGTCAATCTACCGGCGGCACCGTCACGCGTCAGCCCGGCGCGACGCGTACCGTCACCGCGTGCCAGCCGGTCGCCCCGTCCGGCAGTGTCCCGACCCGCTCCCCGGTCTGGACGGCGCCGGTCCCGTCCGTGGCGCGGGCCTCCAGGGTGTGCGAGCCCGCGGTCGCCTCCCACGGCCACACCCACTGCCGCCAGGTGTCGAGGCCGTCCGCGGCTCCGAGCCGCGCCTCCTGCCAGGGGCCGGCGTCCACCCGTACCTCGACCCGCTCGATGCCCCGGTGCTGTGCCCACGCCACACCGGCGACCGCCACCCGGCCCGGTACGAGCGCCGCGTGCGAGCGCGGGGTGTCGATCCGCGTCTGCGTCTTGACCGGGGCCCGCTCCGCCCAGGAGCGGCGCACCCAGTAGGCGTCGTACGCGGCGAAGGTGGTCAGGCGCAGCTCGCTCAGCCACTTGCAGGCGGAGACGTACCCGTACAGGCCCGGTACGACCATCCGGACCGGGAAGCCGTGCGCGAAGGGCAGCGGCTCCCCGTTCATCCCGACGGCCAGCAGCGCCTCACGGCCGTCCATGACGGTCTCGACGGGCGTGCCGATCGTCATGCCGTCCACCGAGCGCGCCACCAGCTGGTCGGCGCGGCCGCCCGCGGACGGCGGCCGGACCCCCGCCTCGCGGAGCAGGTCGGCGAGGCGGACGCCGAGCCAGCGGGCGTTGCCCGCGTACGGGCCCCCGACCTCGTTGGACACGCAGCAGAGGGTGATGTCGTGCTCGACCAGGGGGCGGGCGAGCAGCTCCCGCAGATCGAGGGTGAGCGGCCGGGCCACGCCCTCCCCGTGGATCCGCAGCCGCCAGGCGTCGGCGTCCACGCGCGGCACGACCAGGGCGGTGTCCACGCGGTAGAAGTCCCGGTTGGGCGTGAGGAAGGGGGAGACCCCGGGCACCCGGAGGTCGGCGCCCGCGGGAACCGGCGGCGCGGGCACCGCGGCCCGGGGGAGCCGGAAGCGGGCCCGGGAGGCCGTCGCACCGGCGGAGCCGTAGGCGCCGAGGCGCCGTCCGGCGAGTGCGGCCCCGGCCGATGCCGCCAGGGTGGCGGCGACCAGCCGGCCGAAACCGCGGCGGTCCATCGCCCAGGCGCCACCGGGCGGCGATCCCGACGGGCGGGGCCGTCGTACCGCGGTCACCAGCAGCCACAGCACCGCGGCCGCGGCCAGTCCGGCCGCCAGTGACGGCAGCGCGTCCCGCCGGCCGGCCTCCGGACGGCCGAGTGCGGCCGCCGCCCCCAGCAGTCCGAAGGCGCCCGCGACGGCGATCCCGGCGGGGAGGCGGCGCAGCGCCAGCATTCCCGCCCCGGCCGCGGCCAGGCCCAGGATCACGAGGATCCCGAGCGTCAGCACCGGCTTGTCGGCGGTGCCGAACTGCCGGATCGCCCACTCCCTGACCGCCGTGGGTGTGGCGTCGACGACGGCCGCGCCGACCGCGGTCACCGGGGAGGACTCGGGTCGGACGACCGCCGCCGCGAGCTCGCCCACGGCCAGCCCCGCGGCCGCCGCCACCAGCCCGCTCAGGGCACCGAGCTGCCGCGGCCGACGCCTCCGGTCTGCTGTCACACGGCCAGTGTGACCCGCCCCCGCCCGCTGCGCGCACCTCTCCGCGCACCTGGCCGCGCACCGTGTCGGGGCCTTGTCCGGGGGTCGGCGCCGCCCGTCAGTGCACCGGCGCCGGCGGTACCCAGCGCCCGGTGCGCGGCGGCTTCACCCCGTACTCGTCCTTCAGCTCCTCCGGGATGGCGTGGTGCATGACCCGGCCCCGGGTCAGCGCGGACAGTTCGAGGCCGGAGAGCAGTGAGCCCGCCTTGTCGAGCGCCCACTCGGCGTACGGGCTGCTGTCCTCGATCGTCTCCAGCAGGCCGAGGAACACGGGGACGGCCTTCGCCGCCGTGTCCCACGGGGTGCGCGGGATCTCCAGCCAGTCGCCGATGGTGTCCCCCACCAGGTACCGGACGGTGGCGGGCACCATCGGGTCGAAGAAGGTCCCGGGGACCACGTCCTCGTACATCCGCATCAGCTGGGCGTTGAGGCGGACCCCCTCGGGGGAGGGGCCGAGGTTGCGCAGGAGGTAGAGGTCGCAGTAGTCGCGGGCCTCGGTGATGTTCTCCGGTACGGCCGACATGTCGCAGCCCAGCATGGCTCCCACGACCCGCCAGGCGTAGAAGTAGGCCTCCGCGCCGTCCTCGCTCATGTGGATGCCGAGCTGGTGCATGGCGTCGAGCACCAGCAGCGAGAAGCAGACCTGACCTCCGATCATGTCCTCCTGGCAGATGGGCAGTCCGTCCTTCTCGATGTCCCAGTGGCCGCCGTGGCGCAGGTGGTGGCGGACCGCCGCGTGCAGCAGCCGCACCTTCTGGGCCGCGGGGATGAACTTGCTGCCCTCCGCGAAGGAGTTCGTCTGCATGAGATAGGTGACGAACTGCCCGGTGTTGGCCATCCGCCGCGAGGGGTACGCGAGGGAGTGCGTCGAGGAGAGCAGCCGGGAGAGCCTCGGGATGGCGTACGTCGCGGGCATGGCCGCGAAGGACAGGCCGGTGTTGATGTGGGCCGCGTTGTCCATGAAGAACAGCCGGGCCTGCTCCATCATGTCCCAGTCCACCCAGCTCGGGGGCATGGCGGTCGCCTCGAAGTAGGCGCGCGCGGACGCGGGGAGCTGGTCGGGCAGCGTGTCCCCGACGGTGCTGAAGAACCGCATCAGCGTGTTGAGGTCGCCCACCTCCTTGCGGCGGAACATCTCGGCGACGGTCTCGTCGGCGAGCGGATCCCCCTGGGTGCGCAGGGCGTCGAGTGCGGCCTCGTCGTAACGGGTCTTCGGCGGGGCGCTCTTGGTGGTGTTCACTTCAGTCGTCCTTCTCGTGTCTTCGGGTGCGGGACCGGCCGGGTCAGCCGGGGCCGGCCGCGGTGACCGGGCCGGCGGTCGCGGCTACAGCGACCGCTCGGCCGCGGTGCCGGCCAGTTCGTGCAGCGCGGACCGCGCCTCCGCGGGCATCGGTACGGTGTCCAGCGCGCCGGTGGCCCGGACGATGCGCTCGCGGATCATGTCCTCGACCTGCTGCCGGGCTCCGCACCGCTCCATCAACTCGCGCACCGAGGCGGCCTCCTCGCTGCCCAGTTCCGGGTTGCCGACCAGCTTGGCGAGCAGCCGGCGCTCGTCCGGGTCGGCCGCCGCCACCGTCAGCGCGAGCAGCGCGGTGGGTTTGGCGTCCCGCAGGTCGTCGAGGTTCGACTTGCCGGTCCTGGCCGGGTCGCCGAAGGTGCCCAGCAGGTCGTCGCGCAGCTGGAAGGCCTCGCCGAGCGGAAGTCCGTACGCCGAGAAGGCGTCCATGAGGGCCCCGGAGCCGCCGCCGAGGGTGGCACCCAGGTGCAGCGGCCGCTCCACCGTGTACTTGGCCGTCTTGTAGCGGGCCACCTCCAGGGACTCCGCCACCTGCGGTTCACGGCCCGGCTCGGCGTCGGTGCGCAGGACCTCCAGGAACTCGCCCGCCATCGTCTCGCGGAGCAGGGTGGACCAGAGCGGAACGGTTCGGGCGAGGTAGGCCCCGGGCAGCCCGCAGGAGGTGAAGACCTGGCCCGCGTATCCCATCAGCAGATCGCCGAGGATCATCGCGAGGGCGGTGGAGCGCCGCCCGGCCGCGGCGAACGCGGCGTGCGCCGTGGGCTGCCCGTGCCGCGTCAGGCTCTCGTCGATGATGTCGTCGTGGGTGCAGGCCGCCGCGTGCACGAGCTCCATCGCGGCCGCCGCCCGGATCACCCCCTCGCAGTCGGGCTGCCCCGCCGCCCGCCACCCCCAGTACAGGAACGCGGCCCGGATGCGCTTCCCGCGCGCCAGCGAGCGGCGCAACTGATCGGACAGCGGCGTGAGTTCGGCGTGCAGGCCGAGGAGGGCCCGCTCCTCCTCGTCCGCCAGCCGGACCAGCACCTCGTCGATGCGCTCCTTGAAGCCGGTGTGGTCATGCACAGGGGCGGCCCTCGGAGGCGACGCGCTCGGCGGCCCGCCGGGCCATGGTCTCGAGGTAGTTCTCGTTGCCCACACCCGCCCTGCGGGTGGCCAGTTCCCCGCGTTTGCGCAGCTCCACCACCCCATCGGTGAGCAGCTCCCGCAGATCGGAGCGGCGCATCACCTGCTGCGCCCGGTCGGCGGACTGCCGCAGCTGGTCGAGGGCCAGATCGGCCACCCCGGCGGCGAGCAGCGTCAGCAGCTCCAGGGGTGCGGTGGCCGGGGAGGCGTGCGCGGACCGTTCCTGCTGCGGCCCGTCCTGCTGCACCCGTTCCTGCGCGGAGTGCTCGTGTTCGGTCTGGGACATGTTCGGTGAACTCCCGGTCGCGTCCTGCCGTCATGGCATCGGAAGGGGCGACCTCCGGATCGCTCCGGTGGCCGCCCCTGATCGTTTCCGGGCCAGTGAACCCAGTGGCGCTCCCGCCGGGCGATCCGCGGGGCGGGTTCTCCCTCGCACGAGTACCGAGATTCCCACGGGAGGGTGACGATCACCGTACGAGGTGATCGTCACCGCAGCGGTGGTGTACGTCAGCCGGCCGCCGGGAGGAACGCGGCGATCCCGGACGCGAGCGCGTGCGGATCACCGCTCGGCCCGGCCGGATGCCGGGTGGTGCGCCGGGCCCACTCCTCTTCGAAGGCGTGCCAGTCGATCGCCCGCGGCGCGGTCCGCCCGACCAGCGCCTCCTCCAGGGAGCCGAAGTACGCCTCCCACCGCCGTGCGTACAACTCCGAGACGAGGCCGCTCCATTCGCGGTTCGCGTAGTCGTGCAGGAAGCCGCCCTCGCTCGTACCGCGGCGCCCCCACACGCTCAGGATCGAGCGTGCGTCGTACTCGTACCGGTCCTGTTCGGCCGGGTCGGCGCCCCACGAGCGCGCACCGGAGAGCCACCTGCCGAGCAGGAAGTTCGGGTCGGAGCCGGTGACCGCGTCCAACTTCCGTTCCGCGTCCCGCCATTCGGCGGTCAGCGCGCGGAAGCGGGCCAGGTCCTCGGCCTCGTACGCCGCCTTGATCTTCGGGAGCAGCACCCGCGAGTGGTTGGCGAGCGCCTGCCGGGCGGTGTCCACCAGGTCGAAGCGGTAGGCGCTGGAACCGCGTAGCCGCGGATCCACCCGGAGCAGGTGGTCCAGCGCCCGCCGGACCGAACCGGCCGGATAGCGCATGGACTTGGGGCTCCAGTACGCCGCTCCCGCCGCGGTCAGGCTCGGCCGGGCGGTGAACAGGCTGTCCTGCGACTCCGACCACAGCCCCGACGAGGTGCTGTACGGCCCCTTGCGCAGCTCCTCCCAGGCCGCGGCGGCCTCGGCGTCGGGCCGGCCGTAGCGGCGGGCCGCGAAGCCGGCGAACCACTGCCGGTGGTCGACCGGACCCGGCTCCCAGGCCAGGTCGGTGAAGAGGTCGAAGGCGGCCGGATTGGTGCCGGTGGCCTCCGGCAGGTAGGCGATCCCGGCGAGGGCGCTGTTGGCCTTCGCCCGCCAGGGCCCGAACCGCTCGAGCCACACGGAGGTGTTCGCGCCGATCGTGGTGTGTCCGCCGAAGTTGTAGATGGTGCCCATCGCGTACGGGGCGCCGCCCCAGCGGGCCTCCCGGTCGAGCCGGTTGTAGCGGTCCGACAGCCCGTCCAGGATCAGGAGCTTCGAGGTGTCCACCCCGGCGAGGAGCTCCGGGGTCGGGTCCTCCTGCCAGCCCAGCACCGCCCACAGCGCGCCGGGGTGGGCGGCGTGCAGGGCGGCCTGGATGGCCCCGGCGGCGGACTTCACGTCGACCGGGCCCGTCTGGCCGCCCTCGTGCAGCGGGCTCATCCGGTACATGGTGCTGTCCCCGAACACCGCGCGCTGCTCGGCGTAGTACGCGGCGGCCAGCTTCCCGAACGCCGGTGAGGCCGGGTCCAGCCAGTCCGGGCGGTCGAAGCCCGCCCAGTCGCCCTGCGGCACGGTGACGGACCCCGGATTCCGGGCGGCGAACCCCGGCGGCACGGTGCCGAAGTAGCCGGGCAGTACGGGGGTCATGCCGAGCCCGCGCAGCTGTTCGGCGATCCGCCCGCCCAGGTCGGCGCGCTCCCGCATCAGCCGCTCGGAGACCGGCCCGCCGAAGCCGCTCAGGTTCTGCAGCAGCCACCAGCTCTGGTGGCCGGGGCCGGGCACCCACGCGCGCAGCTCCTCGGCGGAGTAGCCGAAGCGCTGGAGCGCCTGGTAGTACGGGTACTCGGCGCCGACCTGCACGAACACCTCGTTGATGCCGTGGAGGGCGAGCAGGTCGATCTGGCGCTGGTGCTCCTCGAACGTGCGGTACGGGCCGGAGTACCCGTCGTCGGTGTCGTTGAGGGCGTACCGGTGGGGCACGAGCGCGCTGCGCGTGACCGGAGCGGGCACGCCCGGGAGTCGGGCGGGCAGCATGCCGATGCTGTCCCCGGGCCAGCCGATGTCCGCCCCGGCGACGTGCTGGAGGTACCAGCCGACACCGGTCAGCAGGGTGCCTCCGGTGCTGCCGCGGACGGTGATCGCACCCGGCGTCCCGGAGACGGTGAAGGTGTCGGCCGCGGCGGCCGGCTCGGGCACCAGGGTGAACTGCCCGGCGTGGCGTGGCAGCAGCCGCTCCAGGGCGGCCCGCGCGGGCGCGGTGTCAAAGGTGGCGGGGCGCGGGGCCTGGCCGCGCGGGGGCGCGGCGGGGCGTGGCTGCGCGGGCCCCTCTGCCCGTACGTCGGCCTGTACGCCGGCCCGTGCGGCCGATCCGGCCCCCGGGGCGGGCGCCGCCGCACCGAGCAGCGCGAGCAGCACGGCGGGCACGGCGCCGAACGCGACCGCCCGGGGGAGTACCGGACGCCGGGTCCTGTCCGCACGCGGAGCCGCGCGGAAGGTTCCGGCGCCGGGCGGGGTTCCGGAGTCGGGCAGGGGTGCGTGCGGCGGCGTGTGGTTCGGTTGCGTCATCTTCGGCCCCGTCAGACCGGGAGGGCCCAGGCCTGGTCGACCCGGTGCTCTTCGCACGGAGCCAGCCGGAGCCGCTCGGCCGGGGCGTCCGGGGTGGCGGCCGCGGCGGGAGCCGTCAGGCACCTGCCGCTCGCTTCCTCGACGAGGGCCCCGTCGCGCCGGTGCGCCCAGGTCTGACCGGGCTGCTGCTCCTCGGCGGGCGCGCAGCGGGCCAGCTCCACCCGGTCGTCCTCACCGGCCGACAGGCACTTGCCGGCCAGCCGCAGGCTCGCGTCGTGGCCCAGGACCCACCGCTGGTCGGGTGCCCCGGTGCACGCACCGAGCACGACCGCCCCGACCCCCGTGGTGTTGGCCCCGTCGGCGCACTTGGCGCCGTTCCCGACGATCTGCCCGGTCGGCACCGCCTCGGCGCACCCGCGCGGGGTGAGCCGCCAGACCCCGGTGTCGTGGGAGCCGACGCGCCCGGTCAACGTGTCGGACACCTCCCGGCGTTCCCCGGTCCACAGGTCCTGCGCGTCCGCCGTGCACGAGGGCAGCCCGATCTCGTCGAGCGGCACGTTGATGTCCCGTGCGGCGC
Source organism: Streptomyces sp. NPDC046303 (assembly GCF_055588085.1). Taxonomy (NCBI): domain Bacteria; kingdom Bacillati; phylum Actinomycetota; class Actinomycetes; order Kitasatosporales; family Streptomycetaceae; genus Streptomyces; species Streptomyces sp. NPDC046303. The sequence goes on from NZ_JBVJFA010000023.1 coordinate 78,808, forward strand.
CCGAGCGGTTGAGCACGGCCACCGCCCGGTCGCCGTTCGCGAGGGGCCGGACGAGGATCTCGAAGGTGGCGTTGGAGGAGACCACCGCGCCCTGGCGGCCCATGGGGTCCTGGTCCAGGGCGATCAGCCGGGTGTTGCCGAGGGCGTCGAGCCCTTCGGGGCTGATCTTGGAGACCTCGGAGGACAGGATGAACGGGGACGCCATCATGGCCCACAGGGCGACCTGGCTGCGGCTCTCGGCCGCGCTGAGGCCGGGCGCGCCCGCGATGAGGAAGTCCGGGTCGTTCCAGTTGCCGGGGCCCGCGTACCGGCCCAGCCAGCGGTTGTACCCGTAGTTGCCCAGCACCGAGCTCCACCGGGAGGCGGCCGGGCTGGCCGGCTTGTACACCGCGATGTCCCGGCCCTCGCGCCACAGCTGACCGGTCTCGCCCACCCAGCCGAGGACCTTGTGCCAGTCGGAGCCGCCCCACTCGCCCTGCTGGAAGTAGGCGGGCGCGGAGGCCGACAGCACCATGTCACGGCCGCTCGCGCGCAGGGCTGCGGCGACGGCGTGGTAGGCGTCCCGGTAGGCCTGCTCCTTCGTCTTGCCCTCCGGCACCCAGAGGTTGCAGCCGTCCATCTTGACGTAGTCCACCTTCCAGGAGGCGAACTGCCGGGCGTCCTGCGCGTAGTGGTCCGCGCCACCGCCCTCGGGTGCGCCGCTTCCCGGATACTTCTCGCAGGTGAGCGAGCCGGCGTCCTGGTAGATGCCGAACTTCAGCCCCTTGGCGTGCAGATAGTCGCCGAGCCAGGCCATGCCGTGCGGGAACTTCGCGGTGTCGACGACCAGCGCGCCCTGCGCGTCGCGGCTCTTCGTCATCCAGCAGTCGTCGACGGTCACCGTGTCGTAGCCCTTGGCGGCGAGCCCGGTGGACACGAGGGCGTCGGCGTTCGCGACCACCGTGGCCTCGTCGATGTCGCACATGTAGTGCGCCCAGTTGTTCCAGCCCATGGGCGGGGTGAGGGCGAGGGGGGTGTCCGACGTGGCCGTGGGGTCGGCGCCCGCGGGAGCGGGGGAGAGCGCCAGGGCGAACAGGGCGGCCGCGGTCAGACAGGGGAGCGAGGCGCGCAGGCGAAGCGGCACGGAGTCTCCTTGACGTGGGAGCGGGCAGTCGTGCGCTCAGTGCAGCGAGGCGGCTACTCCCTGTCAACGAAAGTCGGCTGATATCCGCCATTGACCAGCAATATGGCCGCAACCGATGTCACACCAAAGAGGTCATGAGACAGCGCGGACGGTCGTGATACGCCGTATGTTACGGTGTATCTCATGCCGAGGAGATCAACCGCCCTGGACCAGGCCACCCCCGAGGCGATCGCCGTCGCCGCCCTCCGCCTCCTCGACGAGGAGGGGCCGGCCGCCCTGAGCTTCCGCGCCCTCGCCGACCGGCTCGGCGTCTCCCACGCCACCGTCCAGCGCCGCTGCGCCGACCTCGCCGGCCTGCTGGACCTGTGCACCGAGCACCTGGCCGCGCAGCTGCCGGACATCGCCCCCGGAACCGACTGGGCCGACGCCTGCGAACAGCGGTTCGGCGCGCTGTACCGGCTGCTCACCGCCCACCCCGGGCTGCTCGTCCTGCGCGGGGGCCGGCCCTGGCTCGGGCGGCAGCTGCTCGCCCGCCTCGTCGAACCCGCCCTCGCCGACAGCGTGGCCGCGGGGATGACCGCCGCCGAGGCGATGACCGTCTACCGCCGCATGTACCTGCTCACCCTGGGCAGCGCGGCCTTCGTGGACCACCGGGATCCGGCCGCGGCCACCGCCGCCTCCCGGGCGGCCCTCGCCGCGCTGGACCCCGAGCGGTTCCCCGTGCTCTCCGCCGGGCTGGCCGACGTACTGCCGGCGCTGACGGACCACGAGGTGTACTACGGCGCCCTGCGCCAGCTGATCGAGGCCGCCCGGCCCGCCCGGCCCGCCCGGCCCGCCCGGCCCACCCGGCCCACCACCTGATGGGGAGACCTGCCATGGAACAGCAGCTCGACTACGCCGCCGTACGCGCGGCCGCCGACCGGATCGCCGGATCGGTACGCCCCGTCACCGTGGCCCCCGCGGCCGAAGGGGTCTGGTACGCCCTGGAACACCTCCAGCACACCGGCTCCTTCAAGGCCCGCGGTGCGCGCAACTTCCTCGCCGCCCACCACCGGGCCGGCACCCTCCCCGCCGCCGGGGTCACCATCGCCTCCGGCGGCAACGCGGGGCTCGCCTGCGCCTGGGCGGCCCGCGGCCAGGCCGTGCCGGCGACGGTGTTCCTGCCCGCCAACGCCCCCCGGGTGAAGGTGGAACGGCTGCGCGGGTACGGGGCCGAGGTGCGGCTCGTCGGAGACCGGTATGCCGAAGCGCTGGCCGCCTGCGAGGAGTTCGCCGCCGCCACCGGGGCCCTCAGCAGCCACGCCTACGACCACCCGCTCATCGCGGCGGGTGCCGGAACACTCCTCGACGAGATCCGGGCCGCGCTGCCCGGACTGGACGCCGTGGTCGTCGCGGTCGGCGGCGGCGGACTGTTCGCCGGGGTCGCCACCGCCGCGCGCGAACACGGCGTACGGGTGATCGCCGCCGAGCCGGAGAACTGCCGCGCCCTGAACGCGGCCCTGGCGGCGGGCCGCCCGGTGGACGTCGCCGTGGACTCCGTCGCCGCCGACTCCCTCGGGGCCACCCGGGTCTCGGCGGACGCGCTCACCGCCGCGCAGCACGGAACCGTACGCTCGGTCCTCGTCCCGGACGCGGCGATCACGGCCGCCCGGCGGGCGCTCTGGGAGGAGCACCGGATCGTGGTCGAGGCGGGCGCGGCCACCGCCCTGGCGGCCCAGCGCGGCGCGTCCGAGCCGCTGGGCGAACGCGTCGCCGTCGTCCTCTGCGGGGCCAACACGGACCCCGGCGACCTGGCGCTGCCGTGACGCGCGGTGCCCGACCCTCCGGGCCCGACCCTCCGGGCCCGGCCTTCCGGGCCCGGCCTTCCGGGCCCGGCCTTCCGGGCCCGGCCTTCCGGGCCCGGCCTTCCGGGCCCGGCCTTCCGGGCCCGGCCTTCCGGGCCCGGC
>NZ_JBVJFA010000023.1:81974-131227 GCF_055588085.1 Streptomyces sp. NPDC046303
GCCTTCCGGGCCTGACCTCGAACGACGATCGTCGCGGCAGCCGACGACTTTCGAGGACAGCCCCGGCCCCCGCCGTCTGCGAAGGTCGGAGTGTCCGGGCGGACGACCGCCGCCGGACACGGAACGACACGGACACACACGACACGGAGGAACGGGCGTGGCACAGCGCAAGGGTTGTCTGATCGGCTGCGGGGTGGCGCTGGTGCTGGGGGTGGGCCTCGCCGTGCTGGCGGTGTTCGGCATGGGGAAGGTCCTCGACATGGCCGACAAGACCCTGGTCGACCCCGAGGTCTACGGGGCGGTGAAGACCGGCGACGCGGAGAGCGAGGTCCGCGCCAAGCTCCCGTCCGGCGACTCCTTCGTCAAGAGCGCCCTCAAGGACGGCGGCCCGGCCGAGCCCGAGGGCAGCGCCTGCTCCTGGTACATATCCAGCGGCGACCCCAAGAACGGCAAGGAGACCGTGCTCAGGTTCTGCTTCAAGGACGGCAAGCTCGTGGAGAAGACCGAGTATCCGATGAAGTAAACCGCATTAGTTCCGGCTTCGTTATCGAATCGATATCACCGTCAACCGCCTTGGGGCTAAAGCGCATTAGCGCAGGTCGCGATGGGCTCCGCACGGGCCTTTCGGGGACCCGGTACCACTGCCGCGGCATTCCGCACCAGGGCCTCACCGGCCACCGGGGATCCTGCCTCATTGACGAGCTCTTGAATCCCGACGACCGTGGGCTCCGCCTCCGGCAATGAGGCCGGACTTCTGCGAAGGCGGCGACGATGACCCGTTCGAACCCGACCCGTACGGCCGTTGCCCTGCTGGTGGCCGGCGCCCTCCTCACGACCGGCGGATGCGGGCTGAGCGGTGGCTCGGGGGAGGTGGAGGAGGCCGAGAAGACGGGCAGAGTGGCGGGTGAGATCACCTTCCGCACACTCCAGTTAAAGCCCGCGTTCACGGCGTACGTACAGGGCGTCATCGACGGGTTCGAGGCCGCGCACCCCGACGCGAAGGTCACGTGGGAGGACGTCCCCGGCGACGGCTACAACGAGAAGCTCGTCGCCGACGCCCAGGCCGGAGCCCTGCCGGACGTGGTCAACCTGTCCACCGACTCCTTCCAGCTCCTCGGCGACCGGGGCATGCTCGCCGACGTGGCCAAGCTCGACGGCGCGCTGGCCGAGGAGTACGTGCCGGGCGCCTGGGAGCAGTTCAAGCTCCCGGGCAAGGGCGACGGCGTGTACGCCTACCCCTGGTACGTGACCCCGGAAATCCTCACCTACAACAAGGAACTCTTCGTCAAGGCCGGCCTGGACCCGGCCAAGCCGCCGGCCAGCGTGGAGCAGTTCTTCGACTACGCCGAGCGGATCGCCGCCACGTCCGGCGGCCGCTACGCCGCGTTCATGGCCGACCCCAAGGGCCGGCTCCCCGGCGACTGGCAGAAGATGGGCGTCCCGATCCTCGACGCGAAGGGGGAGCGGTTCACCTTCGACACCGACCGGGCCGTCGCGTGGGTGGAGCGGATGAAGGACCTCTACGCCAAGGGCGCGATGCCCAAGGAGTCCCTCCTCACGTCCGACGACATCAACCAGCTGTACGGCGGCGGGAAGCTCGTCTTCGGCCCCGGCTCCCCGGGGTTCGTCAAGGACATCAAGCAGAACGCCCCGCAGGTCTATGCGAACACCCACGTCGCCGGCGCCGTCACGGGCACCCTCGGCCACATCGGCATCTACGCCCAGTCCCTCGGCATCAAGAAGGACACCAAACACCTGGACGCGGCGACCGAGTTCGCCAAATGGGTCACCAACGGCCCCAACCAGGTGGCGTTCTCCAAGAAGGCCACCATCTACCCGTCCAACGCCCGGGGCCTCGCCGACCCGTACTTCGCGGACAAGGGCGACGGCAAGGACGCCGAGACCCTCGCCCGCGCGATCGGCGCCGAGCAGCTGAAGACGGCCGAACTCGACGCCAACACCCCCGTCCAGTGGACCAGCCAGGTCGGCGACGCCGTCGTCCGCGAGATGCAGAAGGCCATCAAGGGCGAACAGGACCCCCTAACAGCGGTCAGGAAGGCCCAGGAGGAAGCCAACAAGCTGCTCGCCGACGCGGCCCGGAAGTGACCCGCGCGGTGCGCCACCGCGCCCGGTGGGCCCCGTACCTCTTCCTCGCCCCCGGCCTGCTGATGGTGGCGCTGTTCAGTCTCTGGCCTTTCGTCAACACCGTCATCCTCTCCTTCACCGACGCCCGGATCCTGCGCGGCGGCACCTTCGTCGGCTTCGCCAACTACACCCGCGCCTTCGCCGACCCCGACTTCTGGACCGCGACCGGCAACAGCGTGCTGTACCTCGCCGTCGTCGTGCCCTGCCTGGTGCTGCTGCCGCTGGCGCTGGCCGTCCTCGTACGGACCAAGGTCCCCGGCATCGGCTTCTTCCGCTCCGCCTTCTACACCCCGGTGATCGCCTCCGCCGTGGTCGTCGGCCTCATCTGGCAGTGGGTGCTGCGGAGCGACGGACTCGTCAACACCGTCTTCCGGCAGCTGCACATCGTCTCCGAACCGGTCCCGTTCCTGACCGACAGCACGATGCTGCTGGTCTCCGCCATGATCGTGACCGTGTGGAAGGGCCTCGGCTACTACATGGTCTTCTACCTCGCGGCCCTCGGGAACGTCCCCGCCTCCCTCTACGAGGCCGCCGCCCTCGACGGCGCCGGCCCCGTCCGGCGCTTCTTCAGCATCACCGTCCCCCAGGTGAAACCGATGATGCTGCTGGTCGGGACCCTCTCCGCCATCTCGGCGCTGCGCGTCTTCACCGAGATCTACATCCTCGGCGGCGAGAGCGGCGGCCCCGGCGGCGGCGCACGCACCCTGCCCTTCCTCATCCGCCAGGTCGGCCTCGGCTTCTCCGGCGAGACCGGATACGCCTCCGCCATCTCCCTCCTGCTGTTCCTCCTGACGCTCGTCTTCAGCCTGCTCGGCCGCCGCCTGACGAAGGGGGACGAGACGTGAGGCGCCCCTGGACCGGTCTCGCCGGCCGGTACGCCACGCTGCTGCTGATCCTCGTGATCATGCTGGGCCCGATCGTCTGGCAGTTCCTGACCTCGATCCGCGGCCGCACCGAGAACGTCTACGACGGCGCACTGCCCTCGCAGCCCACCCTCGACAACTACGTGCGCGTCGCCGAGTCCTTCCCGCTGCTCCAGTACGTCGGCAACACCCTCGTCGTGGCCGCCCTCGCCGTCGCCTCGAACCTGCTCTTCGCGGCGATGGGAGGCTACGCCCTGTCCCGGCCCGGCTGGAAGGGCCGCAAGGCCGTCTTCACCGTGCTCGTGGCGACCCTGATGTTCCCCTTCGAGTCCGTGATGATCTCGATGTTCCTCACGGTCCGCGAGATGGGCCTGGTCGACACCCTCGTCGGCGTGTGGCTGCCCGGCGCCGTCTCCGTCCTCAACATCATGATCATGCGGGCGTCGTTCCTTTCCGTACCCAAGGAGGTGGAGGAAGCCGCGATCCTGGACGGCGCCGGTGAGTGGGCCCGCTTCACCCGGGTGTTCCTCCCCGCCGCCAAGGGATCACTGGCCGTCGTGTGCATCACCAGCTTCATGGGCGCCTGGGACGACTTCCTGTGGCCCCTGCTGGTCCTCACCAACAGCGAGCACTACACCCTCCAGCTCGGCCTGAAGACCCTGGCCGGCGCCACCACCGTCAACGACCAGCGGCTCATCGCCGCGGGAGCCATGGCCGCGCTCCTCCCGATGATGCTCCTCTTCTTCGCCCTCCAGCGTTTCTTCTTCAAGGGCGTCGGAGAGGGAGCCGTCAAAACCTGACCCGACCCCTCTGCCTCCTGGAGCAGCCGTCATGCACGACGACCGCAGCATCACCGAACACCGCCTCCGCCGGGTCCTGAAGGAGCGCATCAAGCCCGCCGTGCACTCCCGTCCGGTCCCACTGACCCTCGCCCGCTGGGAGGCCCCGGGCGAGCCCGTCCCCGTCGCCCGGGGCCTGGCCGCGCCGTACGAGCCCTGCACGGTCGGCGAGCCGTGGGGCCCGGCCTGGGGCACCACCTGGTTCAAGATCACCGGGACCGTCCCGGCCGACTGGGCGGGCCGTACGGTGGAGGCCGTCCTCGACCTGGGCTTCGACCGGATGATGCCCGGCTTCCAGTGCGAGGGACTGGTCCACCGGGCCGACGGAAGCGAGGTCAAGGCGCTGAACCCGTACAACGACTGGGTGCGCGTCGCCGACCGGGCCGAGGGCGGCGAGCGCGTCGAGTGGTACGTCGAGGCCGCCTCCAACCCGGTCCTCGTCGAGCACACGGCCACCTACGAGGGCGACAAGCGGACCAGCGGCGACCAGCCCCTCTACCGGATCGCCCGGATGGACCTCACCGTCTTCGAGACCGAGGTCTGGGAACTGGTCCAGGACCTGGAGGTCCTCCACGACCTGATGACCCAGCTCGACACCCGGGACGCCCGGCGGTACGACATCCTGCGCGCCGTCGAGGCGGCGCTGGACGCCGTGGACCTCGGCGACGTGCCCGGCACCGCGGCCGCCGCCCGCGCGTGCCTGACCGGCGTGCTCACCGCCCCCGCCCACGCCTCCGCACACCGGATCAGCGCGGTGGGCCACGCGCACATCGACTCCGCGTGGCTGTGGCCGCTGCGCGAGACGGTCCGCAAGGTCGCCCGTACCTCCTCCAACATGGTCAGCCTGATGGACGAGCACCCCGAGTTCGTCTTCGCCATGTCGCAGGCGCAGCAGCTCGACTGGATCAAGACGTACCGGCCCGAGCTCTTCGAGAGGATCAAGAAGAAGATCGCGGACGGGCAGTTCGTGCCGGTCGGCGGGATGTGGGTGGAGTCCGACACCAACATGGTCGGCGGCGAGGCCATGGCCCGCCAGTTCCTCTACGGCAAGAAGTTCTTCCTGGACGAGTTCGGCATCGAGACCCGGGGCGTCTGGCTGCCCGACTCCTTCGGCTACACCGCCGCGATGCCGCAGATCGTCAAGCTCTCCGGCTCCACGTGGTTCCTGACCCAGAAGATCTGCTGGTCCCAGGTCAACCGCTTCCCCCACCACACCTTCTGGTGGGAGGGCATCGACGGAACCCGCGTCTTCACCCACTTCCCGCCCGTCGACACCTACAACTCCGACCTGGGCGGCGCCCAGCTGGCGCACGCCGCCCGCAACTACCGGGAGAAGGGCCGCGGTTCGCGCTCGCTGGTGCCCTTCGGGTGGGGCGACGGCGGCGGCGGCCCCACCCGCGAACACCTGGCCCGCGCCAAGCGCCAGCGGAACCTCGAAGGCTCCCCGCGGGTCGAGGTCGAGCGGCCGGACGCCTTCTTCGAGAAGGCCTACGCCGAGTACGCGGACGCGCCCGTCTGGGCCGGCGAGCTCTACCTGGAGCTGCACCGCGGCACGTACACCTCCCAGGCCAAGACCAAGCAGGGCAACCGGCACAGCGAATCACTGCTGCGCGAGGCCGAGCTGTGGGCGGCCACCGCCGCGGTACGGGTGCCGGCGTACGCCTACCCGTACGAGGACCTCGAACGGATCTGGAAGACGGTGCTGCTGCACCAGTTCCACGACATCCTGCCCGGCTCCTCCATCGCCTGGGTGCACCGCGAGGCGCGCGAGACGTACCGGTCGGTGCGCGAGGAACTGGAGGGGATCACCCTGGCCGCGCAGACGGCACTGGCGGGACCGGGCGGGCAGGAGCTGGTCTTCAACTGCGCCCCGCACACCCGGCGCGGCATCCCGGCCGGCGGCGCGGGCGTCCCGGCCGGGCCGGGGCAGCTGGTGACGGTGGAGGAGCGGCACGGCGGCGGCCACGTCCTGGCCAACGGCCGGCTGCTGGTGGAGATCGACGCCCGCGGGCTGGTGGTCTCCGCGTACGACCTGGAGGCGGGCCGCGAGGCGGTCGCGCCGGGCGGCGCGGCGAACCTGCTCCAGATCCACCCCGACTTCCCGAACATGTGGGACGCCTGGGACATCGACGCGTTCTACCGCAACAAGGTCACCGACCTCGTCGCCCTGGACGCCATGGAGGTCGCCGAGAGCGGCCCGTCGGCCGTCACCGTCCGGGTCACCCGCTCCTTCGGCTCCTCGACGGCGGTGCAGTCGCTCACCCTGCGGTCCGGGCCCAAGACGCTGGACATCGCCACGGAAGTGGACTGGCACGAGACGGAGAAGATCCTCAAGGCGGCCTTCCCGCTGGACGTCAAGGCCGAACGGACCGCCTCGGAAACCCAGTTCGGGCACGTCTACCGGGCCACCCACACCAACACCTCCTGGGAGGCCGCCCAATTCGAGATCTGCGCTCACCGCTGGATCCACGCGGAGGAGCCCGGCTGGGGCGTCGCCCTGCTCAACGAGTCCACCTACGGGCACGACGTGACCCGCGACATGCGGCCCGACGGCGGCCAGACCACCACGGTCCGGCTCTCCCTGCTGCGCGCGCCGCGCTATCCCGACCCGGAGACCGACCAGGGCGCCCACACCCTGCGGTTCGCGCTGGCGCCGGGCGCCGGGATCGGCGACGCGGTCCGCGAGGGCCACGCGTTCAACCTGCCGGAGCGGGTGGTGCCCGGCGCGGGCCCGGTCGCCCCGCTGCTGGCCGTGGACAACGACGCGGTGGTCGTCGAGGCGGTCAAACTCGCCGAGGACCGCGGCGGCGACGTGATCGTCCGCCTGTACGAGTCCCGCGGCGGCCGCGCCACGGCCACCCTGGCGCCCGGGTTCCCGGTCACGGCGGCAGTCGAGAGCGACCTCCTCGAGCGCCCCCTGTCCGGATCGGGGGCCGGCCCCCTCACCCCGGCCGGCACGCTCACCCTCACCCTGCGCCCGTTCCAGATCCTCACGCTGCGCCTCCGGCGGGCCTGAGGGCCGGGCCGGTCGCCGCCCCGCCCGCCCCGCGCCGGTGCGGTCGCGGCAGTGAACTCCGCCACAAGAGGGGCCGTCCTCCCCCGAAAACCGGGGAGGACGGCCCCCACCCGGTTTTGCACCTAGTTGCAAAACCGGGCCGCCCTCGCTAGAACAGGTCCATCACCCCCGCGCGAGGAGGCGCCCCCCATGTCCCAGAGCCGGTACCCGCACCTGCTGAGCCCGCTGGACCTCGGATTCACCACGCTGCCGAACCGCGTGATCATGGGCTCGATGCACACCGGTCTCGAAGAGCACCAGGGCGGCTTCGAGCGCCTCGCCGCCTTCTACGCCGAGCGCGCCCGCGGCGGCGCCGGCCTCATCGTCACCGGCGGCATCGCCCCGAACGACGCCGGCCGCCCCTTCGAGGGCGGCTCCCGCCTCACCACCGAGGACGAGGCCGCCGAGCACCGGGTGATCACCGAGGCGGTGCACGCCGAAGGCGGGAAGATCGCGATGCAGATCCTCCACTTCGGCCGGTACGCCTACCACAAGGACCTGGTCGCCCCCAGCGCCCTCCAGGCCCCCATCAGCCCCTTCGTGCCGAACGAGCTCACCGACACAGAGGTCGAGCGGACCGTCGAGGACTTCGTCCGCGCCGCCCGCCTCGCGAAGCTCGCCGGCTACGACGGCGTCGAGATCATGGGCTCCGAGGGCTACCTGATCAACGAGTTCATCGCCGCCGCGACCAACAAGCGCACCGACCGGTGGGGCGGCGCGTACGAGAACCGCGTGCGCTTCCCGCTGGAGATCGTCCGGCGCACCCGCGAGGCCGTCGGCGAGGACTTCATCGTCATCTACCGCCTCTCCATGCTCGACCTGATCCCCGGCGGCTCCACCCTCGACGAGGTCGTGCGCCTCGCCAAGGAGATCGAGGCGGCCGGCGCCACCCTCATCAACACCGGCATCGGCTGGCACGAGGCCCGCATCCCCACCATCGCCACCTCCGTCCCTCGCGGCGCCTACACCTGGGTCACCAAGCGGCTGATGGGCGCGGTGTCCGTCCCGCTCGTCACCAGCAACCGCATCAACACCCCGGAGATCGCCGAGGAGTTGCTCGCCGACGGCCGCGCCGACCTGGTGTCGCTGGCCCGGCCCTTCCTCGCCGACGCCGACTTCGTCGCCAAGGCCGCGGCCGGCCGCCCGGAGGCCATCAACACCTGCATCGGCTGCAACCAGGCCTGCCTCGACCACACCTTCAGCGGCAAGATCACCAGCTGCCTGGTCAACCCCCGCGCCTGCCACGAGACCGAGCTCGTGCTCTCCCCGACGCAGCTGAAGAAGCGCGTCGCCGTGGTCGGCGCCGGTCCGGCCGGACTCGCCTGCGCGGTGTCCGCCGCCGGCCGCGGCCACGTCGTCACCCTCTTCGAGGCCTCCGGCCACATCGGCGGCCAGCTCGACATCGCCCGCCGCATCCCCGGCAAGGAGGAGTTCGAGGAGACCATCCGCTACTACGGCCACCAGCTCGAGGAGAGCGGGGTGGAGGTCCGCCTGAACACCCGCGCCGACGTGGAGACGCTTAAGGACTACGACGAGGTCGTCGTCGCCACCGGAGTCACCCCCCGCACCCCGGACATCGAGGGCGTCGACCACGCCAATGTCGTCGGCTACCTCGACGTGCTGCGCGACGGCGCCCCCGTCGGTGAGCGTGTCGCCGTCGTCGGCGCCGGCGGCATCGGCTTCGACGTCGCCGAGTACCTCACCGACAGCGGCGAGGGCGCCTCCCAGGACCCGGCCGTCTACTTCCGCCACTGGGGCGTGGACACCTCGTACACCGGCCCCGGCGGACTCACCGCCGCCGAGCGCCCCGCACCGCCGCGCCAGGTCCACCTGCTCCAGCGCAAGGCGACCAAGGTCGGCGCAGGCCTCGGCACCACCACGGGCTGGATCCACCGGGCGGAGCTCAAGCACCGCGGGGTGGTCTCCGTCGCGGGGGCCGCGTACGACCGCATCGACGACGAGGGCCTGCACATCACCGTCGACGGCGAGCAGCGTCTCGTACCCGCCGACACCGTCGTCCTGTGCACCGGGCAGGAGCCGCGCCGCGACCTGTACGAGGCGCTGCGCGCGGCCGGTGTCGAGGCGCACCTGATCGGCGGAGCCGACGTGGCCGCCGAACTCGACGCCAAGCGGGCCATCCGCCAGGGCACCGAACTGGCCGCAAGCCTTTAGCACCTGAACCGTCCGAACGAAAGGGATTGTGGTGGTCCGGCCGGGCCGCCACAATCTCCCGGTGACGTTCTCACCCGCAGACGCAGACAAGATCCTCGCCGACAACTTCGCCCCCTGGGTGCTCGCCCTGGGCCTGAGCGTCCAGGAGACCGGCGAACGGCACGCCGTGCTGCGGCTGCCCTGGTCCGACACCCTGGCCCGGGACGGCGGCGGCCTCTCCGGCCAGGCACTGATGGCGGCCGCCGACACCGCCACCGTCATCGCGATCTCCAGCGCGCGCGGCGCGTACGGGCCGATGACCACGGTCCAGCAGTCGACGAGCTTCCAGCGCCCGGTGACCGGCGCCGACGTCCTGATCCGCGTACAGGTCACCAAGCTCGGCCGGCGGATGGCCTTCGCCGACATCACCATGACCCCCGAGGGAGCCGCGGAGCCGGCCGCCACCGCCTCCACGGTCTACGCCCTGCTGGGCTGAGCCCCTTCCGCGGCCCCGCCCGGGGTCCCGTCCCTGGTCCATTCCTTGGTCCCGTCCTTGGTCCCGTCCGCCACCGGCAGCCGGACCACCAGCCGGGCTCCCCGCGGGGAGTCCTCGGCGGTGAGGGTGCCGCCGTGGTGGGCGGTCAGGTCCCGCGCTATGGCGAGGCCCAGGCCGGCCCCGCCGTGGTCGCGGCTGCGGGCGTCGTCGAGGCGGGTGAAGCGCTCGAAGACCCGCTCCCGGTCGCCGTTCGGGATGCCGGGGCCGTCGTCGGTCACCTCCAGCACGGCGGTCGGTCCGTACGGTCCACCGGTGGCGCGCAGGACGACGTCCACCCGCCGGGCGGCGAACCGCTGGGCGTTGTCGAGCAGGTTGGTGACCACCCGGGCCAGCCACAGTTCGCTGCCCTCCACCCGGATGCCGGCCGCCAGCTCCGTGCGCACGGGTACGCGGTCCCCGAGGCGTGCCTCCACGGCGCCCCGGACCACGGCGCCCAGGTCCAGCCGGACCGAGGCCATCGGCTGGGAGGCGTCGATCCGGGCGAGCAGCAGGAGGTCGGAGCAGAGCTGCTGGAGCCGCTCGGTGTCCTGGAGCGCGCCACTGATCAGTTCCGGCCACAGTTCCGGGTCCCGGACGGCCAGGGCCACCTCCAGCTGGGTGCGCAGCACCGTGAGGGGGCTGCGCAGTTCGTGGGAGGCGTCCGCGATGAACTGGCGCTGACGGATCCCGGCGGACTCCAGCCGGTCCAGGGTGGTGTTCATCGTCTGCGCCAGGCGGGCCACCTCGTCCTGGGTGGGCGGTACGGGGACCCGGCGGTGCAGGTCCCGGTCGCTGATCCCGGCGACCTCGGCGCGGATCGCCTCGACCGGTGCGAGCGCCCGGCCGGTGACCCGCCAGGTGACGAAGGCGACGGTGGCGAGGAGCAGCGGGCCGCCGACCGCGAGCGCGGCGGCGGTGGTGTCGTCGGCCGCGTCCACATCGCGCAGTGAGGTCCCCACGAAGACGGTGACCATGCCCTGCGGGGTCTCGGTGGTCACCTGCACGACCCGCTGGCGGTGCTCCCCGCCGAGCGGGCCGCTCTGCCAGGTGTGGGACTCCCTCCCGGGGCGCAGGGGTTTGACGGGGGCGAGCGGGAAGTCCCCGGCCAGGTTCGGGTAGGCGCGCAGGACCCGGCCGCGGGCGTTGACGACCTGGACGAATTCGACGCCGTGCAGGTTCGGCCGCATCGTCTCGAGCTCCCCGGAGGCCGCCAGCCGCGCGACGGTCTCGGCATGCCGCGCGGCGTCGCGCTCGGCATTGCGCAGCAGGTTGGCCTCCAGCAGCCCGAGGAGGGCGAAGGAGGCCAGCGTCAGGGCCGCGGCGACGACCGCGACCGCGCCGACCGTGGCGCGGGCCCGGACGGTCGTGGGCCACAGGCGGCGCAGCGGAGAGCGCTGAAGCAGGTGTCGCAGGCCGCGCAGGTGTCGCAGGCCGCGCAGGCCGCGGCGCAGGTAGCGCGGGCCGTGCAGCTGTCGCAGGCCGTCCAGGTGCGGGAACCGGCGGCGGGGGAGTGCGGGCTCAGCCACCGTCCACCGCCAGCCGGTAGCCCGCGCCGCGCACCGTCTCCAGGGCGGCGCGGCCGAACGGCGCGTCGATCTTGCGGCGCACGGCGCTGATGTGGACCTCGACCACGTTGGGATCGCCGGCGAAGGCGATGTCCCACACCTGTTCCAGTATCTCCCGCTTGGGCACCACCTCCCCGGGGCGCCGGGCCAGGTACTCCAGGACCGCGAACTCCCGTGCCGTCAGCCGGATCTCGGTGTCACCGCGGGAGCAGCTGTGCCGGGCCGGGTCCAGCACCAGATCCCCGAAACGCATGATCTGCGGGCCGCGGCGGCCCGTGCGCCGGGCCAGCGCGCGCAATCGGGCGACCAGGACGAGGTAGGAGAAGGGCTTGGACAGGAAGTCGTCGGCGCCGGTGTCCAAGGCCTCCGCCTCGTCGTACTCGCCGTCCTTGGCCGTGAGCATCAGGATCCCGGACTCGTTCCCGGCGGCGCGCAGCCGCGCGCACACCCGGTAGCCGTTCAGGCCGGGCAGCATGATGTCGAGCACGATCAGGTCGTAGTCGTGCTCGGTGGCCATCCACAGCCCTTGGAGCCCGTCGTGGGCCACGTCCACGGCGAACCCCTCCGATTGGAGGCCCCGCTGCAGGGCCACGGCCAGCCGCCGTTCGTCCTCCACCACCAGTACGCGCATGCCGACCAGGGTCTCAGGCCCGGTCCGCGGCCGGCTGAAGAGGTCTTCAGCCGGCTTCAGGTGGGCTTCAGCATCCGCTCAGCATGCTCTCCAACGAGCCGGGTGCCGTGCCCGGTTGTGTATGAGGAGTCCCGGTATGTCTGAGTCTTTCCCGCCGTCCGAGCGGCCCGAGCAGCCCACGCAGCCCGTGAACGCCCCGGAGGCAGGTGCGCGGCAGCGCAAGCGCGTGGACCTGGGGCGTCTGGTGCCCCGGAGCAAGGGCGCCCGCTGGGCGGCGCTGGGCGCGGCCGTGGTGATCGTCGGCGGTACGGCGGTGGCGGTGGCGGTGGACCACCACCACGACACGCGGATGGCCGGTCCCCGCTTCGCCTGGGCCGAGGCCGGCCACGAGGGCGGCAAGCTGCGCGGCCCCGGACACGGCGGTGACCACGGCGACCACGGCGACCACGGCGAGCACGGCGACCGCGCGTTCCGCGGGCCCGAGAACTTCAAGGATCCCCGGCACCCCATGGACCTGAAGGCCCTGAAGGAGATGCGGAGGATGCAGGGCGCGGACCCGGAGCACGGCGCCGGTGAAGCCGGCCCGGGGGGCTCCGTGAAGGCGGCCCCCGCGCCGCTGCCGTCGCTGGCCATCGCGACGGCGGCCGAGAAGGCGGCCGGGGCCGTGGACGGCGGCAAGGTGGAGAGCATCCGCGTGGTCGCCCAGGAAGGCGGCGGCAGCGCCTGGCTGGCCGTCGTCCTCGGACCGGACGGAGTCCGCCACGCGGTGACGGTCTCCGGCGCGGACGGTACCGTCACCAGCAACGTCCCCGTCGCCCGGCGGTAGTCGGGCCGGTCCGGCCGCTCCACGACCGGGTACGGCGGCGCGCAGGCGCCGCTGTTCCCGGGAAGGGAACCCCCGCCAGGCCGCGGGCGGGGGACCGGCCGCCAAGGCTCCCGCACCCCGCGCTAGTGTGCGCCGGGTGAGCTTTCATGTCGTTGTAGGTTTTGGACCCGCCGGCGCCGCCACTGCTCGGCTGCTCGCCGAACAGGGCCATGAGGTAAGGGTCGTCACCGCCTCGGGCCGCAGCCCGGAGCCCGGGATCGAACATGTCGCGCTGGACGCGAGGGACCCCGAGCGGCTGACCGAGGCCACGAAGGGCGCGGTCGCGCTCTACGGCTGCGCCGCGCCGCCCTACCACCGCTGGGCGAGCGAATGGCCGCCGCTGAGCGCCGCGGCCTGCGCGGCGGCCGAGGCCACCGGGGCCGTCCTGGTGATGCTGGGCAACCTCTACGGGTACGGTCCGGTGGCCGGCCCCCTGACCGAGGGGCTGCCGCTCGCGGCGACCGGCCCCAAGGGGCAGGTGCGCGCCGCGGCCTGGGAGCAGGCGCGGACCCTGCACGAGCAGGGGCGCGTCCGGGCGGTCGAGGTGCGGGCCTCGGACTTCTTCGGGCCCGGCGTCACCGAGGGCGGCCATCTGGCCTCGCGGGTCATGCCGCCGCTGTTGCGCGGCAAGGCGGTCTCCACGCTCGGGAACCCGGACGCGCCGCACAGCTGGACCTATCTCCCCGACGTGGCCCGGGCGTTGGCCGAGGCAGCGGCCGAGGAGCGGGCCTGGGGACGGGCCTGGCACGTCCCGACGGAGACCGCGCGGTCCGTCCGCGAGATGGTCGACCGCCTGGCCGCCCAGGCGGGGACGGGGCCGGTCGCGGTGCGCAGGCTGCCGCCGGCCGTGCTGGGCGCGGCCTCGCTGTTCTCCCCGCTGCTCCGCGAACTGAAGGAGATCCGCTACCAGTTCGACCGCCCGTTCGTCGTCGATTCCAGCGCCTACGAGGCGGAGTTCACGGTACGGGCCACGCCCCTCGACGAGCAGGTCCGGGCGACCGTGGACTGGTGGCGCGAGCGGGTGGCGCACACCGGATGACACACGGGCCGGCCCGGCTGCGACAACAGCCGGGCCGGCCCTCAACGATCCCGGCCCCAGGGGTCAGCCCGCACCGGGCAGGACCGCTTCCATGCCCTCGTAACGGGGGAAGGTCAGTGCCCGGCCTTCTCGCCGGCCTCGCTGACGGCCGCCTCGTTCTTGCTCTTGAAGCCGTCGAGCACGTGCCGCTGCTCGACGATGATCGTCTGCTGAATCCTCGACTCTTCGGAGAACCAGGTTCCGACCAGCCCGGTCTCGGCCTTGCAGTCGACCTCTGCCAGCGCCAGGTCGATTTCCTCCTTCGAGGCGGGCCGTCCTTCGATGTGCTGGATGCCGTTCGCGGCTTCGAACGGGCTGTTCAGCCCGGGGTGGCCCTTGCCGTCCATGCATGTCGACCAGTCCTTGAGGGCTTTGACGACGGCGGGGGCCTTCATCGACTCGGTGAAGCTGGTGCCGTTGAGCTCGCTGATGCGGGTCAGTTCGTCCGGGGACGGGGCGTTGAGCTGATCCTCGGCCCAGCCGCCGCAGCCCTTGTCGTGGATCTTCTTTCCGTTGTAGGAGTCGCGGGCCTTCTCGCGGGCCTCCATCGGCACCGGCGGGGTCTGCTTGCCGTCACCGGCCTGCGGTGGCATCTTGCGGCCGGTCAGCACCTCCACCTGGACCGCCGTGAGCTGCGCGGTCGGCTGCTTGAGGCGGGGCTTGTCCTGGCCGGGCAGCCCGTAGCCGTGCCGCGCGGCGGTCTCGCGGTCGGTGAGGCCGTAGCGGCGCTCCATGTTGGCGTCGTTCTCGGTGGGCGAGGGGTTGAGCCCCGCGACGGGGAGCTGCACCTCGAGGCCGTAGGTCTTCATGCAGTCCTGGGCCAGCAGGCGCTTTCCGTTGGCGATGGCGACGGTGTCGGCGTAGTCCTGCATGTAGGTTTCCAGCGGCAGGTTCAGGCCCTTGGCCAGCCCCCGCTCGGGGGCGGCGGCGGGCCAGTGGCCCTTGTCGGCCGCCGGGCCGGGGAGGGCTGCCGGGGCGGCCGCGGCGCCACCTGTGACGGTCTGCGTGCCGCAGCCGGTGAGGACCGCGGTGGCGGCCACGACGACGGCGGCGGCGGGGATGCGCTTCATGGGACGGCTGTTCTCTTTCTCAGGCGAAGTGCTGGGAGGCGTTTTCGTTCTTCAGCGCGGTGATCAGATTGGTGTGGGTGCAGTCCCACCCGAGGGACTTCGCGAAGTACTGGGACGTGCCGCCGTACCCGGAGTTGTAGTAGACGCGGTAGTTGTCATCCATGGAGCAGTTCTGCACGCTGGCGGCGTTGTTCTTCACGTACTGGCCGTGGCCGTTGGCGGCGCCGTCGAACACGTACCGGTACGTGACCAGCGTCGAGCCCTGGTAGGCGCTGCTGCCGTAGTAGTCGTGCACGTTCCCGTAGAACAGCGCGTACGCGGAGACGATCCTGCCGTCCTGGATGGCGAGTTCCTTGCTGTTGTAGAACAGCCACAGGTCACCCTGGGTGCAGGTGATCCACGGGACGTCACAGTTGGTCGAAACGGTGCCGGCCGCGGTGTGGGCTTGCGCGGCGCCGCTGATGCCGCACGTGAGGGTGACAGCGGTGGCGAGCACGGCGAGGCCCGCGCCCAGCGGGCGTCGTATGTCGTTCAAAGGATTGTCTTTCGTGGCGGAGGGGCGGGGCGTACCCGCGTGGTACTCAGAGGTGCCAGAGCGTGAACACGGCCGCGAAGAAGACCAGCGCGCACACCGGCACCGACCAGGGGTGCTTCGCGGCTCGGGACCAGCGCGCGAGGAGGCGGGCGTTGAGCAGGCCCGCGGTGAGGCAGTAGACGATCCACAGGGGTTCGAACAGCCAGGCGGGAGAGTCGGCGTAGAAGCTGTAGCCGAGCAGCCACCAGTCGGCCTGGGTGACCAGCAGGAAGAGGTGGACGACCAGGATCCACGGCATGGTCAGGACCACCGCGAGGAAGCGCGGCAGTCGCCATTCCTCGCCCAGGCCGATGCCGCCGGCCACCGCCCACAGCGCACACACCGCGAGCAGTGCCATGTACACGCGGGAGACCGGCTCCCGCCAGGCCGGCACTGCCACTTCGAGGATCTTCATGGGAGACGTCCAGCCTTGGGGGTTCGGTGATCGTGGAGCGGGGGTGGTGCGCAGTTCGTGCGCACCACCCCCGCCGGGGTGCCGGGTTTCAGGTCCCCGGATCGGATCGGATCGGTCCGGTTCGGTTCAGTGCGGTGAAGCGATTACCAGAGGATCCGGTTCAGGTTGTTGGCCAGCCGGCGCCAGGTGGCTCCCGCACCCGCCCTGTACATCCAGCCCGGGATCCACCGGTCCGCGAAGGTGTTGCCTTCCGTGTGGCCGTGGACGTTGAGGTAGAGGTAGCCCCACCTTCCGCCGGTCCACCACTTGGTGATCCAGAACTCGATGTAGGAGTTCCGGCCGTAGACGATGCTGCCGGGGGCGGCCCACAGCAGCAGATAGGTGGAGCCGATGTAGCCGACGCGCACGTTGAAGTTGATGCTTCCCCAGCCGGCGATGCTGTCGCGCAGCGGCATGTACTGCCAGTAGGAGGAGACGCGGCTGGCGCGACCGGCCAGCGGGAAGATCTTGCCGAAGTAGTTCATCCAGTAGCTGAAGACTCCCTGCGGCGTTGCGTTCCCGGAGCCGATGAAGAACTGGAAGCTGTAGTCCAGCAGGCCCGTCGTGTCCCAGCAGTTGACCGGGTCGCCCGAGCAGTACGCGTAGGCGTTGGCGCCGCCCTTGGGGTCCGCGTCCCGGGTCAGGAAGCGGCCGATGGCCGGGTCGTACAGGCGCACGCCCATCAGGGTGAGGCCGCCGACGTTCTCGCTGGAGCGCTGCTTGCCGCCCAGCCAGTCGTAGCGGGTGTCCGCCTGTCCCGCACGCGGGTTGCCGTACTCGTCGGTGGCGATCGCCACCGGCGGCTGGGACGCGTCCAGCGGGAGCTGGAGGGCCACGTCACCGTGGATGTTCGTCAGCTGGAGCACCGTGCCGCCCGTGGCGGTGGTGGTCGCGGCGAAGTCGCCGGGGGCCGAGTTCACGATGCGGGTGACGGCGCCCGACCCGTCCTCCACGATCCAGCTGGGGCTGTCGCCGTCCGCCGCGTAGTGGTTGAGCTTGGACGCGGTCTGCGTCCACGTGCCGGAGGTGTTGCGCTCCACCGTCCACGAGCGGAAGCGCATGGAGGCGTCGAGCTCCCAGGTCTGCCGCTGGCTGCCCGTGGTCTGCTGGCGGACCAGGTCGTTGGCGTAGTAGCCGATCGTGGAGCCGGGCAGGGCCGTGGTGCGGCCGAAGGTGTCGTAGGTGTAGCCGTTGTCGGTCAGCCGGTCGGCGCTGTCGTAGGTGTGGGTGACGGAGGTGCCGCCCGAGGCCGGGCAGGGCGCGCCGGCGGCGCCGGTCGCGGTGGTCTGTCCGGTCCGGTTGCTCCGGGTGTCGAAGGAGTAGGTGCGGGTGGTGCAGCCGTCCACGGAGTCGTCCCGGACGGACGTCAGGCGGCCGAGGCCGTCGTAGCCGTAGGCCTGAGAGGTCAGGCCCGAGTGCTCCAGTACCTGGCCGTGGATGGAACGGGTCACGCTGTCCGACAGGACGGCCGTGCCGTCGCTGGTGCGGGTGTACTGGCGCAGCAGGACACCGCCCGCCGGGTCTCGGCGCTGGGTGAGCGAGTAGCCGCCCGGGAGCGTCTCGGACACGACGGCGCCGTCGGCGTCGTACACGGCCTTGAAGGTGCCCGCCACCGAGTCGGTGGTCTGGGTGGCCACGCCGCGGGGCTCCGTCGCGTGGTCGTAGGTGTACGTCACCGTGGACGGAACGGAGTCGCTCTCCTTGACCGGGCGGTCGAGGAGGTCGTACTCGCTCGTGCTGACCCCGCCGTCCGCGTCGGTGTAGGAGACGACACGGCCGAGCTTGTCATAGGCGGTGGTGATCGTGCCGGCCGTGGGGGAGACGCTCTTGACCGCCCGCCCGGTGACCGGGTCGTACTCGGTCCGGGTTTCCGGCACCGCCGTGCCGAGGCCGCCGGTGACCTTCACGCCGATCTGCCGGCTCGCGGCGTCGTACGTCTTCTCGGTGACCCGGGTCTGGCCGCCGATGGTCTCCGTGGACTTCGTCGGGTTGCCCCAGAAGTCGTATTCGGCGGCGACGGAGGGCCGCTCGCTCGGATTGGTGCCGCCGCCCGTGATGGCGCCGGCGGGACGGGTGATGCAGGGACGGTCGGCCCATTCGGGACGGCCCTTGCACTCGCCGGTACCGGTCGCCGACCAGTACGTGGTGAGCTGGGTGGTCGCGGCCTGGCCGCCACCGCCGGGGAGCGTCTCGCTGGTGGCCCGGCCCTGGTCGTCGTACTCGGTGGTCTCGACGAGCGCGACACCGTGCGGGTCCTCGACCGTCCTGGTCTTCAGGCCCTTCACCCAGTCGTAGGTGTGCTCGGTGATCCGCGGCTCCGCCATCAGCGACGGGTGGGCCAGGAGCTGGGCGCCGATCGAGACGCGGGTGATCTGGTTCTCCACCGTGGCGGAGCCGTCGGTGGGACGGCCCTCGTCGTAGGTGTTCTTCGTCCAGTTGCGCGCCACGACGGACTGGCCGGCCGCCACCAGGGTGGAACCGCCGGAGGTCAGCGGCTGGGCGAGGGTGACCCTGCGCAGCGGGGCGAGGGCCTCCAGGCCCCGGGTCCCGGTGCTGTCGTACACCGTGCGGGCCGAGAGCAGCTCGGCGCGCTCCGCGGACGGCAGGTTCTGGATGCCCAGGTCGGCGAGGGTGGCCTGGTCGGAGGCGCTGAGGCCGAGGGCCAGTGCACGGTTGGCGGCGGACAGGCTGTGGACCGCGTTGCCGTACCGGTCGTACTCCTTGGTGGTGATGTGCCCGCCGGGGGCCGCGGAGTTCACCTCGCGCCCGGAGGCGTCGGTGTACATGAGCGCCGCACGCGTGTAGTGCGACGCGGAGAGCTGGGCGCCGTCGCCGGAGGAAGGCACGCTGTCCGCCGGGAAGATGGCGGTGGCGTCGGTGACCAGCTGCTGCTGACCCCAGGCCTTCACGTCGTTCGGACCCATCTGGTACGGGGCCTTCGCACCGGTCAGCGGGACGTCGTAGACGATGGAGGAGGCGGCGGAGCCCTCCTCCACGTCGACCGTGCCCTGCTTCAGGCCGGGACGGGACAGCTTCAGCAGCATGCCCTCACCGGCGGCGGGGCTGCTGCCCGCCTTGCCGTAGGTGAACGTGTAGGGCAGCTCCGACTGCGACTTCAGCGAGGTGATGCGGCCCGCGGGGTCGTAGTCGTACTCGACCATGGTGGACTGCGCCAGGTTGGGGTTCCACTGCTGGCGGAGCCGTCCGGTGCTGTCGTAGCGGTACGTGGACACCGGCTTGGAGGTGGCCTCGGACGCGCCCGGCTCGGTGGACCAGAGCCTGATCTCCTTGACCCGGTCCGTGAAGTCGCCGAACGCGAAGGTGGTGGCCGTCGTGCTGGTGGCGTAGCCGAACTCGATCACCCGGCAGCCCTTGGTGGCCGGGGCCGTGGCACAGGTCGTCAGCGGGACCGCTGACGTCGAACCGACCAGCAGCTTCGGGCGCGACAGTTTCTTGCCGTCGATGGTCACCGTCTCGGCGATCACCTTGGTCTCGCTGCCGGACAGGCCCTCCTGCTCGGAGGTCGTCGCGGGCCAGGTGAGCTGGGCCGCGTCCTGCTTGGCGAACTCGGTGACGTGGCCGCCGTTGTCCTTCAGGGAGAAGGAGGTGGCGAAGGAGCCGGTGAGCGTCAACTCCTCGGACCCGGGCTCCGGCTTCCAGCCGCCGCCCGCGACGGAGGTGAAACCGATCTCCAGGCCGCCGAGGGTGACCAGCGCGAGGGAGGTCTCGGAGGTCTTGCGCACGTGCAGCCAGGAGCTGTTGCCGTCCAGCGCGGTGCCGGACAGCCACTCCTTGCCGAAGATCGGCACCGTGTCCGAAGCGGCCTGGACGCGGCCCCGGGAGGCAGCGCTGCGGGCGACCGTCAGGCCGTAGGCGCTGGCGTCGGTGGCCGAGATGACGTAGTCGCCGGTCAGCATGTTCAGTACGCCCGGGCCCATGGTCTGGGTCGGGGCGGTGCCCGCGTTCCGGTCCACGGTCAGGGTGCGGGCGGGGGAGTTCGCCGTCTGGGCGCCGACGGTGAAGACCGCGCGGACCGAGACGGAGCCGTCCTGCGCCAGCGTGTCGGTGATGTTCCAGTTCAGGGCCTCGGGGCGGCCCTGCGGCGAGGCCAGCGGCCAGGACGCCACGGCCGAGCCGTCGGCGGCCTTGCGGACATCGGCGACCGGAACGTCCTGCCAGGCGTCGGTGTCCCCGCGCCGGTACTGGAAGGTGACCCCGGTGTAGGTGTCCTTGCCCTCGGCGGCGAGAACGGTACGGCGCGCCGCCCGGTCGCCCTCGGAGGGGGAGGTGAGGGCGGCACCCGTACCGGCGGCGAAGGAGTACGAGGTCTCGGCCGACAGGTTGGCCGCCTCGTCCCGGGTCCGGACCCGCACGGTGTGCTGGCCCGCGCCGAAGGTCAGCTGCTGGGTGACGGCAGTCGTCGTGGTGAGGGTGGTCCAGGGCGCGCCGTCCAGCGAGTACTGGATGTCGCGGACATCGGAGGCGGGGGGAGTGAAGGTGAATCCGCCGGACAGCTTGCCGTCCGCATCCGGGGTGCCGGACCAGGCATCAACGGGGAAAGCCGCCGAGGAGATGCCGGTCGTGGCCGGGGCGGTGGTGTCGACGGTGAAGGTCTTCCACGCCGACCAGCTGGTGTTGTAGTGGGTTCCGTCGTAGGGGCTGGTGCGGAACTTGTACGTCTTGCCGCCGGCCAGAACCCCTGCGGGGACGGTCACCGAGGCGACCTGGCCGGAGGGAACGAACGAGGAGGCGATGACACCGCCGACCTGGGTGTCGGTGGCCGAGTCGAAGATCTGGAACGTGCCGTTGACGCTGTCACCGTTCGCGTCGACGAAGGTGTCGCGGAGGGTGGGGGTCAAGGTGTTGACCGTGTACGCACCGTTGTAGGAGAAGAACGGCGGCCCGGCTTCTTGGTTCGTGCCGGTCTTGGGCCGGTAGTTGTACGTCACCACCAGCTTCGGGACGTTGCTCGCGGCGTTGGCGGAGTTGACCCGCTTCCACTGCTTGACGTTGTTCTCGTCCGTGGCCCGCAGGCCCATGCCGGAGGACGTCCACTTGTTGTTGGACCAGTGCTGGACCAGGCTCGTGACGTCCGCGTTGATCCAGCCGTCCGGGGCCGAGGTGCAGGCGGGGTTGCCCTTGGTCTCGGTCGACGTGGCCATCTTGGTGACCATCGCCGGCTGGTCGGTCCACCGGGAGGCGGTGGTGGCACCGTTGGCGGTCCACACCTCCCAGGGCTGGGCGGTGCAGTCCGTGTTGGCCGAGTGGAAGGCCCACAGCGACAACTTCGCGTCCGAGATCAGCGCGTCGGCGACCGGCGCGGTGTTCCAGGTGATGAAGGACCGGGCGGTGCGCCAGGTGCCGTCTGCGTTCTTGGTTCCCGGATTGCCGAGGTCCAGCTCCGTGTCGTGGGACCAGTCGACGGTCTCGCCCTGCTGGACGTAGGTGTCGAACAGGTTGCCCATCGAGGAGGTCGAGGGGTCGACGGTCACGGGGTACTTCGTCGCCGGGTCCGCGAGGAACGCGGCGTCGGGGGTGAGGACGAGGTCGACACCGTCCTTGGTCTTGACGACTTTCAGGCCGACCTTGGCGCGGCGGGTGTGCTCACCGGAGACCGGGTCGACGGTGGCGTCCCACATGACCGGGGCGGGCATCGTCGCCGTCTTCTTCGACTTCTTGTCGGTGAACAGCACACTGCCGTCGGGCTGCTGCTCGACCTTCAGACCCTTGGTCTTCAGCGGCAGCGTGTAGCCGAAGCCCGCCGCGGGCTTCGCCTTGACCTCGACGAACTGCTCGAAACCGGTGCGCGTCGCCTCCACGACGACGTCCGCACCCGGAACCGCCTCCGCGTAGGTCGCCCGGGTCCCGTCGAGCTTCGGCGCGGGCAGCCCGCCACGCCACTGCAGCGTGATCGCCTCGTCACCCTGGCCCAGCGTCACCAGGTCGGTGGCGGGCGTCGCTTGGGCAGCGCTCAGCGACTGCGCCTTCGCGCCCGTCTTGCCGGACAGCCTCAGCCCCTGCGGGTGTGCCTTGGACACGACCGAGCCGTCAGCGGCCGCGGTCAGGTCGACGTCCACGTCACGCCACTGGCCGGTGACCGCGTCCTGGAAACGGATCGGCCCCGCCGCGACCTCGGAGGTCAGCGAGCCGTCCTTGTTCACCCATGTCGTCGACGTCTCCGTCCGCTCCGACAGGGCCTCGACCCGCTTGCCCGACAAACGGGCCGCCACGCGGGCGGAAGCCATGTCCGCCGCGGTCGTCGCCGCCGGCGCCTCGGGCTTCCCGGCGGGCTTGGGCTGAGGAGCGGCGAGCGCCGGTTCGGAGCCGTGGAGCGCCGTAACCCCCATCACGAGGGCCAAACCCAGCGCGGTGACACCCCACCTGCGTGGGCCACCGGTCAACGGACGGGTACGCCGCAAGGGCATGCCCGATCTGCTACGAAAATTCACTATCCCCCCAGGAAAGTGCTCAGCGCATGGCTCAAAATGGCACAGCGCGGAGCGAAGAGTAACCGGATGTTCCGCTTCTAAGAACCGGACAGAACCACCCACGCCCTGCCTTAGGTTGATCGAGAGTTATCAAAAGGTGAGAAAGCAAATCGATCTCTCATGTTTAGCGCCATGCGATAAGGCGAGATTTAGACAGAAGCCACAGGTCGCGGGCGAGTACTCCCGTGCAGGCAGCGACGGGCCGCAGGGCCGGAGATGTCCGCGAGGCCACCGCGCCGCCGTTCCCCAGCGGGGTGCCGCCCGCGAACTGGCCGACCTCGTGGATGCCGGAGAAATTCCGGAGGGCGCCGCAGGTGACGAGGACGATCGCGCCGATCACCGAGATCGGCAGCAGGACGCGGAAGACACCGCGGACCAGGTCGGCCCAGAAGGTGCCGAGTTCACCGGTGCGCGAGAGCGCGAAGCCCCGTACGAGGGCGACGGCGAACCGCCGGTCACCCTGCCGCATGAAAAGCGTGCGACACGTCACCGGCACCTCACGTACCGTCCCCGTGTGCTGCGAGCGGAGCCCCTGAGGCGGAACAAGGACTTCAACGTCTTCTTGCTCGGCCAGGCGCTGTCCGTCCTCGGCGGGTCCATCTCGCTGCTGGCGCTGCCGCTGCTCGTCCTCGACGCGACCGGGTCCCTCGTCCAGATGGGCCTCATCACCGTCATCTCCGGGGTCACCGGCATCGCCACGGGGATGTTCGCCGGTTACGTCGTGGACCGGGCGGACCGCCGCCGGCTCATGATCGTCTGCGATCTGCTGCGGGCCGTGCTGTTCTGCGCGGTGCCCCTCGTGTGGTGGGCCGCCGGACCGCGGGTCTGGCTGCTGTACGTGCTGACCGCGCTGGCCACCGTACTGACGACGCTCTTCGACGTGGCCTACGTGACGGCCGTGCCGCAGCTCGTGCGCACCGAGGACCTCACCGCCGCCAACGGCAGGCTGATGGGCACCTTCGCCGTCGGAACGCTCCTCGGGCCCGTGGCGGCCGGGTTCCTCACGGCCGGGGTGGGCGCGGAGCGGGCGCTGGCCGTGGACGGTGCGACCTTCCTCGTCTCCGCCGCCAGCCTTGCCTGGGTGCGGTTCGGCAAGCCGGCGGGAGAGCGTGCGGAACCGGCGGCAGGGGTGTTCCGCGAGGTGTTCGTCGTCGGCTTCCGCTTCCTGTGGGCGCATCCGCTGCTGCGCCCCCTCACCGTGCTGCTCACCTTGCTGACCTTCGTCACCATGGGCGCCACCGACCTGCTGATCTACCGCGTCCAGCACGATCTGGGCCGGGACGCCGCCACCGTCGGCTACGTGATCGCCGTGAGCGGGACCGGCGTGGTCGCCGCGGCCGCCACCGCCGGGCGTCTGCGCCGGACCTTCGGCTTCGGTCCCTGCTGGCTGGCCTCCGTCGCGATGATCGGGGTCGCGGTGGCGGTGACCGGGGCCGGCCGCAGCGTGCCGGTGATCGCCGCGCTGGCCGCCGTGCTCATGTTCGGGCTGACCCTGGCCGGAGTGTGCAGTATGACGCTGCGCCAGGAGGTGACCCCCGACCACCTGCTCGGCCGCGTCACCTCCGCCTTCTGGACCGTGCACAACGCCTCGGGCCCGGTGGGCGCGGCCGTGCTCACGGTGCTGGCCGCCCGCCACGGGGTCCCCGCGGTCAGCCTGGCCGCCGGCGCCTTCTGCCTGCTGGTGCTCGGCGCCGGCCTGCTGACGCCGCTGCGCCCGCGCCGGGCCGCCCGCAAGGACGCCCCCGGCTTCGGCCGCCGTATCAAGGCGGCCGCGGGGGCGTCCCTCAAGCGCGGGCGGTAGCGGTCAGAACCGGCCGGGGCCCACCGGGAACGGCAGCGGCTTCGACGGCTTCGCCGAGTCCTGCCGCTCGGCAGCGGCCGGCGCGGTCTGGCAGGTCACGTCCTCGGCGGGCAGCCGGCCCGTCGTCAGGTAGGAGTTGACCTGGACGTCGGCGCAGGAGCCGGGGTTGGTGAGGTACACGCCGTGGCCCTCGCCGCCGGCCACCAGCACCATGCGGGAACCCTTGAGCGCGCGGTGCAGGCCCTCGCCGCTGGTCAGCGGGGTCTGCGAGTCCCACTCGTTCTGCACGGTCAGGACGTTCGCCTTCTTCTTCATCGGGGTGGCCGACTCGACCGGCCGGTCCCAGAAGGCGCACGGCTTGATGTTCGACGCGAAGTCCCCGTACAGCGGGTACCGGACCTTGTCCCTCGCCGCGTCCCGCTCGTACTGCTCGGTGTAGCGGGGCCAGTTGCCCGTGTCCCCGCACACCACGGCCCAGAAGACGGCCGTGCCGTTGTCCGGGGCGGGCCCGTCCGCCGCCCGCCCGCCGGTGAGCAGCCGCTTCAGCTCGGCCCGGTCCGCGCCCGCGGGCTGCGGCTTCCCCTCGGCCGCGGCCTTGAGGGCCACGATCAGCGGGGTGGCCTGCGCCGGGTAGAAGAACACCCCGCGCGCCGAGCGGATCAGGTCGCCGTCGACCTTCTGCCCCTCGAAGTCGATCGGCTCCTGGTCGGCGCGCGCCACCAGCGACCAGAAGGTGTCGGAGACCGCCTTCGGGGTGTCGCCGAGCCCGAACTCGGCCGACCGCTCGGCGGCCCAGCCCGTCCACCGCGCGTAGGCGGGCTCGGCCTCGGTGGCCCACACCTGGATCATGCCGCGCCAGATCCGCTGCGGGTCCACGCCGCTGTCCAGCACGAAGCGGTCGGTCCGCTCCGGGAACATCTGCGAGTACACCGCGCCGAGGTAGGTGCCGTACGAGTAGCCCAGGTACGAAACCTTCCGCTCGCCCAGCACCGCACGGATGGTGTCCATGTCGCGCGCCGTGTTGCGGGTGGTGATGTGCGGGAGCACGGACCCGGCGTTCTCACGGCACTTGTCGGCGACCGTGCGCGCCCACGTCACGTCGGAGGAGAAGGTCTCGGGCCGGTACGCCCGGTCGAAGGCCTGCTCGCTGTCGGTGAGCCCGCAGGAGATCGGGCTGCTGGCGCCGACCCCACGCGGGTCGAAGCCGATGAGGTCGTACTGGTCCCGTACCTCCTTGGACATCAACTCGCCCGCCATCAACGGCAGATCGAGGCCGCTGCCACCCGGACCGCCCGGGTTGAGGAGCATGACACCGTGCCGCTTGGCGGGGTTCTCGCTCTTCACCCGGGATATCGCGAGATCGATCGTGGAACCCTGCGGACGCCGGTAGTCGAGGGGCACCTTGAGGGTGGCGCACTCGTACGACGCCGGCTGGTCCGGGCTGCACCGGTGCCAGGACGGCTGCTGGCTCAGGTACTTCGGCGCCGACGCGGCGGAGACCTGCGTCGCGGTCAGCAGGGGCACGGTGGACGCGATGAGTCCCGCGGCGGCGAGCAGCGGTGCGAGGCGTTTCATGCGCACGATGTGACGTTCCTTTCGGCGAAGTCGCTTACCCGCCCACCTTGTTGTATGCGGCGGCGGGGCGAATCATCCCGAAGGCCGGGACATGTGCGTCTCACGAATGAGCCGAAATCCGGACAACTGGCCGACACGCCGCCGTCGTAGGCGCTCGGCGCGGTTCCCGGCCCGTTCGAGTACACCTAGTCGCCGTCGCCTGGAGCCGAACCGTGTCTTCCGACCGCCGGCCGGGTAATCCCCGACCGCTCAGGGGGCCAGGGGGAGTTCCCGGAAACCTGCGAAGGAGAAGCACCGTGGAAGCGCTCCGGCTGATCGCACCCGTCCTGGTCGTCGCGGCCGTGGTGCCCGGCACCCTGCTGGGCCGCCGGCTGGCCCGCCGGATCGGTCAGCCCGAGGTCATCGGCGAGATCACCTTCTGCCTGCTGCTCGGAGCGCTCCTGGTCGCGCGGGCCGGCTGGGGCGGGCCCGGTTCACCCGGCCGGGAACTGCTGGCGGAGCTGGGCCACTTCGGGCTCGCCGTCTTCCTGGCCGGGGCCGTCCACCAGATCCGCTCGGGCGTCGCCCGGCTGCCGGGAAGAGCGGTCCTGTGGCTCTCGGCGGGCTCCGCGCTGCTGCCCATGGCCGCCGGAGCGCTGCTGGCCGTATGGGTGATCCGCTCCGACGACCCGCGGCTGCGCGGGACGGCGCCGGCCGCCGCCCTCGTGCTGATGCTGGCGATCTCCCTCGCCGTCACGGCGGTACCGGTACTCGCCCGGATCCTCGCCGACCGGAAGATGGAGCACACCGAGAGCGGCAGGCTCGCGATGGCCTCCGCCGTGTCCATCGACGCGGTCACCTGGGTCCTGCTGGCCGTCGCGGTCGCACTGGCCACGGGCCGGGGCGGCCTGGGCACGGCCCTGGCCGTACCGGCCGTCGGGGTGCCGGCGGCCTTCGTACTGCGGCGGCTCGCCGGCACCCATGCGGCGGCCGCGCTCGCCGTACGGTTCCCCCTCCCCGCGACCCTGGCGGTGGCCGCCGCCGCCGGGGCGGCGGCCGGAGCGACCCGGCACTTCGGGCTCACCGACGTGTTCGGCGCGGTACTGGTCGGCCTGGCCCTGCCGGCCGACGGCCGGGGCGGCCCGTGGACCTCCGCGGCCAAGGCGCTCGGCCGCACCGGACGACTGCTGCTGCCCCTGCTGTTCGTGATCACCGGTACCACCCTGGCGGCCGGCCCCGAACCGGCGTTCTCCTGGCGGGTGTTCCTCTTCGCGACCACCCTGGCCGTCGTCGCGAAGCTGGCCGGCAGCTACGCCGGCGCGCGCCTCGGCGGCCTGTCCCACCCCACCGGACTCCGGCTGGCCGCCCTGATGAACACCCGGGGCCTGACCGAGATCGTCGTCCTGCAGGTCGGCTACGGCGCCGGGATCCTCACGCCCCCGCTCCATCTGGCGCTCGTCGTCATGGCGCTGCTCACCACGGCGCTGTGCGGTCCGCTCCTGTGGGCCATCGACCGCCGGATGCCGTCCGAGGAAGCGCAGCGGTCAGTGGTGGCCGCCGTGCGCGGCGCCGGTCTCGACGGCGCCGCCGATGCGGCCGCGCAGCGCGGTCAGGGCGTCCGCTGACGGGGCGGTGACCACCCAGCGGCTCCCCACCAGGTAGGTGCCGCCGTACGCCCGGGCCTCGGTCAGCCAGGAGCGCAGTCCCTCGTCGGCGGCGAAGGTGGCCATACGGTAGGCGCCCTGCCCCGTCTCGCAGCCGCCCTCGCGCAACTCCTCCGCCTGGACGTCCACATGGGCGGTGCAGCCGACGGCGGCGGCGATCTCCTCGATCGAGGCGGACGGTGCCCGGCTCTCGTGGTCCCGCGCGCCGTGCGCGGACGGACTTGCCGCGCAGCCGCCGGCCGTCAGTACGGCGCACAGGGCGGCGACCGCCGGCGCGGCGGCACGCGGAACACGGTGGTGCGGGAGGGCGGCGGACGGCGACGGCATGGCTCTCTCTTCCTCACGGGCCGACGGGGGAGCGGCCGTGGTGCCCGGGCGGGGAGGGGGCCCGGGCGCCACGGGTCCAGGGCCTTTCCTAATGCGCCGCCTTCGCCTTCTTTCCCTTGTCGGTCACGGCGAACCAGAGGCCCTGCTTGTTGTGCCCGGTGATATCACCGGGCCCCTTGTCGCCGGTGAACGAATAGACCGGCCAACAGTCGATCGTCAATTGTTCCGAACCGTCGGGACGCTTCACCGAGCCGATGAGTTCGGCGGGAATTCCCGACACCTTGGACTTGTCCACCGGCTCGGCCGGCTTCCAGGTGTTCAGACAGGCATCGAGGCAGCCGATCTTCATCGGCCAGGCGCTGTCCTTGTCGAACCGGTAGAGCGTGCGGCCCTCCCCGTCCGTGAGGATGGCGCCGAGCATGGCGTTCTGCGCGACGGAGAGTCCGGCGCCCTGCGCCGGCGCCTTCTCGGCGGCGGCGGCCGGCTTTCCGTCCGCTCCGAGCGCGTGCCAGGTTCCGCCGACGCCCTCACCGAGCGCGTCCCCCGGTGCGGCGTCCTTCGCGTAGCGGTACACGGGCCAGCCCGCCAGGGTCAGCTGACGGGTGCCGTCGGCCCGTGCGACCGAGCCGAGCAGCCCTGCGTCAATGCCCTCACCTGCGGTGACGTCGTCCGCCGCCACCGGGGGCCACGCCGTGGCGCAGTCCCCCTCGCAGGCCGACTTGGGGGGCTTGGGCGTGTCCTTGTCGAACCGGTAGAGCGTGAAGCCCTCGCTGTCGGTGACCGCGCCGCCCACGTTCGGGAGCTCGGCGACCTTCAGCTCCCCGGCCGGACCGTTCTTCCCGGCTCCCGCTCCGGCCCCGGCTCCGGCCCCGCCCGCCGGGGCGGCCCCGGCGCCGCTGTCCCCGTAGGCGGGATCCGCCCCCGAGCCGGACCCGTACGCGCCGTCCCCGCCGTCCGCGCCGTACACCGACCCGACGTTCTTGCTGCCACCCGCCGGCTGTACCGCATTCGCCTTTCCCGGAGGTTTCTCGGCGAGCCCGCATCCGGCGGTCAGCAGCAATACCGCGACCGCCGCCGACCCGATGCCCATCTCCCGACGCATTTTCCGCACGATCTCTCCTCCAGGTCCGGTCCAGCTTTTCCGTTCGTCCCTGCCGTAATTGATACGGGGCCGGGACCGGACCGGAACCCATTCCCGGGGAATTTATCGGATCGCGCCAAGAAATGAACCGGGGGACGGTCCGCGGACGTGCACCCCCATCAGTCCTGGATGCGCAGTGCGAGCGCCGGGCAGCGGCGGACCGCGCGCAGCGCCTTGGGCCGGAGCCGGGCCGGCACGGGCATGGCGGCCTCGGCCGGATAGCCGTCCGCGTCGAGCCGTACGACATCGGGGAGGATGTCCACGCACAGCCCGTGCCCCTTGCACAGCGTCCAGTCCACGACGAGCCGTTCCGGACTCTCGTCGCGCGGCAGCGGCAGCGCCCCCAGCACCCGCCGGCCGCACCCGCTGCCGAGGGCGTGGTCGTGGAACTCGTCGGGGAAGGCGGCGAGCGCCGAGGCGACGAAGTGCGAGGTGCCGTCGGGATGGCTGCACGCACCGCGCCCACGGACCGCCGTCAGTCGCGCCTCGACCGTCTCCAGGGCCGTGCCGCCCCCGCCGCGGACCGCGTCGTCCAGTACGTCGGCCAGCGCGGGCAACCCCCGTACGCAGGGCCCGCACTGGCCCGCCGACTCCTTCGCCATCCACCGGGCCACCCGCGCCACCTCACCGGCCGGGCAGGTCTCCTCGGGCAGGGGCAGTACCGCCCCCGCCCCCAGGACCGCGCCGAAGGCCGCCAGGGAGTGCCGGGACACCAGGGCGGACCGCGCGGCCACCGGGTCCAGCCATCTGCCGTGGTAGCCGCCGACCAGGACGCCCTGCCCCGGGCCCGTACCGCACAGCTCCAGGACGTACGGCAGCGAGGAGCCGGTCGGCGTCTCGACGACCGTGGAACCGGCCACGGTCAGCAGGACCGTGCCCGGCTCGGCCGGCAGCCCCGTGGAGCGGTACTCCCGCGCGCCCAGCCGTGCGGCGAGGCCGAGCTGGGCGAAGGTCTCCGTGTTCGACAGCAGGGTGGGCACGCCCCCCAGGCCCCGCTCGCTGGTCCGCACCTTCCGGCCGGACGGCAGCACCGCACCGCCGTTCAGACCGCTGACGAGGGCCGTGCCCTCCCCGGTGACGAAGCGTTCGGGAAGCCGCGACACGCGCACCCGGCGCCCGGCCGGACCGCGCTCCGCCACGGCGTCGCGCACCGACTGCTCCACGTCCGCCCGGGTGACAGCCACCACGACGTCGTCGGCGCCGAGCGCCGCGGCGGCCAGCAGCGCGCCGTCGAGCACCAGATGCGGGGCGTGCAGCAGCAGCGCGGTGTCCTTCAGGCAACTCGGCTCGCCCTCACTGCCGTTGACGACGACGGCCGTGGGCGCGTCCCGCCCCCGGGCCGAGCGGGTGACGGCGCGCAGCTTGCGCGCGAACGGGAAGCCCGCTCCGCCCCGCCCCCGCAGGTCGATGTCGTCGGCGAGCCGGACCAGGTCGTCCGGGCGGAACCGGGGCAGCGTCCCGTGCACGGCGAGATGGGCGGCGCGGTCCAGCCGGGGGAGCCGGTCGAGTCCGGCCAGCAGCCTGGGGGCGCCCACACAGCCGAGTCCGGGGCGCGGCTCGCCGGTCACAGCCACCGCTCCGCGGCGGCCGGCCGCTCGCCGTAGATCCGCGTTCTCCGGCCGGCCGTGGCGTAGGCCCGGGGGCCCGGCCGCGGCAGCGGCGCCCGTCCGGGGGCCATCAGCGGACGCGTCCCGCCGCCGGCGCCCGCTCCGGTGCCCGAGCCGGCACCGACGCCGCGGCGGGGGGCCGTTCCCGTGCGCGGACCGGTGCCCGTACGCGGCCCCGGAGCCGGAGCCGGAGCCGGAGAGGGAGCGGAAGTGGGGCGTGAACGGCCGCCGTGCGCCCGCGACTTCACGCGCAACACGAGCACCGCGGCGACACCCAGGAGGCAGAGCGCGTACGCCGCCGTCACCCAGGCGCCGCCCGGGCGGCCCGCCTTGAGCCCGTGCACCAGGGAGGCGCCCCAGGCCGGATAGGCGCCGAAGTGCAGGGCCCGCCACCACAGGGAGCGGCTCTTGGTCGCGAACACGCTGCGCACCGCGCCGGAGACCGCGACGGCCACGAAGAGGTAGCCGGCCACCGTGCCCAGTCCGATGAGGACGGGCCGGTCGCCGTCCGCGAACGGCAGCACCGCGGCGGCGGCGGTGGTCTGTGCCTCCGCGACCTTGACCCAGATGTGCAGGGCCAGGAAGCAGAGCCCGGCCACGGCCAGTCCGCGGTGCGCGCCCTGGGCGAGCAGCCGGTGGCCCGGACCGAGCAGCACCCGGTCGGTGGCCGCCAGCCCCCACAGGACGGTGGCGGTGAGCGAGACGAGCGAGAGCACGCCCGCTCCGAAGTCGAGGAAGTCCCACAGCTGGGTCAGGGCGCCCGCGCGGACCACCACGATGAGGGAGGCGAGGGCCGCGAGGGCCGCCGGTGCGGTCGCCGGGTGGCGACTCCTGCGGCGGGCCCGGTGCGAGCGGCGTAGGTACGGCTGAGACAGGGGCATCCAGATCTCCTGTGCGCCCGGGGCCCCGAGCACTCCACCTGGCGCTCGGTACCCGGGGGTCGTTGTCGCTCTGCCCGGCAGCGCTGTGGAATTCCCGCGCCGGCCGAGGAGCTGGGGCCGGAGTGCAGAAGCATCGTGGAGCTACACGGCGCCTCCACAGGATTTATCGAAACGTGATAATTTCTCGCACCGCGTCTCCGGGGCATCGAACAACCCCGGAAGATTCCCCTCCAGCGGAGGTTGCGACAGGCCACCACGCCACCCGCCGCCTACGCGTCCCCGACGGCAAAAACACGGCAAAACCGCGGGACCGAACGGGGCCGGACCCCTCCAGGAGGGAGTACGAGGGGCCACAACTCCCTTGTCGCGCCGGGACATTGGCGCGAGAGGCAACCTCGGCGGGCTTGTCCTCCGCAACCGGACAGGCCTCACCCCGGCACGAACGAGGAAACGATGTGCGAACTTCTGAACCGCATCTGGTCCCGCCCCCGCGGCGAGTGGACCCGCGTCCTGCGACGGGAACTCCCCGCACTGGCCGCCGAGATAGTGGAGGAGCTTCTGCATGGAATTCCGGGATTTTCCGCCCTTATCGATGACAACGATGCCATCGACGACGAAGTGCTCAGACGGCGGGTGGAGGAAGCCCTGCTCATCGCACTCGGCTACCGCGCCAAGGCAGACGGGGCGCACAAGGAAAAACAGGACCGAGACCGAGACCGCGACCGCGACCAGGACCGAGACCGCGACCAGGACCGAGACCCCGACCCGGACCGGCAGCAACACCCCTGCGCGGAAGCCGACATACCCGCGGAGACCGACCCGGGGCACCGGCACGCGGGCCTGGAGGTCGTTCACGGAAGGCAGCACGAGAGGCGCCGGCACCCCGGGCCTGCCGGCGACCGGGCGCGTGAGGAGCTGTTCAAGGCCCTCACCGATGACCGGACCGCCTCCGGGACCTCCCTCGCCGAGCTCTCCGAGCTCGCCGAGACGGCCGGCTGGCCCCTCCCGGTGGCCGTACGGGCCATCGCGCCTGCCGCGCCCGGAGAGGCCCAGCAGCTGGCGACCGTACTGGACGACGCCCTCGCCGGGACGTTCGCGGGCCGCCCCTGCCTGCTGGTCCCGAGCCCCGATCCCGACACCCGGGCCCCGTTCGAACTCCCCTTGCGCGGCCGGTTCGCCGCCGTCGGCCACGCGGTACCGCTCCGGGACACCGCGTCCTCGCTGCGCTGGGCCCTGCGCCTGCTCGCGCTGACCCCCGCCCGCGCGGGTCTGGAGGCCCGCCCCGTCTTCGTGGACGACCACCTGTCGACCCTGCTGCTGCTCCAGGACGAACCCCTGGCCCATGCGCTGGCCGCCCGCTGGCTCCGGCCGCTGGCGGACCTGACCCCGCGCCAGAGCGAGCGCCTGGAAGTGACCCTCCTCGCCTGGCTGGAGGGCGGCGGCGCACCCGAAGCCGCCAAGGCCCTGAGCGTGCACCCGCAGACCGTGCGGTACCGCATGCGCCAGCTGGAGAAGCTCTTCGGACCCGGCCTGCGCGACCCCCGCACCCGGTTCGAACTGGAGATGGCCCTGCGCAGCCGCCGGCTGATGGCCCAGGTGCGCCGGCACTCGCGGGTGGGGCGCAGGACGGCCCGGCTGGTCACGGCGGACTTCACCCCGGTGGTCGTCGGACGGATGGCCCGCGTCAACGGCCTGTGACGGACGGACGAGGAGGCAACGACGGCCGGCACGGCCCCGTACGGACGGGGCCGGGCCGGCCGTTCACGAGGCGGCCGAAACCGCCCCGCGCAGCGTCGAGTCGAGGTACAGCAGCTCCTCGTACCCCCGCGCGCAGGCCTCGCACCCCGCCAGATGGCGTACGAGGCCGCGGGGTCGCTGCGCACGGCCGCGCCGGACGGCCGAACCGAGCATGTGGCCGTAGTGGCCGCACCGCCCGTCCGCCGCGGAGTTCAGATGGGCGAGGAGGTACGCCTCGCGCAGGCCCTCCCGGGCCCGGAAGGCCAACGAGGCCACCGCGCCGGGGGTGATGCCCAGCAGCGCGGCGACCTCGTGCGGAGAGTCCTCCTCGACCAGGGTGTGCCACAGGACGGCCCGCCAGCGGGCGGGCAGCGTCCGGAAGGAGCGGGCCAGCAGCCGGCGGTCCTCGTCGGCCAGCAGCCGGCGCTGCGGATCGCCTCCGGCCGCCGCCTGCCGGCACCAGGTGTCGAAATCCGCCGTCAGGAGCGTCCTGCCGTCGCCGTCGCTCCACTCCATGGCCGTGTGGCGGACGACGGCCAGCAGGTACGCGCGCCACGGGCCCCGGGGCCCCGCGCCGGAGCGGACGGCCTGCAAGGTCCGGGCGAAGGCCTCGGAGACGAGGTCCTCGGCGTCCTGCGGGGTCCGGCAGCAGGTGCGCGCGTACGCGAGGGCGGCCCGCCGGTGCCGCCGGTAGAGGAGATCGCCCACGGCCTCGTCCACGGTGCCCGAGCCGTATCCGCTCCTGAGCCGCCGGGTGAGTTCCCCGTCGGAGGGCGCGGTCGCGGACCGCGGACCGTCCGCGGATTCAAGAGGGCCGGACATGGCACTCCTCGTGGGTTCGGGTCCCGGACGGGGGCGGTGCGAGGGGGAGGTGCCGCACCCCGCCCGGGAGTTCGCGGAACCCGCCGCGTCAGCGGCAGGTGCGCCCCCTGTTGATGCAGTCCACGGCGGTGGCCATCAGGCCGTTCGGCATCACGTTGATGAAGTCCCCGTGGTCGGTCACCGGTTTGTGGAGCTGCTCGGGGAAGCTGTCCACGGCGAACCGCGACCCCGGCGCGACCCCGTACGTGATCCGCTGCACCAGCTGCGGGATGGCGCTGAAGCCCTTCGGGCAGCGCCCGTCGCGGTTCGCGAAGGCCACGTGCGTGCGGTGGTTGGCGCTGTCGGTGTTGCGGCCGTCCCAGCAGCTCTGGAAGCTGAAGGTGCGCACCACGTCGCTGCCCTTGGGGCAGATCGGGTACTTGTCCTTCAGCTGGCGGTTCTCGAATCCGGTGCAGCTCCACGAGGCGTTGGCGTTGCCGGTGCCGTTGGTGAACGCCTTGGCGTCGCCGGTGATGATCCGCAGGAACCGGGGCATGGCCCTGACCTTGCCCTCGGGGCTCCCCTTGAAGGTGATCGTCACCTGCTTGGGCCGCAGGATCGTGCCCACGTTCGCGTCCAGGCCGCCGCCCGGCGCCTGCGCGTCCCGCTCCGCCTTGCCGTCGCGCAGCCGCAGGACCGGCCAGTAGTAGCTGGACAGGTCGCCGTTGCCGCAGGTGGTGCCGGCCGCGGCGAGGCTGTCGTTGGTGGAGAAGGCGTCGGTGGACTCGTTGCCCACGTAGTCGTGCATGTGGTGGGCGCCGTTGGAGACACCGGGCGCGACGATCACGTTGTCGGGGTTGAAGTGGCCGTTCTCGTTGCGCCCGCACCGCGAGCTGAAGGAGCCGGCGGAGGCCCCGGCCGACGCCCCCGGCGTGCGGACGTTCGGGCGCACCGTGCCGATGGCGACGAAGTCGCTCCGCGCCGGACCGCCCTTGCCGCCGATGCTCCGCGCGGCGCCCGCGTCGGCGGCCGCACCGAACTCCCCGTCCTGCGCGGGGTCCTCCTCCACGGAAGCCTGCTTCACCTCGCACCCGCTCATGGCCTTGAGCTCCTCCGGGCGGGCCGCGGAGCGGGCTATCGCGTCGGAGATGCGGCCGATGGTCTCCTCGCGCTGCTCGCGCAGCCCGCCGATCAGCTCCTCTCCCCCCGCCTCGCCCGCGGCGAGCCGCCGGTAGGCGTCGGCCACCTGGACGTCCAGCTGGGCGAGGCCCTCGTCGACCTCGGCCCGCGCCTGGTCGGGTACGGCGGTCAGCCGGTCACCGACGTCGGGGCAGTCGATGGTGGCGGTCACCTGCGCCGCGCCGCCCGCGTCCAGGCGGCCGTCCTGACCCGCGTTGGCGCTCCCGGCGACGACGGCGACCCCGCCGCCGCCCAGGACGAGTGCGGAGACCACGGCCAGCAACTTGTTCGACAACCGGGGGCGTTTGCGGCCCTTTTCGCTCATGCGATCACTTCACTTCACTTCGTGGTTCGGACATCGGACGGGGCAGGGGTCCCGTCGGGGACGTTGAGCGCGTCGAAGTCGACCAGCCCGCTGTCCTCGAGGACCGTGATGTGGTCCAGGACCGTGGCGTTGGCGGAGGTGGCCAGGGCGCGGACCATGGAGTTGCGGGTCTGCGCCCGCACTTGGGCCAGCAGCGCGAACACCTTTCCGTGCGCACGGCGCAGCAGCTGGATGAACAGCCGCTCGTACTCGTCCCCTTGAGCCCGGGTCAGCTGGCCCAGCCATCCCCGCTGCTGCTCGGACGGCTGGTTGGGCAGGTCGACCCCGAGGGCCTGGCCGGCCTGGATGGCCTGACGGTCCAGCTCGGTGTGGCCCTCCACGAGGTGCTCCCCGGCCGTGCGCACCGCCGCGCGCGTTCCGCGCTGCTGGGCCTGCCGTCCCGCGGGCAGCTCCCACAGGCCGGCGAGCCGTACCTTGCGTACGAAGTCCCGGTCCGCGGGGGTCAGCGGACCGTACGCCGTACTCATGATCCCGGCGCCGTCGTCCTCGGCGGCCGGCCGCGCGGCCGTAGCCGAGGCCCGGGCGCCGAACTTCTCCACGGGGATCAGCAGGGCGATCAGCGTGACGGCGAGCGCCATGATGACGAAGGCGCTGCCGATCGTGTATCTCGTGGCCACCGAATACCTGCTGAGGGAACGCCACCGGAGTGACAGCACAGTGCCTCCTAGGTCCATGGGCCGGGAGGGGCAGCGGGGCCGGAGGGTCCGCACGCGCCGTGCGTGGCACACCCGCATTCCCGGGGTGTCATGGGACGCTAGTGCCCCGGGTGGTGCCCGGACCGGAGGACATCACCCTTGGATAAACATCCGGGCGAGCCCCCGAAAGGCTGATATCTTGCCGCGCCGTGCCTCCTGCCGTGCCTCCCGCCGGCAGCCATGGGGGCAGGAGCCGCCGCACCTGATCTCCTGTGGCTCGAGGCACATTGAGGGACAAGGGCCTGACGGTGGTCGTCAGTACGCACGGCCTGGAACAGCCTTCGACGCCGACCACCCCTTCCCGGCCGATGACCGATCTGTACGCCGACCGGGCCGCGTACGGGCCGTGGCCCAGCGGCTCGGCACCGGCCGGCTGCGCGTGGCCCCTCCACCCTGCACCTGGGGACGGCCTCCCGCTCTGGTCGCCGGCGCTCGCCTGTGCGGTCGCTGACCGGTGGCGTTCCCGACCTGAGCCCACGGCGGCCGTGGTGGCGCCGGCCGCCCTCCGGTCCCTTGGACCTCTGGCTGCCCGAGGTGCGCACGCTGCCGCAGGACCCGGCCGGCGCACCGCACGAGACCGGCGCCGTACGGAAACTGCGGCCGCTGTCCGACACCGTCCACGAGGTGTTCGGCGTGTCCCCGACCGCGAGGAGACACCCGCATGACCACCACCCGGCCGGCCGTCGTAGAAAGCCCCGGCGCTGCTCCCGCGCCGAGCCCTACCGCCGCATCGGCTCGGGCGGCGCCCCCGTGAGCCGGGGCGTGCGCCTGTTCAACGGCCGCGGCGAACAGATGATGACCGTCCTGCTGTCCAACCCGTGGGACTCGCTGCGCGCCCTCTTCCTCGGCCTGCCCGGAGACCCGCTCGACCGAACGGGGAAAGGCTTCGCACCGCGCGGGTGACGGAGGTGACGGCGGCGGCGTAGGCGATTCCGAAGGCGAGGGAGGCCAGGAACGCCACGTGCCGCGAGAACCCGTCGATGAGGGGGAAGACCTGCCAGTGGGTCAGGTAGATGTACAGCGAGCTGGTCGCCAGCAGGCCTGCCAGCTGGTTGACGCGTTCGCGGCCGGGCAGGGTGGGCACCCACACCAGCAGGGTGAAGGCGCCGATGATGATCGCTTCGCGGCCGGGGTCGCCGGGGAAGAATCCCGGCACGGTGACCAGGGCCGCGGCGGTGACCACCAGCCGGCGCCGGGCGGTGGCGGCCTTCGCCGCCGCCCAGCCCAGCGCGAACAGCCAGAAGAGGGTGACCGCGTCGGGCATGGCCGTGCGGTCGGGGAGGCCGAGGAGGTCGTAGCGCGTGAGCGTCCCCAGCGCGGCGATCGTCAGCGGCAGCGCGTACGGGAAGCGGCGCTCCGCCCGGTCCACCCAGGGCAGGCTCAGGACGGCGACGGCGGCGATCAGGATGTAGAGCAGCGCCTCGATGAACCAGAAGTGCATGCCCGTCTTGCTGTTCTGGTCGCCGAAGACGCTGTCGAGCAGGGCGAGATTGGCCCACGTGTAGTCGTCGCCCAGGAGCAGCATGCAGCCGATCCAGGCGATGCTCGGCAGTGCGATGCGGCCGATGCTCGTCCCGATGCGGCGGACGCGCTCGCGGCGGTCGGCCGTGGTCAGGTGGAACCGGGCGAAGTTGTAGCCCGCGAGGGCGAGCAGCAGGTGCGCTCCGCCCTTGATCCCGAAGACGTGGATGTGCGAGCCGACGATGCAGAAGATGGCCATGGCGCGCAGGGCGACGCTGGTCTCCAGGGCACGCCGGTTCCCGGCGACCGGCCGCTCCGGCGCTCCGAGTGCGCGGATCGGCGTCGTGTGCCAGTCGGCGGGCAGGTGTCCGAGCCGCTCCTCGAGGTGGAGCGACATCTCCACGTACGAGAGCGAGTCGCCGCCCAGGCCGACGAAGCTGCTGTCCGGGGTGACTTCCGTACCGGGCAGGTCGAGGACCAGCGCGTACAGCGCGCACAGGTCCTCCGGATCCCCGCCGCCGGCGGGCCCGGTCGCGGCCGGCGCCTCGTCGGCCGGACGGCCGGGCTCGCGCACCGCCCGGTAGTCGGGCTTGCCGGAGGTGAGGCGCGGCAGCTCGGCGACCGCCCGGACCCGGACGGCGCGCGCCGGCAGACCGCACTCGCCCGTCACGAGCTTGCGGACCTGCCGTGCGCCGGTGGTGGTGGTGACGGCGGCGATCGTGAGGCCCTCGTCGTCGCCCGCGCACAGCGCGGCGATGCCGTGCCGGGCGAGCATCGCCTCGACCTGCCCGGGGTCGATCCGCAGGCCGAGGATCTTCACGAACCGGCTGCGGCGGCCGACTATCTCGTAGAGCCCGTCAGGAGCGAGCCGGGCGACGTCACCGGTGCGGAGCTCCTCCACGGTCCGGCCCAGACCGAGGTCTTCGGGGGCGCGGGCGTAGCCGAGCATCACGTTCGGCCCGCTGTAGACGAGTTCACCGGCGCCGTCCTCGGGCCGGTCCGGCAGCGGCTCCAGCCGGAAGGACCCGCCGGGGATGGCCACCCCGACCGCCTCGGGCCGGGTCGCGGCGAGGGCCGGAGGCAGATAGGCCATGCGGGCCGTCGCCTCCGTCTGCCCGTACATCACGAACAGCTCCCAGCCGGCGGCACGTCCGAGGGCCGCGTACCGTCTCACCCGGTCGGGTGAGAGCCGTCCGCCCGCCTGGGTCACGTAGCGCAGGTGCGGCAGTTCCATCGTGTCGAAACCGACCCGGTCCAGCAGGTCGAAGGTGTACGGGACGCCCGCGAAGGCCGTCCCGCGGCCGTTCTTGAACAGCTCCCAGAAGCAGCGGTCCGCCACGGACAGGTCGGTGAGGATCAGCCCGGCGCCGCGCAGCAGATGGCTGTGGACGACGGAGAGCCCGTAGCAGTAGTGCAGGGGGAGGGTCGTGGCCGCGCGGTCGGTGTCGCGGACGTCCAGGTACGCGGCTATGGACTCGGCGTTGGACTGGAGGTTCTCGTGCGACAGCCGGACGAGCTTGGGCGATCCCGTGGAGCCGGAGGTGCTCAGCAGCAGCGCGAGATCCGGGTGGAGCACGTGTGCCGAGACGGGGCGCCGTTCGTCGAGCACCCATTCCCCGCCGTCGCAGTGGGCCACGACGTCCGGGTCGTACGCATCGATCAGGGACTGCACGGCCTCCGGGTGGTCGCCCGGCACCAGCAGCAGCGGGTGCCCCGAGGCGAGCGCCGCCAGGTGGACCACGAGGGCGTCGAGGGTGTTGGCACCGACCAGCAGGACCAGACGGCGTTCCCGGCCGAGGCGGCGGACGGTCGCGCCGACCCGTGCGGCCAGCTCGCGGTACGTCACGTGGCCGTCGGCGGTGATGACGGCCGTGCGGTCGCCGTGCGCCGCGAGCCCGCGGGCGAACGCGACGGACGCGACGGACGCGGCACCAGGGGCGGCCGCGGCGTCGTGGGCGCCGGGGAGCAGGTCGGAGGGGGCTGTCACGAGCGCATCTTAGGAAAGGCTTACCTGGCGGGATAGTCACAGAAACATCACATCCGGTACACGGAAGATCCACTGTGAGTACACGGGCGAGCGTGCCGGTAGGGTCGGCTCCGCCGCCGCTCCGGCAGGAGGGTGGTGCAACCGAAACGTTGCGTGCGTCACCCTTGACCTTTAGGTTAGCTTTACCTTACTTATTGGGCGTTCGGGAGTAGTTATCTCCTCTTGCAGTGCAGGAAGGCATTCCATGCGACGCCCCTTGGCCCGACGTCTGACCGCGCTCTTCGCGGCGATGCTCATGCTTCCCGCTGCCGCCGCCTGCGGCGCCGACGAGGACGATGCCGGGCTCGTGATCTACTCGGGCCGCAACGAGAAGCTCGTCAAACCGCTCCTGGACGACCTCGAGAAGGCCGTCGGCACCACGGTCGCCGTCCGCTACGGCGAGAGCGCCGAACTCGCCGCCCAGATCCAGGAGGAAGGCGGCAAGACCAAGGCCGGCCTGTTCTTCTCCCAGGACGCCGGCGCCCTCGGAGCCCTCTCCGCCAAGGGCCTGCTGGAGAAGCTGCCGCAGGAATCGCTCGACAAGGTCGATGCCGCCTTCCGCGGCGGCGCGGGCGACTGGGTGGGCACCTCCGGACGCGTCCGCGTCCTGGCGTACCACCCGGGCCAGGTGGCCAAGGTGCCCGACAGCGTGCACGACCTGGTCAAGCCGGAGTGGAAGGGCAGGATCGGCTACGTGCCGACCAACGCCTCCTTCCAGGCCTTCGTCACCGGCATGCGCGTCCTCGAGGGCGATGAGGCCACCCGCGCCTGGCTCAAGGGCCTCAAGGCCAACGAGCCCAAGGTCTACGACAACAACCTCAAGGTCCTCGACGCCGTCGGCAAGGGCGAGGTCTCGCTCGGCCTGATCAACCACTACTACTGGTACGAGCGCGTCGCCGAGAAGGGCGAGGGCAAGGTCGGCGCGAAGATCCACTTCCTGCCGGGCGGCGACCCGGGCGCACTCGTCAACACGGCCGGGGTCGGCATCGTCAAGGGCACCGACCAGGCGGCCGCGGCCCAGAAGGCCGTGGACTTCCTCCTCTCGGAGAAGGCGCAGAAGTACTTCGCCGACGAGACCAAGGAATACCCGCTGGCCGCGGGCGTGCAGAGCTCGGTCAAGAACCTGCCGCCGCTGGCCTCCCTGGAAGCCCCCAAGATCGACCTCGGCAAACTCGAGTCCCTTCAGGAGACCCTGAAGATGCTGCAGGAAGCCGGGATGGTCTGACCGTCATGCACCCCGCGGATCCTGCCCCGCAGACCGATCCGGCCGTCCGCCCGACCGGCGCCACCCCGCCGGCCGGGCGGACGCGCGCCGGGCGGACGCGCGCCGGGCGGACGCCTGCCGGGCGCCGTCCGCCCGCCGTCCTGCTCCTTCCCGCGGCCGTCGCCGCCGTGTTCGCGCTGCTGCCCCTC
This sequence comes from Streptomyces sp. NPDC046303, assembly GCF_055588085.1. Lineage (NCBI taxonomy): Bacteria > Bacillati > Actinomycetota > Actinomycetes > Kitasatosporales > Streptomycetaceae > Streptomyces > Streptomyces sp. NPDC046303. The sequence goes on from NZ_JBVJFA010000023.1 coordinate 122,960, forward strand.
GGCTACCTCGCGGTCCGCTCCCTGGAGCGCGGCCCCGCCTTCGCCTGGGAGGCCGTCGCCAACGAGCGCACCGCCCAGCTGCTCGGCCGCAGCCTGGCACTGGCCGCGGTCGTCGTCGCCGCCTGCCTGCTGCTCGGCGTCTCGCTGGCCTGGCTGACCGTACGTACGGCCCTGCCCGGCGCCCGCGCCTGGTCGGTGCTGGTGACCCTGCCCCTGGCCGTGCCCAGCTACGTGGCCGCCTTCGCCTGGCTCTCCGCGGCCCCGGCGCTCGCCGGCTTCACCGGGGCCGCGCTCGCCCTGACCCTGGTGAGCTTCCCGTACGTCTACCTCCCCGTCACCGCCGCACTGCGCGGCACCGATCCGGCCCAGGAAGAGGTCGCCCGCTCCCTCGGCCACGGACCGCTGCGCACCTTCCTGCGCGTCACGCTGCCGCAGCTGCGCCCCGCGGCCGCCGGAGGCGCCGTACTCGTCGCGCTCTACGTGTTCTCCGACTTCGGCGCCGTCTCCCTGATGCGGTACGACACCTTCACCCGCGGCATCTACACCTCCTACCGGGCCAGCTTCGACCGCACCCCGGCCGCCGCGCTGAGCGTCGTCCTGGTCGTCATGACCGTCCTGCTCGTGGCCGCCGAGGCCCGCACCCGCGGCCGGGCCGGCCACGCCAGGACCGGCAGCGGCACCGCCCGCCCCGCCCTCCCCGCACCCCTGGGCCGGTGGAGGATACCCGCGCTGGCCTGGTGCGCGGCCGTCACGGCCGTCGCCGTCCTCACCCCGCTGGGCACGCTCGCCTACTGGCTGGCCGTGGGCAACTCCGCGACCTGGGACCCCGCCGGGCTCCTCGACACCGCGGGCACGACCCTCGGCGCCGCCGCCGCGGGAGCCGCGCTCACCACCCTCCTCGCCCTGCCCGTCGGGGTCATCGCCGCCCGCCACCGGGGCCGCACCGCCGGGCTCCTGGAGCAGGCCGCGTACGCCGGACACGCCCTGCCCGGCATCACCGTCGCGCTGTCGCTGGTCTTCTTCGCGGTCCGCTACGCCGAACCGCTCTACCAGGAACTCCCGCTGCTGGTCTGCGCGTACGCCGTGCTCTTCCTGCCCGTCGCCGTGGCCGGCACCCGCGCCGCCGTACTCCAGTCCCCGCCCGTGCTGGAAGACGTCGCCCGCTCGCTCGGCCGCAGCCCGCTGCGCGTGCTGCGCGAGGTGACGGTGCCGCTGGCCGCGCCCGGGGTCGCCGCCGGAGCCGCCCTGACCTTCGTCGTCTGCATGAAGGAACTCCCGGCGACCCTGCTGCTGCGCCCCACCGGCATGGACACCCTGGCCACCCGCCTCTGGACGGAAACCGGAACCGGATCGTTCGCCGCTGCCGCGCCCTACGCGGCCGCACTGATCGTCCTGGCCGCCGTCCCGTCCTACCTCCTGGGAAGGCACCGCACATGAACGACCTCCGGATCACCGGCCTGACGAAGGGGTACGGCTCCGGTACCCGCGTGCTCGACGGCCTCGACCTGACCGTCCCCGCCGGCTCCCTGGCCGCCGTACTCGGCCCCTCGGGCTGCGGCAAGACCACCATGCTGCGCGTCATCGCCGGCTTCCTGCGGTCCGACGCGGGCACCGTGGCCATCGGCGGGCGCACCCTCAGCGGCCCCGGCACCCACCTCGCGCCCGAACGCCGCCGCATCGGCATCGTCCCCCAGGAAGGCGCCCTGTTCCCGCACCTCGACGTGGCGCGCAACGTCGCCTTCGGGCTGACCGCCCTCGACCGGGCCGCCCGTCGCCTGCGCGTCGAGGAGATGCTGGAACTGGTCGGCCTCGGGGGCTACGGCGACCGCATGCCGCACGAACTGTCCGGCGGCCAGCAGCAGCGCGTCGCCCTCGCCCGCGCCCTGGCCCCGCAGCCGCAACTCGTCCTGCTCGACGAGCCGTTCAACGCCCTGGACAGCGCCCTGCGGTCCGGTCTGCGCGACGACGTACGGGCCGCCCTGCACGCCACCGGGGCCACCGCCGTCCTGGTCACCCACGACCAGCAGGAAGCCCTCTCCACGGCCGACCTCGTCGCCGTCGTCCGCAACGGGGCGATCGCCCAGTGCGGCACACCGCACGAGGTCTACCGCCGCCCCGCCGATCCGTGGGTCGCCGCCTTCGTCGGTGACGCCGTCCTCCTCACCGGCACGGTCGAACAGGGCGCCGCCGCCACGCCCCTGGGCCGCGTCCCCCTGGCGGACCCGCCGGGCGGTCTGCGCCACGGCGTGGTGCTGCTGCGGCCCGAGCAGATCCGGCTGACGGACCTGGAGTCGGCCCCGGCCACGGGCACGGTGACCGAGGTGCGTTTCTACGGCCACGACGCCATGGTCACCGTCGACGTGGACGGAGTGGACGCCCCCGTCGAGGTCCGCGTCGCGGGCCCGGCCCCCGCGGCCCCCGGCGAACGCACCGGCATCGAGGTCACCGGAGAGGCCACCCTCCACCCGGCCGCCGGGTGACGCGGTACGAAACCCAGTTCGTCAGCGTCGGTCGGCCGTGACCACGTCCGGGTGGTTGTTCCCCGCCGGGGCGCTTTTCGGGGCCCAAGGCACCTGCCGCCCGCAACAGTTGACCCATGATCATCGACCCGCCCTCCCGTTCCGGCTCCCCGGACGAGCCCGCACCGGCCCCCGCCCGCCGCCCCTCCCGCCGTACCGTCATCGCCGGCGCGGCCGCCGTCGCCGGAGCCGGCGCGCTCTCGGTCGCGGCCGCGTCCGCCGGGACCCCGCAGGCACCGTCCGGCTCCGCACGCCCCGACTGGGAGACCTGCCTGACCGTCGCCCGGGCCATCCTCGTACGGGACGACGACGACCAGCCCCTGGTACCCCGCTACGCGGACGTCCTCCTGAAGAACGGCCTGCCCCGGTCCCGCCGCCCCGGCAAGAAGGTGCTGGTCGTCGGGGCCGGGCCCGCCGGGCTCACCACCGCGCACCTGCTGCGCGAGGCCGGGCACCAGGTCACCGTCATCGAGGCCAACGCCAACCGGGTCGGCGGCCGCATCAAGACCTTCCGCACCGGCGGCCACGAGAAGGCGGCCGCACCCTTCGCCGACCCCAAGCAGTACGCCGAGGCCGGCGCCATGCGCATCCCGGACAGCCACCCGCTGGTCACCGGCCTGATCGACAGCCTCGGCCTCAAGCGCAGGCGCTTCCACCTGGTCGACGTCGACGGGTCGGGCCGCCCCGCCTACCGCACGTGGATCCTCGTCAACGGCATCCGCGTCCGCCGGGCCGACTACGCGCGCAGCCCGCAGGCGCTCAACCGCTCCTTCGGGGTTCCGGCCGCGTACGAGTCCGTACCCGCCGCGCAGATCGTCCGCAACGCCTTCGCTCCCGTACGCAAGGAGATCGAGGGCAAGAAGGACAAGGAACTCGTCGAGGGCTGGGCCCGCGTCATCCAGCGCTACGGCCACATGTCGATGTACCGCTACCTGACCGAGGTGGCCGAGCTCGACGAGCGCACCATCGACCTGATCGGAACGGTCGAGAACCTCACCTCCCGGCTGCACCTCGCCTTCGTGCACAGCTTCATCGGCGCCTCGCTGATCAGCCCCGACACAGCCTTCTTCGAACTGCCCGGCGGCACCGCCACCCTGGCCGACGCGCTCTACGCCCGCGTCAAGGACCTGGTACGGCTCGACCGCCGGGCCACCCGCATCACGCACGGCGAGGGCAAGGTCACCGTCGACACCGTCTCGGAGGGCCGCGGCGGCAGCCCGGTGCGCCGCGAGAGCTTCACCGCCGACACCGCGATCATCACCGTCCCCTTCTCCGGACTGCGCCACATCCCGGTCGCCCCCGCGCTCTCGTACGGCAAGCGGCGCGCGGTCACCGAACTGCACTACGACGCCGCCACCAAGGTGCTGCTCGAATTCAGCCGCCGGTGGTGGGAGTTCGACGAGGCCGACTGGAAGCGCGAGCTGGAGGCCGTGCAGCCCGGCCTCTACCGGAAGTACCAGGTCGCACAGACCCCCGAGGCCGGCAGCCTGCTGGGCGCCCACCCGTCCGTGCCGAAGGGCCACATCTCGGACGCCCAGCGCGCCCACTACGCCGCCTGCCGGTCCGTCAGCCGCGACCAGCCCGAGGCGGCCGGCGTCATCGGAGGCGGCTCGGCCACGGACAACCCCAACCGCTTCATGTTCCAGCCGTCCTACCCCGTCGAGGGCAGCGCCGGCGGGGTGGTCCTCGCCTCGTACAGCTGGTCGGACGACGCCCTGAAGTGGGACTCCCTCGACGACGAGGAGCGCTACCCGCGCGCCCTGGCCGGAGTCCAGGAGGTGTTCGGGCAGCGGATCGAGGTCTTCTACACCGGAGTCGGCCGCACCCAGTCCTGGATGCGCGACCCGTACGCCTACGGAGAGGCCTCCGTACTGCTGCCCGGCCAGCACACCGAGCTGTTCCCCCACGTGCGCAAGCCCGAGGGCAACCTGCACTTCGCCGGGTGCCACACCTCCATCAAGCCCGCCTGGATCGAGGGAGCCCTCGAGTCCGCGGTGCGGACCGCCCTGGAGGTCCACCTGGCGCCCTGAGCGGCTGCCGGCGCTTCGGCGGCCGCGCCGTCCCGGCCGCCGAAGCGCCCCGCTCGCCCCCACCGCCCGGGTCGTGCGCGCCGTCAGCTTTCGGCGAGCACGATCAGCCAGTCCCCTTCGCAGAGACGGACCGATTCCCGCTTGTCGGGGTTGATCCTCAGCCCGTAGCCGGGGCCCGTGGCGGCCTGAGCCCGCAGCCGGTAGCCGACCGCGCACTCACGGCGGCGGCGCGCCGCTTCGACGAACGTGGCGAACGGGACCTCACGGCCGGCCCGGACGTAGTCCGCGGCCGGCTTGAGGTGGAACTCGCTGCCCTCCGCGTCGAACAGCTCCTCGAAGACCTCGGCGAGGTAGCGGCTCTCCGAGATCTGCGTCATCAGCAGACTGATCAGCCTGCCGCTCACGATGAAGTCGGCGCCGTCCCGGGCGGGCGCGAGCAGCCGGTTGCCGTCGTCGGACATCTCGGTGGTGAGGACGAGTTCGCGCCCCGCGGCCTCCGCGATGGCCCGCAGGTGCAGCAGCGTGACCAGCGTCCTGTCGTCCGCCAGCGCGTCCTCCTGGTCGGCCGGCGCGGCCGTGCCCGTGACCACCGCGTCCGCCTCACCGATCACGATCACGCTGTCGTACGACGGCACGTCCAGCTTGGACAGGACGTGCGGGTCGGTGATGTCGCCGCTGTGGAAGGCCACTTCGAGACGCCGCCGGATCGCCGTGGTGCAGGCGCTGCCCGCCCCGTCGTCGAGGGCGACGACATCGAGAGCGCTGCCCGGGCTCACGTACTGGTCGAGCTGATCCACCAGGAACGGAGCACGGCGGTTCCAGCCGAGCAGGAGCAGGCGTTCGGCCACGGCGGCCCCGGGCCGGGCGGCGACGATCGCCTCCTCGTCGACGCAGGCGCCCACGTCAGCCGGTACGGCGGTGTCGTCGTCCCGGGAGATGACGATGATCCGGTCGCCCGGTCCGATGACGGCCGCCTCCGGATCCGGATTGAGGGCGACGCGTCCGTCGGCGTGCAGCAGGCCGACCACGCAGGACGTGGCGAACGACAGCAGTGCCTCCCCGAAGCGGCGCCCCGCGAGGTCCCCGGCGGCGACGGTGTAGAACTCGTCGCCCGCGAAGTCCAGCAGCTCCTGGTACACGAGCGAGAGGCCGGGCTGACGGGCGGTCTGCACGAGGAGCCGGGCAACGATGTCGTCGACGCACAGGACGTGTCCGCCCGGCCCGGCGGCCAGCCTGGCGGTGGCGCGGTTGCGCGCGTCGCGGACGGCGGCCACCACCACCGTTTCACCGCCCCCGGGTACGGCCGCGTTGAGGGCGAGCAGGGTCTTCACCACGTGCGAGTCGCCGGCCTCCCCGGCGGGCGGCAGCACGAGCACGGCCTTCGCCGTCCGCGGGCTCACCCTGACCAGCTCCGTGGGGTCGGTGGTGCTGCCGTTGCGGCAGATGATGCGCGTCCTGCCCCGGTCGGTGATGCGGGTGGAGAGCTCGTCCTCCATCTCCACCTTGTCCTTCGGGGCGAGCACCGCGATGGCCGACCGGCGCTGGTTGGCGTTGGCGGCCACCAGCTCCCCGGCCACGGGGAAGATCTGGTCGGACCATCCCAGGACGACCGTGTGCCCCGCTTCCAGCACCGTGGAGTGCCCGAGCCGAAGCGCCATGATGCGCCGGTTGATGCCGGTGGTGATCAGACTGACCAGCGTCGACACGAACAGCAGGGCGACCAGGGCGAGCGCCACCGATGCCAGTACGTAGAGCGGGGGGCCGACCGCGCCGCCGATCTTGAGCGTCTGCCCGACGCTGACCCACATCGCCGTGAGCCGGCCGGAGAGGGTCGTCGGGGCCGACCGGTCGGCCCACACGAGAACCGCGCTCGCCGGGACCACCACGGCCAGGCAGGCCAGCGCCAGCCAGCCGATCAGTGCGGTGGTCCCCCCTGCCACGAGATGGTCGAACCGGTACCGCAGGCGCAGCCGGAGGGACGTCGTGTACTCCTGCGCCATGCACGTTTCCTTCGGATCGGCACGCCTCTCGAAGGCCCCTCGTGTTAACCCGCCGCCGTCCGATCGGTTACGGGTGGAGGGTGCGCCGGGCACCGGCGGCAGGCGGAAGCGGCTCCGCGGACCTACGGTGGTCAGAGAACGAGGAGGCGAGGAGGCCGCCATGCAGGAGACGTTCGTCTGGGTGACGACGCGCCGCATCAAGCCCGGCACGCTGGAGGAGTTCGAGAGGGCGTGGCGCCCGGCGTCCCACCCGGACGGCATGCGCCGCGCGTTCGCGTACTGGTCCGAGGACGGGCAGGAGATCACCGGAGTGTCCCTGTGGGACTCCCGGCAGGCCTGCGACGAGTGGCGGTCCTCCGACGCGGAGGAGCAGCGCCGCGAGGTCATGGCCCCGTACGTCGTGGAGGAGCGCGAGAGCTTCCACCGCGGAGGCGAACTCACCATTCCCTGACGGCGGCCGGGGGCCGCGCCGGCGGACGGACCGGGTGGACGGTGAGAGCGCCCTCCGGGTCCAGGGCGATGCGGGTGCCGAAGTCCCGGCTGGTGCGGGCGAGGACCCCGTGGAGCCAGCCGGAGTCCTCCGGGGAGGCGCGGCGCAGGCGCATCCGGTGCGCCTGCAGCGGGACAAGCCGGGCGTGGGCGAGCCGTCCGGTGTCCGGCTCCAGCGCGACGAGGTACAGCAGGCGCAGGTCGTCCCGGTACCGCTCGTGGCCGCCGATGCCCTCGTAGTCGTCGATCAGGTCGCCGCAGCCGTAGAACACCGGATGTCCGCGGTACACCTCGACCGGGCGCGGATGGTGCGAGGAGTGCCCGTGGACGAGGTCCGCGCCGCCGTCCACGAGCGCGTGCGCGAAGCGGATCTGGTCGCGGGGGACGGTGTGGCCCCAGTTCGAGCCCCAGTGGACGGAGACGACCGCGAGGTCGCCGGAGCGTTTGGCCCGGCGGATGCGGCGGACCACCTCCGCCGCGGCGGCCTCCGAGGCCTCGAAGAGGAAGTCGACCCCGCTGCGGTCCGCGGTGGCCGCCCAGGCGTGGGGGATACCGCTGGACGCCATCCCCAGGGCGAACACCAGCAGGCGCCGGCCCCCGGGCAGGGGAAGGACCGCGGGCCTGCGCGCCTCGGCGAGGTCCCGTCCGGCTCCCGCCGTCCGCAGGCCCGCGCCGGCGAGCGCGTCGAGGGTTTCGGCCAGCCCGCGGCGGCCGTAGTCCAGGACGTGGTTGTTGGCGAGGACGCAGACGTCGGGCCGCGCGGCGGCCAGGCACGGCAGGTTGTCGGGGTGCATGCGGTAGTGCACCCCTTTGTCGGGCCATGCGTCGTCACTCAGGGTGACGGAGGTTTCCAGGTTGACGATCCGGGCGTCGGGCGCGGCCGCGTCGAGGAGGCCCAGCGCCTCGCCCCACGGCCAGGTGAAGGCCGCCCCCCGGGGAATCGGGCCGCTCGCGGCCTCCGCGAGCTCGACGTACGTGCGGGCATCACGCACGTACGCCTCCGCCAGGCGCGGATCGCCGGGGTACGGGAGGATCTGGTCCACGCCGCGCCCGAGCATCACGTCACCGGCGAGGAACAGCGTCACGAGCTCGCCGCCCATGCCTCCAGGCTAGGGGGTGTCTGACGGAGGTCCGCGGTGAAGGAGCGGTGTCCGGTGCGTGCTCTCGGCGTGCCGGCCGGATGCCCGCGTACTGGACGTACGTGGGCTTTCGGCCGGTGCGGCGAGAGTG
>NZ_JBVJFA010000024.1:0-93385 GCF_055588085.1 Streptomyces sp. NPDC046303
ACAGTGCTGTAGCGAGGGTTTCGAGATCTGTCGTCACAAACAGATCAACGAGACCCTCGCTTCATGCGCCCGAGACTTCGGACTTACTCGTCTAGACCGAGCTCATCCGACACCTTCTGGGCCATGCGCGGGCCAGATGTGCGCACAGGTACCTCCACCGGGAGCTCCTGCACAGCTCAGGCACCATACGGACGCTGAGAGCGGACCCGTCTTGAAAACCGTCGTGGCGCGAGTCACCGTGGGTTCAAATCCCACACCCACCGCTTCCAGGTCAGGGAACTGACCGGCCAGAGGGCGGGTCCCCGCTACGGGGGCCCGCCCTCTGCGTTCACCGGTCAGCGCCGGGATCCCCCGTGTCCCGTCGCTGACCAGTGCATGTGGGGCCAGGAGACAGCCGTCCGGCCCAGGCCGCGAGCCGGGCGTCAGCGGCCGTTGGTGCCACCGCCCTCTCGGCGTCTGCGCCGGCGCGCGCCGAGGGCTCCCGCCAAACCGATCAAACCGCCGGTGATCGCGCCGGATACCAGGATGCGCAGCAGGTCTTCCATCGAGCCTCCCCCTCTGGGCCACTACGAACGGGGACACTATCGACGCGCGGACCGGCTGGCTTGGACAAATTTGACCTCGCTCCTTACAGCGGGACGGCTCCCTCCGCCAGGCGAGCGGCGGCCAAGCGGCCCGGGGTGATCCCGGCCAGTGCGCGGAACTCGCGGTTGAGGTGGGCCTGGTCGTAAAAGCCGCAGGCGGCGGTGACTTCGGCGAGATCTGATCCCTCGCGGGTGAGGAGCCGCATCGCCCGATGGAAGCGCAGCACCCGGGCGGAGGTCTTGGGCGTCAGGCCGATCTGCTCCGTGAACCGGCGGATCAGGTAGCCCTGGCTCCAGCCGACTTCGGCCGCGATCCGGCCGACCGGGATCGCCCCGTCGGCACGCGACAGCAGCCGCCAGGCGTGGCGCACCTCGGGCGCGGGGTCCGGGCCGTGATCGAGCCGGGCCGACAGCGTGAGGTCCAGCAGGTCGAACCGGGCCGCCCAGTCGCTGGTGGCCCTCAGCTGTTCCACCAGCACACCGGTCCCGGGGCCGAGGACGTCGCAGAGCTCGACCACCCTGTTGGTCAACTCGTTCATCGGCATGGCGAACAGCCGAAACGCGCCCAGGGGGGTCAGCTCGAGCCGAATCGCCTCCTGGCCGCCAGGGTGGTCGCACACGCGGGGCCCGTCCTCCAGACCAGCGATCAGCGAGCCGGTCACCTGGCTGCTCGCGGTCGCGTCCCCCAGCCGCCGGACCTGGGCGAACGGCTCGCCGAGGTTGATCACCACGACGGCCCGGCCGGTGGGCACCAGCCGGACCCGGTAGGGCGTGGCCGCCGCCTCCCAGTAGCCGGCGTAGCTGTGGATGAACGGACGCAGCCGGGGAGGCCACGGCCGGGTCACCCGCCACCGATCACCCACCCGGGTCATCTCGACTCCCCGACCGGTCATGCCCGTGCTTGCGACCAGCGGCATAAGCCCTCTCCCTCGCGCGCGACGAGCGCTCACGGCTCTGGGCCCATTGTGGGCCGAGGAGCAACGGACGACCGTGCCCATTGGCCGAAAGCGCTCCCCGCCGAGGTGAGGGCGGGCGACGCGATGTCCGACTTGCCGACGCGACGCGCGCGTGCCGCTGCGTGGTCCGCGCCCTGACATGGGGCGAAGGCGCAGGTCAGAAGGGGCTCAGAGGCCTCTGTGGTGCATGGTCGCCGTCGAAGACCACTCCTCGGGCTGGGCCTTCCGAGTGGTGTTTGTCGGAAGATCGGCGCGGGGCGTGGGGGCTGTGCGGTTGCGGCCACATCATGACGAATGTATTCAGATCCGCCCGTCGGAACATCTCGAAACGAGGCACCCGTCATGGCTCAGCGCAGCACCCTCTCCTCGATCTGGACCTCCGTCCTCGCCGCCCTCGTGGCTCTCCTCAGCTCTCTCGGCCTCGGTGGGAAGGCCGCTGCGGCCACCCCCTCCGGCACCGCCCCGGCCGCGCCCGCCGCCCCCGCCGCCGCGGTGCGCCGTCCGGCCTTCACGGCCCGCCGGACCTGGCGGGCGATGATGCGGGGCGGATCGCTGCCGCCGACCATCAAGCAGCGGATCCGCGCCGAGGCGCACGGCAAGACCCCGTCCGTCCGTCGCTCGACGACCGCCGCGGCCATGGGTGCCGGCCCGGGAACCGCCGTCCGAAGCCTGATCCGGATCGGTGCCCCCGCCGGTGCGCCCGCCCGCGCCGGTGTCCCCGCCCCCGCCGGTGCGTCCGCGGGATCCGCCGCCGGAGCCGCCCGGGACGTGCTCGTGCTCGCCGCGTAGGCGTACGCGCTGCCTCTGGGAAGGGACGTAGGAACCGGCGCTGGAGCCCGGTCACATGTGACCGAGGATCGCGCCACGTGGTGTGCCCCGGAGCGGGGCACGGATGGATTGCACGGCGGACGCCGGGGGCGCACAGGGGGCGCAAAGCTTGGTATTGCAGGGCCGCAGGCCCGGGAGACGGTGGGGTTCCCGGACGGCGCGGCCCTTTTCGGCATGTCCGGACACGGTGGTCTGGTGGAACGCTTCATCCCCTGTGGGGCAGGGGTTTCAGGAGGTACGAGGGTGCTGCCCTGTGGCGCCGGGGGCGCGAACGGGGTTTATCCGATGTTGGTCATACTTGCGGGGGAATCGCATCCTCCGGGGTGGTTCGCCGGGGATTCGGTGGGCAACTCTGATCTCGCGACGTCGTCAGCACGCACAACGACCGAGGCGGTCGGCCAACTGCCTTGGAGCAAGCCCCACTTCGCTTTCTGGAGGATTCAGACATGGCAAGCATCCGTACCGCCCGCGTCGTCGCCGCTGTCGCCGCGCTTCCCCTCGCCATCACGCTGTTCGGCGGGGCGGCCTCGGCCGACAACGGCTCCTTCGCGAACGACGGATCGAATGCGAGCGTCGCCAGCATCATCGGCAGTGGCGTGGGCGGTGACAACAACGGCAACTCGTCCACGTCGCAGCAGGTGGCGACCGGTTCCGGCGCCTCCAACCAGAGCAACACCGCGCAGGTCAACGGCTCGGCCCTCACCGCGATCGACCAGTCCAACTCGAACGTCGCCGTCAACTTCCACCCCTGGTGGTAGCCGCGGCCTGAGCCGCTTCGACTGAAGAGGGCGCCTGTGCGACCGGACCGGCTGGGGTCCGGTAGCGCAGGCGCCCTCGCGCATGCCCGCCCGGTCCCCAGCCCCACGAGGCCCCCGCCCGACCCCTCGCCGACCTTGACACCACAGGTGAATCTGACGGACAGTCAGGTCACTCGATGATGTGATGCCGGGAGGCCAGCGCCGTGCACCTCGCCCCGACCGAAGGCCAGTTGCGGCTGCGCGCCGAACTGCGCGAGTACTTCAAGAACCTGCTGCCGGACGGGGTTCCCGAAGATCCGGCCCGCCAGCGCGAACTGCTGCGGCGCATCGGTGCCGACGAACTGCTCGGCCTCGGCTGGCCCGTCGAGTACGGGGGCCAAGGCCGCGGCCCCGCCGAGCAGTTCGTCTTCTTCGACGAGGCCTACCGGGCCGGAGCCCCCGTCTCCATGGTGACGCTCAATACGGTCGGCCCGACCCTGATGAAGTACGGCACCCAGGAGCAGAAGGACTACTTCCTGCCCCGGATCCTCACGGGCGAGATCGTCTTCGCCATCGGCTACTCCGAGCCCGAGGCCGGCACCGACCTCGCCGCCCTGCGCACCCGCGCCGTCCGCGAGGGCGCCCAGGCCGGACAAGGCGCCGAGGTCGACTTGAACGGCGGCTATTGGGTCATCGACGGCCAGAAGATCTTCACCTCCAACGCCCAGAACGCGGACTGGATCTGGCTCGCCTGCCGCACCGACCCCGAGGCCCCCAAACACAAGGGCATCTCGATCATCCTGGTCCCCACCGACGCCCCCGGCTTTTCCTGGACACCCATCGACACCGTCGGCGGGCTCACGACCACGGCGACGTACTACGACTCCGTGCGCGTACCCGCCGGCAACCTCGTCGGCCCCGAGCACGGCGGCTGGGGGCTGATCACCAACCAGCTCAACCACGAGCGGGTGGCCCTCGCCGCCATCGGCATGCAGGCCGAGGACTTCTACGAGGCGGCCCTCGCCCACGCCCGCACCCCCGACCCGGTCACCGGCGAGCGCCCCGCCGACCTGCCCTGGGTACGGTCCCGCCTCGCCGAGGCACACGCCCGGCTGGCCGCCGTACGCCTCCTCAACTGGCGCCTCGTCCAGGACGTGGGCGGCGGCACCCTGGCTCCCGGCGACGCGAGCGGCGTGAAGTTCCTCGGGACCGAATCGACCGTCGAGGTGTACCGGATGTGCCAGGAGGTGGTGGGCGAGGAAGCCCTCGTCCGGGGGCCCGCGGCCTTCGCGGGAGGCGAGCTGGAACGGATGAACCGAGCCGCCCAGATCAACACCTTCGGCGGCGGGGTCAGCGAGGTCCAGCGGGAGATCGTCGCCATGATGCGGCTCGGTATGAAGGGAAGGAAGCGATGACGGCAGACGCTGCCGGCGCAGTGGACGAGGCAGGCCGGTTCCTCGCCCTGCTCACGGCCTTCGAGGGCCGGCCCGCCGCCACCGCGGGCCGGGGCAAGGACGCCGTCAACCAGCCGATGATCCGCCACTGGTGCGAGGCGATGGGCGACGCCAACCCGGCCTACACCGGCCCGGACGCCATCGCTCCGCCCACGATGCTCCAAGCCTGGACGATGGGCGGCCTCTCCGGCCACACGGACCGCTCCTCCGCCTACGACGAGCTCCTCGCGCTGCTCGACGCCGCGGGCTTCACCTCCGTCGTCGCCACCGACTGCGAGCAGGAGTACCTGCGCCCGCTGCGCCCCGGCGACGCGATCACCTTCGACGCCGTCATCGAGTCCGTGTCGCCGCGCAAGACGACCCGGCTGGGCACCGGACACTTCGTCACGACGCGCATGGACGTCCACGCGGACGGCGAGCCGGCCGGCACGCACCGCTTCCGGATCCTCAAGTACGCGCCGGCCGGGCGGGCGCGGGAACAGCGGCCCAAGGCCCAGCGCCCCCGCCCGGTGATCAACCGCGACAACGAGGGATTCTGGACCGGGGTCCGGGACCACAAGCTGCTGATCCAGCGCTGCACCGCCTGCGCCACCCTGCGGTTCCCCTGGCTCCCCGGCTGCAACGCCTGCGCCTCCCCCGAGTGGGACACCGTCGAGGCCTCCGGCGCCGGCACGGTGTTCAGCTACGTCGTCATGCACCATCCGCAGTTCCCCGCCTTCACCGCGCACGAGGATCCCGATGCCGCGGGGGGCCCGTACGCCGTGGCGCTCATCGAACTCGCCGAAGGTGTCCGGATGATCAGCAACGTCACCGGCGTCCCCTACGACAAGGTGCGCATCGGGCTGCCCGTACAGCTGGAGTTCCTGCGCGTCGACGACGACCTCGAACTCCCCGTCTTCCGCGGGAGCGAGGGCTGATGGACTTCCACCCCACCGAGGAGCAGGCAGCCGCGGCCGGTCTCGCCGCCCGGATCTTCGGGGACCTCGCCACCCACGAACGCCTCGCCGCGGCCGGCACCGGCAGCGACGCCGAGCTGTGGAAGGCCCTCGCCGCATCCGGGCTGATCGCCGCCGTCCAGGAAATCGGCCTGCTCGGACTGGTCCTGCTGCTGGAGGAACAGGGCCGCACCACCGCCCAGGTCCCGTACGCCGCCACCTGCGTGTACGGGATGCTCCCGCTGGCGGCGCACGGCAGCGCCGAGCAGCGTGCCCGGCTGCTGCCCGCCCTGGAGAGCGGCGAGGCGGTGGCCACCGGGGCCTTCCCGGCCCGCGGCCGGATCACCGCGCAGGACGGGCGGCTCACCGGGACCGCCCCCGCCGTGCCCTGGCTGCGCGAGGCCACGCACGTACTGGTCCCGGACGCCGACCGGGCGTTGTGGATCCTGCGGACGGACGCGCCCGGCGTGCGGACCGCGCCGGTGGAGACGACTGCCCCCTGGTCGGCGGGACGGCTGACCCTGAACGGCGCCGCGGCGGAACGGCTCGGCGGAGCCCGCGCCTACGACGAGGTCCTGGCTGCTGCCCGCACCGCCTTCGCCGGCCTCCAGGCGGGTGTCTGCGCAGGCTCGCTCGCCCGGGCGGTGGAGTACACCTCGAGCCGCGAGCAGTTCGGCAGGCCGCTCTCCACCAACCAGGGGGTCATGCTGCGCGCTGCCGACGCGTACATGGACACCGAGGCGATCCGGGTCACCACGTACGAGGCGGCCTGGCGCATCGACCAGGGGCTCCCGGCGCGCGAACACGCGCTGACCGCGGCCTGGTGGGCCTCGGAGGCGGGGAAGCGGGTCGTGCACGCGGGCCAGCACCTGCACGGCGGCATGGGCGCCGACCTGGACCACCCCGTCCACCGGCACTTCCTGTGGGGGCGCCAGCTGGACGCGTATCTGGGCTGCGGCAGCGAGTTGCTGGCCGAGCTGGGAGCTTCGATAGCCGAGGGGGAACACGCATGAAGGTCGGCGACACACTGCCGCCGCTGGAGATCCCGGTCACCCGCACGCTGATCGTGGCGGGTGCGATCGCCTCCCGTGACTACCAGGACGTGCACCACGACGCGGCTCTGGCGCGCGAGAAGGGCTCACCGGACATCTTCATGAACATCCTGACGACGAACGGCCTGGTCGGCCGCTACGTCACCGACCACCTCGGACCGCACGCCGTGCTGCGCAAGGTGGCGATCCGGCTGGGCGCCCCGAACCACCCGGGCGACACGATGACCTTCACCGGCACCGTCACCGCCGTGGCCGGGACCACGGTCGAGATCAGCGTGGTCGGGGCCAACGGCATCGGCCGCCACGTCACGGGCACGGTCACCGCGGAGGTGCCGGCATGAGCGTGCGCACCCGCGACGAACTCGGTGGCCGCGCGGCCATCGCCGGGATCGGCGCCACCGAGTTCTCCAAGGATTCCGGCCGCAGCGAGCTCAAGCTCGCCGTCGAGGCCGTCCACGCCGCCCTCGACGACGCAGGACTGACCCCCGCCGACGTCGACGGCATGGTCACCTTCACGATGGACACCAGCCCCGAGATCACCGTCGCCCAGGCGGCCGGTATCGGGGACCTCTCCTTCTTCTCCCGTATCCACTACGGCGGCGGCGCGGCCTGCGCCACCGTCCAGCAGGCCGCCCTCGCCGTCGCCACCGGGGTCGCCGAGGTCGTGGTCTGCTACCGCGCCTTCAACGAGCGCTCCGGACGCCGCTTCGGCGCCGGCGTCCAGCAGCGCGAGCCCTCCGCCGAGGGGGCGGCGCTCGGCTGGTCCCTGCCCTGGGGGCTGCTGACCCCCGCCTCCTGGGTGGCCATGACGGCCCAGCGCTACCTGCACACCTACAACCTCACCCCCGAGGCCTTCGGGCACGTCGCGGTCACCGACCGCCGGCACGCCGCGAACAACCCCGCCGCGTACTTCCACGGCAAGCCCATCACCCTCGCCGACCACGCCGCCTCACGCTGGATCGTGGAGCCGCTGCGACTGCTGGACTGCTGCCAGGAGACCGACGGCGGCCAGGCCCTCGTCGTCACCACGGTCGAGCGGGCACGCGACCTGCGCAACGCGCCCGCCATGATCACCGCGGCCGCGCAGGGCGCCGGGCGCCGCCAGGAAGGCATGACCTCCTTCTACCGCGACGACCTCACCGGGCTGCCCGAGATGAACGTGGTCGCCCGCCAGCTGTGGCGGACCAGCGGGCTGCGGCCCTCGGACATCGACGTCGGCATCCTCTACGACCACTTCACCCCCTTCGTGCTCATGCAGCTGGAGGAGTTCGGCTTCTGCGCGCCGGGCGAAGCGGGCGATTTCGTCGCCGCCGACGCGCTGCCGCTCAACACCCACGGCGGCCAGCTGGGCGAGGCCTACCTGCACGGCATGAACGGGATCGCCGAGGCCGTGCGCCAGCTGCGCGGCAGCTCCGTCAACCAGGTCGCGGGGGCGGAGCGCGTACTCGTCACGGCGGGTACCGGGGTGCCTACCTCCGGGCTGATCCTCGGAGCCGACGGCTGAGACCGCCGTCCCACCCGGGCCCCGCCTCCTCCACCTTCAGGGGGTGGGGTTTGCCCTACTCCTACAACCTGAGGCGGATCCCCCTTCGGCACTTGCGGCCGATCCCACGGCGCGCGGGCGCTCCTAGCGTGGAGCCATGACCACGCCCGTGTGCACGCTCGCCGCGCAGCCGACGCCGTACCCGTCGTTCTCGGCGTACGTCCGGACCCGCGGAACGGTCCTGATGCGCACCGCGCGCTCCCTCACCGCCAACCCGTGCGATGCCGAGGACCTGCTCCAGACGGCCCTCGCGAAGACGTACATGGCCTGGGACCGCATCGAGGACCACCGCGCCCTCGACGGCTACGTCCGGCGGGCCCTCGTCAACACCCGCACCTCCCAGTGGCGCAAGCGCAAGGTCGACGAGTTCGCCTGCGACGAGCTCCCGGAGACGGAGGGGGCCCCTGCCGCCGATCCCGCGGAGGCGCAGGCCCTGCGCGACGCGATGTGGCGCGCAGTGACCCGGCTGCCCGACCGGCAGCGGGCCATGGTCGTCCTGCGCTACTACGAGGACCTCAGTGAGGTGCAGACCGCCGAACTGCTGGGAGTCTCGGTGGGCACCGTCAAGAGCGCCGTCTCCCGCGCCCTCGGCAAACTCCGCGAGGATCCGGAGCTCACGCCGGTCAAGTGAGGCGGGCGATGTTTCACGTGAAACACAGAGCCGGAGCCCACCCGGAGTCGGGCGAGCGGCGATGTTTCACGTGAAACACGCCGTGGTCTGTACTCCCAGGTAGTGACATGCCGACCGGTACGTGCGCAGAATCGGCAGCATCCGTAGCCGCCGCGGCGCCGCAGCGCTCACCGGGAGGACGCTTTGCTGAGCACCATGCAGGACGTACCACTCCTCGTCACCCGCATACTCCAGCACGGGATGACGATCCACGGGAAGTCCCAGGTCACGACCTGGACCGGGGAGGCTGAGCCGCACCGCCGCAGCTTCGCCGAGATCGGTACCCGCGCCACCCGCCTCGCGAACGCCCTGCGCGACGAGCTCGGTGTGCAGCAGGACGACCGGGTTGCGACCCTCATGTGGAACAACTCCGAGCACATCGAGGCATACTTCGCGATCCCGTCCATGGGCGCGGTCCTGCACACCCTCAACCTGCGGCTCCCTCCCGAGCAGCTGGTCTTCATCGTGAACCACGCGGCCGACCGCGTCGTGCTGGTCAACGGCACCCTGCTGCCCCTGCTGGTGCCGCTGCTGCCGCACCTGCCGACCATCGAGCACGTCGTCGTCTCGGGCGTCGGCGACCGCTCCGCGCTCGCGGGCCTGGACGTGCGCGTGCACGAGTACGAGGAACTGCTCGCGGGCCGCGCCGACACGTACGACTGGCCCGAGCTGGACGAACGCCAGGCGGCGGCCATGTGTTACACCTCTGGCACCACCGGGGACCCCAAGGGCGTCGTCTACTCGCACCGCTCGATCTACCTGCACTCCATGCAGGTCAACATGGCCGAGTCGATGGGTCTGACCGACAAGGACACCACCCTCGTCGTGGTCCCGCAGTTCCACGTGAACGCCTGGGGCCTGCCGCACGCCACCTTCATGACCGGCATCAACATGCTGATGCCGGACCGGTTCCTCCAGCCCGCTCCGCTCGCCGAGATGATCGAGCGGGAGAAGCCGACGCACGCCGCGGCCGTCCCCACCATCTGGCAGGGCCTCCTCGCCGAGGTCACCGCGCATCCCCGCGACCTGAGCTCGATGAAGCAGGTCACCATCGGCGGCGCGGCCTGTCCGCCCTCCCTGATGGAGGCGTACGACAAGCTCGGCGTCCGCCTCTGCCACGCCTGGGGCATGACCGAGACCTCGCCGCTGGGCACGATGGCCCACCCGCCGGCCGGGCTCAGTGCCGAGGAGGAGTGGCCCTACCGGATCACGCAGGGCCGCTTCCCGGCGGGTGTCGAGGCCCGCCTGGTCGGTCCCGGCGGCGGCATCCTGCCCTGGGACGGCGAATCGGCGGGCGAGCTGGAGGTGCGCGGCACCTGGATCGCGGGCTCCTACTACGGCGGGGCGTCCGGCGAACCCCTCCGGCCCGAGGACAAGTTCAGCGCGGACGGCTGGCTCAAGACCGGCGACGTCGGCGTCATCAGCCCCGACGGCTACCTCACCCTCACCGACCGGGCCAAGGACGTCATCAAGTCCGGCGGCGAGTGGATCTCCAGTGTCGAGCTGGAGAACGCGCTGATGGCCCACCCCGAGGTCGCCGAGGCCGCGGTCGTGGCGGTCCCCGACGACAAGTGGGGCGAGCGCCCGCTGGCCACCGTCGTCCTGAAGGAGGGCGCGACCGTCGACTACGCGGGGCTGCGCGCGTTCCTCAGCCAGTCCATCGCCAAGTGGCAGTTGCCGGAGCGCTGGACGATCATCGAGTCGGTCCCGAAGACCAGTGTCGGCAAGTTCGACAAGAAGGTGATCCGCAAGCAGTACGCGGACGGCGCGCTGGACGTCACGAAGCTGGACTGACCGCGCCGGCCTTCGCCTCCCTCAGTCCTTCGTGAGCCATGGCCGCAGCAGCCTGCTGACGGCGGGCATGGCCACATAGGTCATCAGGGTGCTGAAGATGATGGCGAAGGCCGCCGTCCGCAGTACGAAGTGCACATCCACCAGGTACGGCCCGAGCACCGCGTTGCCGGCCAGCGAGATCGGGAAGATGGCCAGCCCCGAGCTGATCGCCATCTTCCACCGCGGCGGCGCGGGCCGGGTCGTACCCGGCTTGGCGAACCAGGTCTCCATGCCGTGCAGTTCACGGCGGGCTATCTCCGTGTGGTGGTGCCCGAGGCAGTTCGAGAACCACTCCGCCCGCTCCGGGGAGTCCTGCCAGCGCTGGAAGGCCTCTTGGTTGCGGAAGCGGTGGACCAGGAACCACGGCCCGCCCTCCGCCGCCGGACGGAAGAGTCCGTACCCGAGGTGGTCCGGGAAGCCCGCGGCCGTCTCCAGGATCCCGTGGGCCCAGGCCTCGAAGGTCTCCTCGTGCCCCGGTTCCACCTGCCGCGCGATCAGCAGGTTCACCTCCCCGTTGTCGGCGGGGACGGTGTGCTCGGTCGTCTGGGTGATGGCCATCGGGCCAGGATGGCTAGTTGGTGCCGATCTTGGCCAGCAGGTCCACGATGCGGCCCTGGACGTCCGCCGTCGTGGCCCGTTCGGCGAGGAAGAGCACGCTCTCGCCGGATGCCAGCCGCGGCATGTCGGACGGCTCGATGCCGGCCGTCGTGTAGACGACCAGCGGGGTGTGGTTCAGCTGCCCGTTGGCACGCAGCCAGTCCACGATCCCGGCCCGCCGGCGGCGCACCTGCATCAGGTCCATGACGACGAGGTTGGGCCGTATCCGCGTCGCCAGCTCCACGGCGTCGGTATCGGCGCCCGCCCGCGCGACCTGGAGGCCGCGCCGCTCCAGCGCTGCGGTCAGCGCGGTCGCGATCGCGTCGTGCTCCTCGATCAGCAGGACCCGGGAGGGGTGCTGCTCGCTGTCACGCGGCGCGAGCGCCTTCAGCAGGACGGCCGGATCCGCGCCGTACGCCGCCTCACGAGTGGCGTGCCCGAGCCCGGCCGTGACCAGTACGGGCACCTCGGCGGCCACCGCGGCCTGGCGGAGGGACTGCAGGGCGGTCCGGGTGATCGGCCCGGTCAGCGGATCCACGAACAGCGCGGCGGGGAACGCGGCGATCTGCGCGTCCACCTCCTCGCGGGAGTGCACGATCACCGGGCGGTAGCCGCGGTCGCTGAGCGCCTGCTGTGTCTGCACGTCCGGCGCGGGCCACACCAGCAGCCGTCGCGGGTTGTCCAGCGGCTCCGGCGGCAGCTCGTCATCGACGGGCCGCGGCACGGGACGGTTGACCACCTCGACGGCGCCCCCGGGCCCGTCCAGCGGCTCCGGACCCTCGGCGGAGCCCGCCTCGGGGGCTCCTATGGCGAAGGCCCGGCCCTGCGGAGCGGGCTCGGAGAGCCGGCGCCGGCGGCCGGAGCCCGAACCGGCCGGGTCCACGGAGATGCCCTGCCCGAGCGTGCCGAGGGCGCGCACGCTGATCGGCTGGGCGGTCTGGCCGTCGGCCGGGGTCTCCTGCGGCTGCCGGGCCCCGGGCACCGCGGCCTGGCCGGAGGCCGCCTCGGCGTCCTCCGGAGCGGTCCGGGCCGCGGGAACCGGCCAGGCCGGCGGGTTCGTCAGCGCCCGCCGCCGCCCGGTGGGATGTACGGGGTCCCCCTCGGCCGCGGCCGACGGTACGGCGGAGGCCTCGTCCGCGGTGCCGGGCGCGCCCAGGACCCGACGGCCACGCCGCCCACCGGGGGCCTCGGCATCGGCCTCGGCGGGAGCGGGGGCCGAGCCGGCCATCACGGAATCCTGCGGGGCCGGCGCAGCGGGGGTCGGACCGGCGGGCAGCGCGAAGCCGCCCTCGGGAGCGATGGGCCGCGCGGGGGCCTGGGCGGGAACGGGCGCCGGTCCGAGCCCGGTCGCCGGCACGGGACCGCCGGGCTGCACCGGACCGGCCGCACCCAGCGCCCGGCGCCGCCCGGCGGGATGCTCCATCAGCGGCACCGGGGGCACGGTCGGAACGGGCGGCAGCGCGGGCATGGCGGTGCCCTGCGGGGGCACGGGCTGCCCCGGGCCGCCCTCGCTGCTGCCGTCGCCGGCGCGGCCGCGGCGCCGGCCGGTCCCCAGCCCCGCCGGGTTCACCGGAGACTGCGCGAGCTCCGGACCCGTCTCGGCCGCGGCAGCGGCCTCACCGGCCCGCCGCCGCCCGGACGGCAGCGCCAGCGCGGCGCCGCCCTCGGCGGCCTTCTCGGAGCCGGGCGCGCCGGAACCGCCGGCCTCGTCTTCCAGGAAGGCGTCCACCCCGCGACGGCCCCGCCGTCCTCCGGAGACCCGCCCCGCGGGGGCCGTGTCGGCCGGGGGCTGCTCCTCCTCCGGCTCGGGCAGGGTGACCGTCCCCGCGCCCGCGCCCAGCGGCACCTCCAGCACGTACGCACCGCCGGGCGCGCCCGGAACCTCCACCGTCTGCAGCACGCCTCCGTGCGCGGCCACGATGCCTCGTACGATCGGCTCGTGGACCGGGTTGCCGCCTTCGTACGGCCCGCGCACCTCGATCCGTACGACGTCACCGCGCTGCGCGGCGGCCACCACGATCGTCGAGTCGCTGTACCCGCTGCCCTGTCGCGTCTTGCCGGTGGCGTCCACCCCGGCGACGTCCGCGACCAAGTGCGCCAGAGCGGTCGCGATCCGGTCCGCGTCGACCTCGGCCTCGATCGTCGGCGCGTGCACGGCGAACTGCGCACGGCCGGGGCCGATCAGCTCGACGGCCCCGTCGACGCCGGCCGTCACCACACCGTTGATCAGGACTTTCTTCTTCTTGAGCCGGTCGGCGCCGGAGTCCAGGCGCTGGAAACCGAGCACGTTGTCCAGCAGCGTGGTCATCCGGGAGTACCCGGCGGCCAGGTGGTGCAGCAGCTGGTTGGCCTCGGGCCACAGCTGCCCGGCGTCGTCGGCGGCCAGCGTCGCCAGCTCCCCGCGCAGCTCGTCCAGCGGTCCGCGCAGGGACTCGCCGAGGACGGCCAGCAGCTGGGCGTGTCGCGCGGCGAGGGCGTCGTAGGGCCGCCGGTCGGTGAAGGTCATGACGGCGCCGACGAGCTGCTCCCCGTCGCGTACGGGCGAGGTGGTGAGGTCCACGGCGACCGGCTGCCCGGCCTTGTTCCACAGGACCTGGCCGCGCACGCGGTGCTTGCGTCCGCTGCGCAGGGTGTCGGCGAGCGGGGACTCCTCGAAGGGGAACGGGGAGCCGTCGGCGCGCGAGTGGAGGACCAGCCCGTGCAGTTCGCGGTTGCCGAGGTCGGTGGCGCGGTAGCCGAGGATCTGGGCGGCGGCCGGATTGACCAGCACCACCCGTCCGTCGGTGTCGGTGCCGACGACGCCTTCCGCGGCGGCCCGCAGGATCATCTCGGTCTGCCGCTGGGAGCGGGCCAGCTCGGCCTCGGTGTCCACGGTCTGCGAGAGGTCCCGTACGACGAGCATCAGCAGCTCGTCGCCGGTGTAGGAGGGCTGGGGCTCGCGGTAGGCGTCGCGCCCGTCGAGGTGGGCGCTGGTGACCTCGACGGGGAACTCGGTGCCGTCGGTGCGGCGCGCGGTCATCCGCTTGGGCGTGGCCCGGCCGCCTTCGTCCTCGCCGGGCCGGCGCATGGAGCCGGGGATCAGCTTGGAGTCGAACTCGGGCAGCAGGTCGAGCACACCGCGGCCGACGAGCGCGGTGCCCGGGCTCTCCATGACCTCGAGGGCGATCGAATTGGCGTTGACGACAGTGCCGTTGGCGTTGACGAGCAACAGCGCGTCCGGAAGAGCGTCGAGTATTGCTGCGAGGCGAGCAGCGCCTCGGGATGGCCTGCTGCTCACGACGAGCTTCCTCCCTGACCACAACTACCGGCATGTCACGGGAGGAGTCTAAGGCCACAGTCCCCCGGCGAGGTGGCCGATGTGTGGCGGACACCACCCTTCGTGCGCATCCTCCCAGGTCAGGAACGCCCGGGCGGAAGCAGAGGTTCCAACTCCTTCCAGCGACTGATCTCGCAGCCGTCCGTCCGGCGGAAGCGCGCGTCCACTTTGCGCCCCTGCCAGGTCCCGGTGACCTCGGCGGTGGCCGGGCCCCCGTACTGCTCGGAGCAGATCTGCCGCTTGGAGACGGGCGCGAAGGGGTTCTTTCCCTCCTCGGCGAGCCGGTCCAGCTTCGCGCAGGCTTCTTCCGCCGAGGGGTGGTTGCCGCCGACGGGATCGCATTCGAGTCGGTACTCGCGGTCCAGCTGCCGGTTGCCGGTGTTGGCCATGGTGATCGTCAGGCGGTCGGGCGTCGAGAGCAGCCCGCCCAGCGGCTCGGGCAGCGGCGGCAGTGGTCCGGCGGCCGCGGCGGCCAGGGCGGAGGTGACGGCGAAGGCGGCGAGACGCAGCATGGGGCACTCCAGGTCGTCCGTACGTCGTACGCCTGACCAACGACGACGGTCCGCCGACGTTCCGTGCTGCGGCGGGTTTAAGGCTTTGCCCTGGGCCCGCCCCTCCTAGTACCGTGGGAGCGGATTGGTGAGGGGCCCTGCGCCTGTGTCATCATCTGCACGCACCTTCGTACGCGGGGGTGTGCTGGAGGCGTCGCCTAGTCCGGTCTATGGCGCCGCACTGCTAATGCGGTTTGGGGCTTACACCCCATCGAGGGTTCAAATCCCTCCGCCTCCGCACTTCACGAAGCCCTGGTCCTTGCGGACCGGGGCTTCGGTGCGTTCCGACCTTTGTACGACCTCCGGAGCACCCCGTCCACGCGGACGGCTCGGCCGCGCACGGATTCCGCAGGAGCCCCCGGACCCAACCGGATGATCTTCTTCCAGGGCGTTTCCGCAGGTCATCGATGGTTTGGCTAATGGATTTCGCGTCCCGGCGAGGTCCATGTATTGTTGTTCTCGCAAGGCCAACGGGGCGCAAAACCCCGGCGGACAAGCACTCGTAGCTTAACGGATAGAGCATCTGACTACGGATCAGAAGGTTGCAGGTTCGAATCCTGCCGAGTGCACAGCAAGGCAGAAGCCCTCAGGAGAAATCCTGGGGGCTTCTGTCGTATGTCCTGGCGGAGGCCGGGTGGGGTGGGGCTCGGTGGGGCTCCTCCTTGGTGGGGAGGGCGTACCCCGTAGGGGGTCAGGGGTGAGATGGCTCTGGAGAGGGACGCGGGTTACGGGTCGGCTTCCGTACGGTTCTTGAAGATCGTTCGAAGCGGGAACCGGAACACGGGGGGCTCTCATGGGACTGTTCGGAAACGCGCACAGCATCGACTCGGCGTCGGCGCAGCGGGACTATGCGCGGCTGCTGGGGCAGGGCGAGCAAGTGCATGCGGCGTATCTGCTGATCCGGGACACGATCCTGTTGACCGACCGGCGGCTGGTGCTCATCGACAAGCAGGGGCTCACGGGGAAGAAGGTCGAGTACCACTCCGTGCCCTACCGGAGCATCACGCACTTCTCCGTGGAGACCGCCGGCCACTTCGATCTCGACGCCGAGCTCAAGATCTGGATATCCGGGAGCGCGGCGCCGATCGAGAAGACCTTCACCAAGGGTGTCGACATCTACCAGGTGCAGGCGATCCTCACGCAGTTCGTCGCCCGGTAGCCGGGCGGGCCGCGGTCCTCACAGGACGCGGGGCAGGCCGGTCACGGACATCACCAGGGAGTAGAGGGAGGTGGTGGCGGTGATGAAGAGGCGGTTGTTCTTCGGGCCGCCGAAGGCGATGTTCGAGACCGGTTCGGGTACGCGGACGCGGCCGATCAGGGTGCCGTCCGCGGCGTAGCAGTGGACGCCGGACTCCATCGCGGCGGCCCACAGGCGGCCCTCGTCGTCGAAGCGGATGTTGTCGACGGAGGGGCAGGCGGTGAAGACCCGGTCGCCGGTGAGGGTGCCGTCGTCGGTGACCTTGAAGGCGCGGATGTGGCCCGCGCGGGTGTCCGCGGCGTAGAGCTCGCTCTCGTCGGGGGAGAAGACGAGCCCGTTGGGGCCGAGGAAGCCGTCGGCGACCATGCGGACCTCGCCGGTCGCGGGGTCGGCCCGGTAGAGGTTGCAGGCGCCGATTTCGCCGGGTGCGCGATGGCCCTCGTAGTCGCTGGTGATGCCGAAGTCCGGGTCGGAGAACCAGACCGAGCCGTCCGAGCGGACCACCGCGTCGTTGGGGCTGTTGAGGCGCTTGCCGTCGAAGCGGTCGGCGATGACGGTGAGGCGGCCGTCGGGCTCGGTGCGGGTGACGCGGCGGTTGCCCTGCTCACACGTGATCAGCCGGCCTTCGCGGTCCAGGGTGTTGCCGTTGGAGTGGCCGGCCGGGGAGCGGAAGACGGAGACCGCGCCGGTCGCCTCGTCCCAGCGGAGCATGCGGTCGTTGGGGATGTCGCTCCACACCAGTTGTCGCCAGGCGGGCAGGTACAGCGGGCCTTCCGCCCAGCGGCAGTCGTCGTAGAGCCGCTCCAGGCGCTCGTCACCGTTGGCGCAGCGTCCGGTCTTGAAGCGTTCGTCCAGGATCTCGTACAAAGTGAGGTCGGCTATGCCGGACATGATTCCCCCTGATAGCGGATTGCCGAATACTGTTCGGCGTGATGGTGAGATTGCAGGATCAGGTACCGTCTTCGCAAGGGCCGACGGGTCCATGGGAGGAAGGTCGCGTGGACGACATCGACCGGGCGCTCGTCCTGCGCCTGCAGGAAGACGCCGGCCAGTCGTACGCCGCGCTCGGCGCGGCCGTGGGGCTCTCGGCGGGGGCGACCCACGAGCGGGTCCGCAAACTGCGCGAGCGCGGGGTGATCCGGCGGACCACCGTCGAGGTGGACCCGGTGGCCGTCGGCAGCGGGGTTTTCGCCTACGTGATGGTCGACTCCAACGCCTGGATGGGAGAGTCCGCCGCCGCGTTCGCGGCGATCCCCGAGATCCAGGAGGCGCACATCATCGCGGGCAGCGCGTCGGTGCTGGTCAAGGTGCGCACGGCCTCGACCGAGCAGTTGCAGGACGTCCTGCGGCGCCTGTACGCCATCGACGGGGTCAGCGGTACGCACGCCACCGTCGTCCTGGAGACCTTCTTCGAGCGGCCGCTCCCGCTGTGAGCTGGTGGTGCACCGGGATCCGGTGGCAGGACGGGCAGCCCGCCATCGGCTGGTACGGGGAGGGGCGCGGTGAGCGGGCGAGCCCGCTCGGCTACGGGCAGAGGCTGGCCTTCGTCGCCGAGGGGGAGCGGCGCTGCCTCGGGGTGCGACGGGCCGGGAAGCGGACGCCTTGCCCGACCGGCGCCACCGTGCCCGGCCGCGCCGGGAACGCGCAGTGTCCCGAATGTGCGCGGCTCGACCGGTCGTTCTCGGTGGCCGCCGACACCCATGCCGCCGATCCGCGCACCTACCGCGTCTACCTGGCGTGGTTCGGGCCCGGGATGGTCAAGGTCGGTATCACCGCCGAGGAGCGGGGCCGCGCCCGGCTGCTGGAGCAGGGGGCCGTGGCCTGGGCCTGGCTGGGGCGCGGGCCGCTGATGGCCGCCCGGCGCACCGAGGAGCTGCTGCGGGCGGCGCTCGGGGTGCCCGATCGGATCGCGTACGCCCGTAAGCGCGCCGTACGGGTCCACCTGCCGGCCGCGGCGGAACGGGCCCGGGAGGTCGCCGAGCTGCATGCACGGGCGGCCGCGCTGCCCGGCTGGCCGGACTCGCTGGAGCGGCTGGGGTGTGAAGTCGCCGACCATGCGGGGGTGTTCGGGCTGGAGGCGTTGCCCGATCCCGCCCGGGTGATCACCGAGATGGTGCCGGGCGGGGCGGTCGTGGGGCAGCTGGCGGGTGCGGCCGGTCCCGATCTGCACTTCGCTGACGGGCTGGTCGTGGACACCCGACTGCTGGCCGGGTGGGAGCTCGCCGCCCCGGTGGGCGGAGCCGCCGTGACCTCCGTGCCGGTGGTGGAGATCCCGCCTGCGGCGGTGCGGCCTCCGGCCGAGCAGGACGGACTGTTCTGAGGCGTACGGCCGTGGGCGGGCCCGGCCGCCGGCATGGTCAAAACTTGGATCCCTTTCGTCTGCCGGGGCGGATTCCGGTGGACACGCCGGGGTGCGCCGCACAGGGTGGTGGGCATGAGCATTCAGCCGGTACAGGCCTTCGAACCGCCTTATGTGATGGCGGTTTTCAGCAATATCCGCACCGATGACGACAGCGGCTACCCGCAGACACTCGCCCGGATGAACGAGATCGTCGCGGAGAACCCGGGCTTCCTCGGCTACGAGTCCGCGCGGAACCCGGGAGGCCTCGGGATCACCGTCGCCTACTTCCGCGACCACGAGTCGCTCGCGGTCTGGCGGGAGGACCTGGAACACCAGGCAGCCATGAAGCAGGGCCGCGAAGGCTGGTACGAGAGCTACACCCTGCACGTCGCGACCGTCGAGCGGAGCCACGGCTTTGTCCGCAACGGCTGAGGCGGTCCGCGCCTTCCGGGAGCGGCTCGGGCTGCCCGGACTGGTCGACGTACATACGCACTTCATGCCCGAGCGGGTCCTGGACAAGGTGTGGGACTACTTCGACGCGATCGGTCCGCTGACCGGGGTCGAGTGGCCGATCACCTACCGGCACGAGGAGGAGCAGCGCGTCGCGCTCCTGCGGGAGTTCGGGGTACGGGCCTTCACCGCCATGCTCTACCCGCACAAGCCGGCGATGGCGGCCTGGCTCAACTCCTGGTCCGCGGATTTCGCCGCCCGCACCCCCGACTGCCTGCACACGGCGACCTTCTTCCCGGAGGAGGGCGCGGCCGCGTACGTCCGCCAGGCCCTCGACGCCGGTGCCCGGGTCTTCAAGGCGCACCTCCAGGTCGGGGCCTACGACCCGAACGACGACCGGCTCGACCCCGTGTGGGGGCTGCTCGCCGAGGCGGGCGTCCCGACCGTGGTCCACTGCGGGTCCGGTCCGGCCCCGGGCAAGTACACCGGGCCCGACCCGATCGCCCGGCTGTTGGGCCGCCACCCCCGGCTGCCGTTGATCGTGGCCCACATGGGCATGCCCGAGTACGCCGACTTCCTGGACCTCGCCGACCGGTATTCCGAGGTGCGCCTCGACACGACCATGGCCTTCACCGACTTCTGCGAACGGATCAGCCCCTACCCGCCCGGGGACCGCGGGCGGCTCGCCGACCTCGGCGACCGGATCCTGCTCGGCACCGACTTCCCGAACATCCCCTACCCGTACGAACACCAGCTCGCCGCCCTCGAACGGCTCGGCCTGGGCGACGACTGGCTGCGGGCCGTCTGCCACGACAACGGCGCCCGGCTGTTCCGGCTCGACGGCCGGGCCTGATCCCGCCGCGGCGGGCTCCTCCGTTTCTCAGAAATTTCACAGGCAGGGACAAGAACGCTCTCAGAGGCGCCGGACAGCGTGAATGCATGACTGCGACGACCACCTCCCACGCGTCCACGTCCACCGGCAACCACACGGCCCTGGTGCGGCCCGACGGCGGGCCCTGCCGGGTTCTGGTCGTCGACGACGAGGCCTCGCTCTCCGAGCTGCTGTCCATGGCCCTGCGCTACGAGGGCTGCGAGGTCCGCAGCGCCGGTGACGGGGCCGGCGCGGTACGGGCGGCCCGGGAGTTCCGGCCCGACGTCGTGGTCCTCGACATCATGCTTCCCGACATGGACGGGCTCGCCGTCCTCGGCCAGCTGCGCCGGGAGCTGCCGCAGGTCCCCGTCCTCTTCCTGACCGCCAAGGACTCCGTGGAGGACCGCATCGCGGGCCTGACGGCGGGCGGCGACGACTACGTGACCAAGCCGTTCAGCCTGGAGGAGGTCGTGGCCCGGCTGCGCGGCCTGGTCCGGCGTTCGGGCGCGGCGCAGGCGGCGCGCGGCGGCTCCGCACTCGTCGTGGGAGACCTGCGGCTCGACGAGGACAGCCATGAGGTGGTCCGCGCCGGACGCGAGATCCACCTGACCGCCACCGAGTTCGAGCTGCTGCGCTACCTGATGCGCAACCCGCGCCGGGTGCTCAGCAAGGCGCAGATCCTGGACCGGGTGTGGTCGTACGACTTCGGCGGCCAGGCCAATGTCGTCGAGCTGTACATCTCCTACCTGCGGCGGAAGCTGGAGAGCGGGCCGGGCATGGCACCGCTGATCCACACCCGGCGCGGCGCCGGATACCTGATCAAGCCGGCCGAGTAGTGGCCTTCCGCGGCCAGCGGGGGCCGCGTGCCCGCCGGCCGTGGTCGCTGCGGCCCCGGATCGGCCAGTCGTGGTGGCTGCGGACCCGGATCGGCCGGCCGTGGTCGCTGCGGACCCGGCTCGTCGTTTCGGCGGTCGTGCTGATCGCCGTCGTGGGGACGGCCATCGGGGCCGTCACCACCCTCGCCCTGCGCTCCTACCTGGTCGACAAGCTCGACGAGCAGCTGCGCACCTCCGTCTCCATGGCCTCCCCGCCCCCCGGCCTGGGGAAGGCGATCAGGGAGGGCAAGTCCGTCCTCGGTCCCGGTACCCCGCTGGGTGCCGTCGGATTCCGGGTCGATTCCGACGGCAAGGTGTTCGGCGCCGACCGCGCAGTGCGCTTCGAGGATCCCGAGCGCGACCACCGCGAGCCCCTCACCGCGGCCCAGATCGCCGTCATGACCAAGACCGCCCGGGACGCGGCCGGGCCGGACCGGGCCGCGCCGGTCGACGTCACTCTTCCGGGGCTCGGGGCGTACCGGGTGCTGGCCGCGCGCGACGGAAGCGTCGTCCTCGGCTTCCCGCTGGGCGAGGTCGACTCCACCGTGAACACCCTGATCGCGGTGGAGGTCTGCGTCACCCTGGCGGGGCTGATCGCGGCCTCCCTCGCCGGGCAGGCCCTGGTCGGGGTCGCCCTGCGCCCGCTGCGCCGGGTCGCCGCCACCGCCACCCGCGTCTCCGAACTGCCCCTGCACAAGGGCGAACCGGCCCTCCACGAGCGGGTTCCGGACGCCGAGGCCGACCCCCGCACCGAAGTGGGCCAGGTCGGGGCCGCCCTCAACCGGATGCTGGGGCATGTCTCCGCCGCCCTCACGGCCCGGCAGCAGAGCGAGATGCGGGTCCGGCAGTTCGTCGCCGACGCCAGCCACGAACTGCGCACTCCCTTGGCCTCCATCCGCGGTTACGCCGAGCTGACCCGCCGGGGACGGGAGGAGCCGGGCCCCGACACCCGGCACGCTCTGGGCCGGATCGAGTCCGAGGCCACCCGGATGACCGGACTGGTCGAAGACCTGCTGCTGCTGGCCCGGCTCGACGCGGGCCGTCCGCTCGCCGCCGGCGACACCGACACGGACCTGGCTCCCCTCGTCGTCGACGCCGTCAGCGATGCCCGCGCCGCAGGCCCCGAGCACCACTGGCGGCTGCGCCTGCCGGACGAGCCCGCACCCGTCCGCGGCGACCCGGCCCGCATCCAGCAGGTGCTGGTCAACCTGCTCGCCAATGCCCGCACGCACACCCCGCCCGGCACCACCGTCACCGCCGATGTTTCACGTGAAACAACGGCGGTCCGGCTGCGGGTCGAGGACGACGGCCCGGGCATTCCGCCCGCCCTGCTGCCCCACGTCTTCGAGCGCTTCGCGCGCGGCGACGCCTCCCGCTCCCGGGCCGCGGGCTCCACCGGCCTCGGGCTCGCCATCGTCCAGGCCGTCGTCACCGCGCACGGCGGCCGGGTCGGCGTACGGAGCGAGCCCGGACGGACCTGCTTCGAGGTCCTGCTGCCACTCGCCCCCGGGCCGGCGTCCGGGGACGAGGACGAGAGCGCGGACGAGGACCAGGACAAGGACCAGGACAAGGACCAGGACAAGGACTCACAGACGGGGCACAGGCTCACCACACAGCGGTGACAGGCCGCCCGGCGAGTGTCGGAGCATGCGAACCGACACCTCTCCCGGGGCCCTTCCGGCACGGGCGCCCCTCGCCACCGCGCCCGGTGAGCCCGTCCTCGACGTGGTGATTCCGGTGTTCAACGAGGAGAAGGACCTCGGACCGTGCGTGCACAGGCTGCACGAGCACCTCACCCGTACGTTCCCCTACCCCTTCCGGATCACCGTCGCCGACAACGCGAGCACCGACCGCACCCCCGAGGTCGCGGGCGCGCTCGCCGCGACCCTGGACGGCGTACGCAGCACCCGGCTGGAGGAGAAGGGCCGGGGCAGGGCACTGCACACCGTCTGGTCCGGTTCCGACGCGCCGGTCCTCGCGTACATGGACGTGGACCTGTCCACCGACCTGAACGCCCTGCTGCCGCTGGTCGCCCCGCTGATCTCCGGCCACTCCGACCTCGCCATCGGCACCCGCCTCGCCCGCTCCTCCCGCGTGGTGCGCGGAGCGAAGCGGGAGTTCGTCTCCCGCGCCTACA
Source organism: Streptomyces sp. NPDC046303 (assembly GCF_055588085.1). Lineage (NCBI taxonomy): Bacteria > Bacillati > Actinomycetota > Actinomycetes > Kitasatosporales > Streptomycetaceae > Streptomyces > Streptomyces sp. NPDC046303. The sequence goes on from NZ_JBVJFA010000024.1 coordinate 22,929, forward strand.
ACCTCCTCCTGCGCTCCTCCCTCGCCGCCCGCTTCAGCGATGCCCAGTGCGGGTTCAAGGCCATCCGGCGGGAGGTCGCCGAGCGGCTGCTGCCGCTGGTGGAGGACTCCGGCTGGTTCTTCGACACCGAGCTGCTCGTCCTCGCGGAGCGGGCCGGGCTGCGGATCCACGAGGTGCCGGTGGACTGGGTCGACGACCCCGACTCCACCGTCCACCTCGTCAAGACGGCGGCCGAGGACCTCAAGGGCGTCTGGCGGGTGGGCCGCGCCCTGGCCGTCGGCGCGCTCCCGCTGGACCGGCTCGCCCGCCCCTTCGGCGACGACCCGCGCGACCGCACGGCCCTGCCCGGGGTGGAGGGCGGGCTGGCCCGCCAGCTCCTCGGCTTCTGCGCGGTCGGAGCCCTGTCGACCCTGCTGTACCTGGCGCTGTACTCCGCTTTCCGCGCCGGGACGGGCCCGCAGATCGCCAACGGCGCCGCCCTGCTGCTGTCCGCCGTCGCCAACACCGCCGCCAACCGCCGGCTCACCTTCGGTGTGCGCGGCCGGGACCGGGCCGTGCGCCACCAGGCCCAGGGACTGGTGGTGTTCGCCATCGGACTGGCCCTGACCAGCGGCTCCCTCGCCGCCCTCGGCGCGGCCGCCGCCCATCCCGCGCACAGCACCGAACTGGCCGTACTGATCACCGCCAACCTCGCCGCCACCGTGCTGAGGTTCCTGCTCTTCCGCGCCTGGGTCTTCCCCGACCGGCGCGGCTCCCAGTCCCCTACGCCCAAGGACACCCGATGACCACGGCAGTACTTCCGCTCTTCCCGGCCGCCGAGGCCCGGGCCCGCACCAGCCGGCCCGGCTGGGAACGGCCCGCGGTCGCCGGGCTCCTGATCGCCACGGCCCTGCTGCTGCTGTGGGACCTGGGCTCCTCCGGCTACGCCAACTCCTTCTACTCCGCCGCCGTACAGGCGGGCAGCGAGAGCTGGAAGGCCTTCTTCTTCGGCTCCTCGGACGCCGGGAACTCCATCACCGTCGACAAGCCCCCGGCCGCCCTGTGGCCGATGATGCTGTCAGTCCGGCTGTTCGGGCTCGGCTCCTGGCAGATCCTCGTCCCGCAGGCACTGATGGGCGTCGCGACGACCGCCGTGCTGTACGCCGCCGTACGGCGCCAGTTCGGGCCGGGGGCCGCGCTGCTGAGTGGCGCCGCGTTCGCGCTGACACCCGTCGCCGCGCTCATGTTCCGCTTCAACAACCCGGACGCGCTGCTGACCCTGCTGCTCACCGCCACCGTGTACTGCGTGCTGCGCGCGCTGGACGGGGCGCGCACGAAGTGGCTGGTCTGGGCCGGAGTCGCAGTCGGTTTCGCCTTCCTCACCAAGACCCTCCAGGCCTTCGTCATCCTGCCGCCACTCGCCGTGCTGTACGCGGTTTGCGCGCCCATCGCGCTGCGCAGGCGCCTGGGCCAGCTGCTGCTGGCCGGGCTCGCGATGGTGGTGGCCGGCGGCTGGTGGGTGGCCGTCGTGGAGCTGTGGCCCGCCTCCTCCCGCCCGTACATCGGCGGATCGCAGAACAACTCCTTCCTGGAACTGACCCTCGGCTACAACGGGCTGGGCCGGATCAACGGCAATGAGACGGGCAGCGTCGGCGGAGGGGGACGAGCCGGTGGCGGAGGTGGCGGCTGGGGCGAGACGGGCATCGACCGGCTGTTCTCCTCCCCTATCGGTGGTCAGATCTCCTGGCTGATGCCCGCGGCCCTGGTGCTGCTGGTGGCCGGGCTGGTCGTCACCTGGCGGGCCCGCCGGGCCACGGACTCGCTGGAGGGGATGGCCCGGGCGGCGTTCCTGGCCTGGGGCGGTTCGCTGTTGATCACCGCGCTCGTCTTCAGCTACATGCGGGGCATCTTCCACGAGTACTACACCGTGGCGCTGGCGCCGTCCGTGGCCGCGCTGATCGGCATGGGGGTCGCCGTGCTGTGGGAGGAGCGGGGCAGCCGGGCCGCGCTCCTCACCCTGTCCGGCACCCTCGCCCTGACCGCCGTCTGGTCGTACGAGCTGCTCGGCCGCGCCACCGGCTATCTGCCGTGGCTGCGCTGGGCGGTGCTGGTGGGCGGTCTGCTCGCCGCGGCCGCGCTGCCGTTCGCCGCACGCGCCGGACGCGCTGCACGGGCCGGGCGCGCCGGGCGCCGGGTGCTGCCGGCCATCGCGGCGCTGGCGCTGGGCGCGGCACTGGCGGGACCGCTCGCGTACTGCCTGACCACGGTGAGCACCGGGCACACCGGCTCCATCGTGACGGCCGGCCCCGCGGTGGCGGGTGGCCGGGGCGGTCCCGGCGGCATGATGCGGGGCGCGGGCGGGCCCGGCGACCTGCCTCCGGGCGGCCCCGGTGGAACCGGCCAGGGCGGCGGCCCGCAGGGCGGCGCCGCCCCGCCGCAGGGCGGAATGCCGGGGGGCCAGGCGCCCCAGGCGGGCCAGGCAGGCCAGGACGGTGCCGCGCGGGACGGTGCCGCGCAGGATGGCGCCGCGGGCGGTCAGGACGGGCGGGTCCTCGAGCGCGTCGGTGGCGGCCAGGGCGGGCCGGGCGGCCTGCTGGGCGGCACCCGGGTCAGTGCCGAGGCCAAGGCGGCCGTGAGCGCCGGCGCCGACCGGTACACGTGGGCGGCGGCCGCCATCGGCTCGCAGAACGCGGCGAGTTACCAGCTGGCCACCGGCGCGCCGGTGATGCCGATCGGCGGCTTCAACGGGAGCGACCCGTCGCCCACCCTGGAGCAGTTCCGGCAGTACGTGCGGGACGGGAAGATCCACTGGTTCATCGGCCAGGGAAGTACCGGCGGCGGCGCCGACGGCCGCGCCACCGGTGAGGCCCGCGGAGGCATGCTCCAGGGCGGGGGAGGTCCGGGCGGAGCCACCGGCACCGCCATCGAGACCTGGGTGAAGGCCACGTTCAAGGCCACGACGGTCGGCGGAGCCACCTTCTACGACCTGACGGCTTCCCGGTCCTGATCCAGCGCCCGCTGCGGCGAACCCCCTAGCATCAAGAGGGCGGACCGGGCATTCCGGGCTGATCCACCTGGCGTGAGGAGGGTGCCTCCATGGTGACCGCGGCCGGTTCCGGTGATCCGATGCCAGTCGAGAGCAGTGTGTGGCTGACCGCCAGGGCCGCCGCACCCGCCAGACGCCGCAGCGAGGCGCCCTCCGGGCTCGACCGGGAGCGGATCACCGCCGCCACCGTGCGGCTGCTCGACTCCGACGGGCTGGCCCGGTTCTCGATGAGGCGGCTCGCCGCCGGACTCGGGGTCACCGCGATGTCCCTGTACTGGTACGTGGACACCCGGCACGATCTGCTCGAACTCGCCCTGGACAGCGCCCTGGGAGAGCTGGCCCTGTCGGCCGGGCCCCCGCCGGAGGGCTGGCACGGCCGGCTGCGGGCGCTGGCCCGGGGCTACCGCCGGCTGCTGGCGGACCACCCCTGGGTGGTCCCGCTCACCGCCGCCTATCCGAACATCGGCCCGCACGCCCGGGCCTTCGACGCCGCCCTCCAGCGGCTGTTGGACGCCACGGGTCTCGCGGACCCCGCCCGGACCGGCGCCCACCTGGCCGTCTCGCAGTTCCTGCACGGCTGCGGGGGTGCGGCCCGGCGGGCGCCCGAGGGCGATTTCTGCCTCGCGCTCGACGTCCTGATCGCCGGCATCGAGGCCAAGGCCAAGGCCGCGGCCGCGTCCACGGCTACGACTACGGCCACGGCGTAGGCCCGCAGGGTCAGGCCTTGGCCGCTGCCTCCGCCGGGGCGGCGGCCTTCTCCACGGAAGCGCCCACCGGGGTGTGGGCCGCGGGCTTCGACTTCAGTACGACTTCCTTGATGAACAGGCAGAGCAGCAGCGCGAGCAGCGCGGTGGGCGCCGCGTAGAGGAAGACGTCGCCCACGCCGTGCCCGTACGCCGACTCGATGACCGTACGGACCGGGGCCGGCAGCTTGTCGAGGTCCGGGAAGGCGCCGCCGCCCGTGCCGCCGTGGCCGAGCGCCGCGGCCTGGGGACCGAGCGCGGCCAGGCCGTCCTTCACGTACCCGGTGACCTGGTGCGCCATGAGCGCGCCGAGCGCCGAGACGCCCATGGCGCCGCCGAGCGAGCGGAAGAAGGTGACGACCGAGCTGGCCGCTCCCAGGTCCTCGGGGGCCACCTGGTTCTGGGTGGCGAGGACCAGGTTCTGCATCATCATGCCGAGGCCGAGGCCGGTCAGCGCCATGTACACCGCGATCTGCCAGTACGGGGTGTCGTACCGCAGGGTGCCGAGCAGGCCGAGACCGGCGGTCAGCAGGACGCCGCCGACGACGATCCAGGCCTTCCACCGACCGGTCTTGGTGATCACCTGACCGGAAACGGTGGAGGAGACGAAGAGCCCGCCGATCATCGGAATCGTGAGGATTCCGGACATCGTGGGGGACTCCCCGCGGGCCAGCTGGAAGAACTGGCTGAAAAAGACGGTGCCCGAGAACATCGCGATGCCCACGAACAGCGAGGCCGCCGAGGCGAGTGTGATGGTCTTGTTGCGGAACAGCCGCAGCGGGATGATCGGGTCGCTCGCCCGGGACTCCACCAGGACGAAGAGCAGGCCGAGCGCCACCGCGCCGCCGGTCATCGCCCAGGTCTGCCAGGAGATCCACGCGTAGGAGCCGCCGGCCTGCGTGACCCAGATCAGCAGCAGCGAGACGGCTCCGCTGATCAGGAAGGCGCCCAGCCAGTCGACCTTGACCTCGCGGCGCACGACGGGCAGGTGCAGGGTGCGCTGGAGCACGATCAGCGCGATGATCGCGAAGGGCACGCCGACGTAGAAGCACCAGCGCCAGCCCAGCCACTCGGTGTCGGTGATGACCCCGCCCAGCAGCGGACCGCCGACGGTGGCGACGGCGAACACCGCGCCGAGGTAGCCGCTGTACCGGCCGCGCTCGCGCGGGGAGATCATCGCGGCCATCACGATCTGCGCGAGGGCGGACAGGCCGCCGACGCCGATGCCCTGGACCACGCGGCACGCGATGAGCGTGCCGGTGTTCTGGGACATGCCCGCGACCACGGAGCCCAGGACGTAGATCACGAGGGAGATCTGGACCAGCAGCTTCTTGCTGAAGAGGTCCGAGAGCTTGCCCCACAGCGGGGTGGCCGCGGTCATCGACAGCAGGGCCGCGGTGACCACCCAGGTGTACGAGGACTGCGTGCCGCCGAGGTCGCTGATGATCTGGGGCAGGGCGTTCGAGACGATCGTGGAGGACAGGATCGCCACGAACATGCCGAGCATCAGCCCGGACAGGGCCTTCATGATCTGCGGGTGCGTCATGGCCGGGGTCTGGGACGGGGGCGGGTGGGGGGTCGTCGTCTCCGACTGGACCATGTCTTTCCTTTGTCTAGAAGCTCGATCGGAGTCGGGCCAGCAGGGTGTTGAGGGCGTCGACGTCCTCGGGCGACCATGCGGCCAGTGCTCTTTCCAGCGCGGCCGTGTAGCGCGAGCCGAGCTCGGCGAGGAGCGTCCGGCCGGCGGGGGTGAGCCGCAGGATCCGGCAGCGGCCGTCTCCCGGGTCGGCCTCGCGCTCGATCCAGCCGCGTTCGGCTACGTGGGTCACGTGCCGGCTGGTCACCGAGATGTCCACGGCCATGAGTTCGGCCAGTCGGCTCAGCCGCATCTCGCCGTGCCGGTCGAGCACGGTGAGGACGGCGGCGGTGCCGGGCGGGCAGTCCGGGGGCAGGATGCGGGCGAGGTCGCGTTTGACCGCGCCGATTCCGCTGAGCTGGCGGGCCAGCTCCTCGTACCGCGTGGTCTTTGCCGTCTGCGTGCTCACCCGGACCGCCCCCCATCTTGTTGCTTGGGGCAACCATAGAACCGGATGGTTGCTACAGGCAAACGAATCCGGGGAGTGGGGCGGTAAAAGAATCGGAAAACCGGCTAGGGTCCTGCTCCATGGCTGCGAACCACAACTCACAGGGCCCCGAGGGCAACTACGACCCCGCGGGCAGCACCCAGATGTTCCGGGCGTTCGTCGAGGAGGCCGCACCGGCCCGCCAGACGCCCACGCGTCGCCAGCGCCGCGAGGAGGAGCAGCAGGCTGCCGGCTCGAAGAAGGGCCTCTGGCTGGGGCTGGCCGTCGCGCTGGTGCTCGTGATCGGCGCGGCCGCCTGGCTCGCTCTGCGCTGAGTCCGGCGCCGATGCGTGCGCCGATACGTGCGCCGATACGTGCGCCGATGCGTGCGCCGATACGTGCGCCGATGCGTGCGCCGATACGTGCGCGATTCCTGCGCAGATGCGGGCGCGCCCTCCTGCACCGGCTCCGCCCACCGGCGCCCGCACCCGCGGGTCCCGGCCGGGGGCCTCAGCTCCAGGTGGCCGTGACCTGGCGGGTCTCCACGTGCATGCCCAGCGGCACCCGCCACGCCTCCACGCACACCGCGTAGCTCTGCGTCTTCGCGGCCCCGCCCGCGATGGGCGCGGGCAGCGGCTGGGTGGTGGTGATCGTGGCCCAGTCGATGCCGAGGGCGCCGATGATGTGCGTCGCGAAACTGACCGTGCCCGAACGCGCGGTGGTGGTCCCGGTGTTGGTGAAGGTGACGGTCACCTGCTCGCACCAGCGGTCGGCCGCGGCCGTTCTGACCGGGGTGGACAGCGTCAGCTTCGCCGCCGTGGCCGGCGGCGCCGGGGGCGTGGTGCCGGGCTTGGCGGACGGGCTCGACGGAGTGCCGGGGCCTCCGGGGCCGGGGCTGCCGGGACTTCCAGGTGTGCCGGTTCCGCCGGGGCTGCCGGGTGTGCCGGGTGCGGTGGTGGTCGGGCCGGCTCCGGGTGAGGTGCCCGGGGCGTGTGCGGAGCCGCCGGGTCCGGTGGTCGTGCCTCCGGTCCGGGCGGAGCCGCCGGGTGTCCCGGACCCGGGCGTACTGGCCGACGTACTCGACGACACGGAGGAGCCGCCCGCCGCGGACGGGCCGCCGAGCGGCTGGAACTCGACCCTGTCCTGAGGCGCCACGTTCTCCCCCGCGCCCCGCTCGGGGCCGGGGGCCGCGGCGCCCACGGCGACGTAGCCGTCCCGTGCCGGGCCGCCGCAGCCGGTGAGGCCGGCGGCGGCCGTGCAGCACAGGGCGAGGAGGACGGCCGCGCGGGATCCCTTTCGCATCGCGCCAGTTTTGCTGACGCTGCGTCAATTGGGAAGCCCGCGGGCCTCTGTCACTCGCCGATCAGGCCTGCGCGCAGTTGCGCGAGGGTGCGGGTGAGCAGCCGGGAGACGTGCATCTGGGAGATGCCGACCTCCTCGCCGATCTGCGACTGCGTCATGTTCGCGAAGAACCGCAGCATGATGATCTGCCGTTCACGGGCGGGGAGTTTGGCGAGCAGCGGCTTGAGCGACTCGCGGTACTCGACGCCCTCGAGCGCGGTGTCCTCGTAGCCGAGCCGGTCCGCGAGCGAGCCCTCGCCGCCCTCGTCCTCGGGGGAGGGCGAGTCGAGCGAGGAGGCGGTGTAGGCGTTGCCCACGGCGAGGCCGTCGACGACGTCCTCCTCCGAGACGCCCAGGACGGCGGCGAGCTCGGGGACGGTCGGCGAGCGGTCCAGCTTCTGGGCGAGCTCGTCGCTGGCCTTGGTCAGCGCCAGGCGCAGCTCCTGGAGGCGCCGCGGGACGCGGACGGACCAGGAGGTGTCCCTAAAGAATCGTTTGATCTCGCCCACGACGGTCGGCATCGCGAACGTCGGGAACTCCACGCCGCGTTCGCAGTCGAACCGGTCGATCGCCTTGATCAGGCCGATCGTGCCGACCTGGACGATGTCCTCCATCGGCTCGTTGCGGCTGCGGAAGCGCGCGGCGGCGTACCGGACCAGGGGCAGGTTCAGCTCGATCAGGGTGTCGCGTACGTACGCCCGGTCGGGGCTGTCCGCGTCCAGGGCGGCGAGGCGCTGGAAGAGGGAGCGGGAGAGGGTGCGGGTGTCGATGGCTTCCGAGCGGTCGGACACTGCCGGTGCTGTCGGCGCCGCGCTCTTGACGAGCGTGAGCACCTTGGAGCTGCCCTGGTCTACGGACATGCCACCCCCTTGAGGTCGCGGACGGTCGCGTACGGCGCGCCCGTCGGAGGAACGCAGCCTCCACCTGAATACCGGAGGCGGGGCTGCGGCAAACGCGGTTCAAGCAGAATGTCACATGTCGGCAACGCGCTGTAGCGCCAAGTCGACATATATCTCCAGCGACAGACGAGGTCAGAGGGCGATCAGCCCGTTCTGTCGGGAAACATGTGAATGATCTCCACTCGTTCCGGTTACGCCTCGATCCTGTTTGCGGATCTCAGTCGGGCGAAGCTCCGGGCGAGGAGTCGGGAGACGTGCATCTGGGAGACGCCGAGCTCGGCGCTGATCTGCGATTGCGTCAGATTGTTGTAGTACCGCAGCAGCAGGATCCTTTGCTCACGCTCGGGCAGCTGTACGAGCAGGTGGCGGACCAGGTCGCGGTGTTCGACCCCGGCCAGCTCCGGATCCTCGTAACCGAGGCGGTCGAGGAGGCCGGGCATGCCGTCGCCTTCCTGGGCGGCCTCGAGCGAGGTTGCGTGATAACTCCGTCCGGCCTCGATGCAGGAGAGGACCTCGTCCTCGGTGATGCGCAGCCGCTCGGCGATCTCTGCGGTGGTCGGGGTGCGGCCGTGGAGGGTCGTGAGGTCCTCGGTGGCCGCGTTGACCTGCACCCACAGCTCGTGGAGGCGGCGGGGCACGTGGACGGTGCGGACGTTGTCGCGGAAGTAGCGCTTGATCTCGCCCACGACGGTGGGCATCGCGAAGGTCGGGAACTGCACGCCGCGGTCCGGGTCGAACCGGTCGATGGCGTTGATCAGCCCGATGGTGCCGACCTGGACCACGTCCTCCATCGGCTCGTTGCGGCTGCGGAAGCGGGCGGCCGCGTAACGGACGAGCGGGAGGTTGGCCTCGATGAGGGCCCCGCGCACCCGGTTGTGCTCGCTGGTGCCCGGCTGGAGCCCTTTCAGCTGCCCGAAGAGGACCTGGGTCAGGGCCCGGGTGTCCGCGCCCCGGCTGGGCGGTCTCGGGGGCGCGGGCGGGGCCGCGGCCGGGGGCTCCTCGGGGGCGGGGTCGCGGCGCGGTTCCTGCCCCGGCTCCTGCCCCGGCTCGTGTCCCGGCTGCTGCCCCGGCTCCCGCCGGGGTTCCTGCCGGATCTCCTGCCGGGGTTCCTGTCGCGGTCCCTGCCGGGGCTCCTGCTGGAGCGGTACGGGAGATTCCTGCTGCGGGTCCTGCTGGAGCGGTACCGGAGAGTCCTGCTGCGGGTCCTGCTGGGGTGGCACCTGAGGCGCTGTACTGGCCGGCACGGTCACGCCACCCCTTCAATCAACTCATCCGTCAAAAGCGGTCATAGCATCACAAGAGATGTGCACTGTGTGCAAGCACCGTATATCACCGTGTTGAGGGCAAGTTGGGCATAGTGGGGCATTGCGCCGAGTGGTGGGTATGCAAAAAGCCCCCCACCCGTCGGAGTGGGGGGCCGGGAAATCCGGAAGCCGGTTCAGCGTACGGGCTCAGCGCACCAGTTCGGTCATGAACTCGCCGATACCGGAGGCTGCATCCGATATGCCCTGGAAACCTATTCCCACCATCTCGGCCGCACGTTTGGGCTGGGTGATGATCACGAAGAGTACGAAGATGGTGAGGGCGCCCGTGATGAGCTTCTTGGTGTCCATGAGCGGTGACGGCCTCCCCAACCGGTCCTTGCAAAGTCGGGTGAGTCTAACCGGTCGGGTATGGACACTCACCTGTCCTTTAGGGACCAATGACCCGGCCCTCCAGGCCCTTTGCCGGTGTGCCGGCGGTTGCGGGAAGCGCAGGATGGGTGTGAGCCCACCGGTTCTGGCAGGAAATCGGTGGGTGAGGGACAGGACCTCACTGCGGGGTCCGCGCCGCGAGCTTCCCCCTGACGCGGCTCGGGCCGGCAGGTTCCGTCCTCATCGGGGGAAGCGGCTTGTCCCCCCGATGCCGCTTCCCCCGTCCACACGTCGAAGGTCCCGGCTCCGGTCGGGGCCTTCTTCGTGTGTGCCGCTACTGGATGGCGCCGGCCAGGTCGACCAGGGGCTGCACGGGGGCGATGACGGGCGCCAGCTGGTTCGGCAGCTCCGTCAGCTGGTTGAGCTGGTTCGCGCCTTCGCTGACCTTCCCGCCGATCTCCTGGACGGAGGCGGGCTGGGCCCCCGCGGGCATGCCCGGGGCGGCAGTCGGGAGGTCCGGGAGGGTGAGGGGGGCCAGGGGCGCGGCGGAGGCGGCGGGTGCGGCGAGGCCCGCGGCGGCCCCCGCGAGGGCGAAGGCGGCGAGCATGCGCTGGGTCTTGGTCATGCCGTGACAACGGCCGAGGGGGCGGGCGGTCACGCGGGGGTCATCCGGAGAGACGCGTCGAGGCGCGGGACGCGCGGCATGTGACGTGCGTGAAGTGACGCGCATGACGTACGTGACGCGACGTGCGGGTGGAACGCCGAGAGCCCCGACCCTTGCGGGGCGGGGCTCTCGATCGGAGCGGTAGTGGAGGGATTTGAACCCCCGATGGGTTGCCCCATACTCGCTTTCGAGGCGAGCTCCTTCGGCCACTCGGACACACTACCGAGATGGATCCTAGCCTAAGGAGCCTCATTCACCGAAATCGGAATCCGCCGGGCCGGTGAGCCGGTCAGCGCGCAGGTCGGCGGGGCGGTTGCGAGGCGGTTGCGGGCCGGTCTGCGGGCCGGTCTGCGGGGCGGGGCAGCCGCCGGTCCGGTCACAGGTCGCGGAAGAAGTCCGTCAGCTGCCGTGCGCACTCCTCGGCGAGGACGCCGCGGATCACCTCGGGCCGGTGGTTGAGCCGGCGGTCCCGTACGAGGTCCCAGAGCGAGCCGGCCGCGCCCGCCTTCTCGTCGTCCGCGCCGTAGACGACCCGGGCGACGCGCGACTGCACGAGCGCGCCCGCGCACATCACGCACGGCTCCAGGGTCACCACGAGGGTGCACCCGGGCAGACGCCATTCCCCGAGTGCGGCCGCGGCCCGGCGCAGCGCCAGCACCTCGGCGTGCGCCGTGGGGTCGCCGGCCGCCTCGCGCTCGTTGTACCCGGTGGCCAGGACCGAGCCGTCGGGGCCGAGCACGACGGCGCCGACCGGCACGTCGCCGGCCGGCACCGCCCGCGCGGCCTCCTGGAGCGCCAGGCGCATGGAGTCCCGCCACGGGTCCCGTACGGGATCCGGAGTGTGCGCGTCCTGCATGTGGATCACTAGCGGACGGCCTCCAGGACCTCGGTGGCGCCGAGGGACTCGGCGATCTCCGAGAGGGCGTCCCCGTCGAGGGTCATCAGCTGCTTGTGGGTCACGCCGAGGTCGTCCAGCAACTGGGGGTCGCCGAGCGGGCCGGCCGGTACCGGCTCCGCGCCGGTGCCTCCCGGTTCGTCCTCGTCGTCTGTCTCGTCGGTGAAGGCGGTGAGGGGTTCCTCCTCGCCGTCCTCGGTGCCGTCCAGGTCCAGTTCGTCGAGTTCGTCGTCCTCCTCGTCGCTGCCCAGCAGCTCTTTGGTCAGCATCGAGCCGTAGGAGCTGCGGGCGGCCGCGGAGGCGTTCGACACGAAGTACCGCGGGTCCTCCTCGCCGTCCACGCGGACGACGCCGAACCAGGCGTCCTCCTGCTCGATGAGGGCGACCACCGTGTCGTCGTCGACAGCGGCGGACCGGGCGAGATCGATCAGATCACTGAGGGACTCGACGTCGTCGAGTTCCATGTCGCTCGCTTCCCACCCGTCTTCGGTGCGCGCGAGCAGTGCGGCGAAATACACCGTGACTCTCCCACTGGTCTTAGGCGTGCCGGTTGGAGGTCCCCCCGGCCGGAGGTTGGGGTCGAACGGCTGTGGTGCCCGCCGTACTGCCCCGCCCAATCGGCATCGTGGCAGAAACGGCGGCATTGCGAGAGGTCTTCCGCGCTTGCGTCGTCCCGTGCCGTGCGCCGTGCGGCCCGTGCGGGGGGCGTGGGGCGGCGGTGCCGTACGGGTCCGGGGCCTCGGCCGGCCCCGGTCGAGGCGTCCCTGCCCGTCGGGCGCGCCCCGCCGTGTCGGCGGCGGCGGTCACCAGCGGAACGTGCGCATGCGCATCTGCTGGCGCATGCGCGCGGCGCGGGCGCGGCGGGGCTGGACGCGGTCGCGCAGGGCCCGCGCCTCCATGAGGTCGCGCAGGAACTGCGCGCGGCGTGCTCGGCGCTGCGCCGCGGTCTCCGGCTCGTCGTCGCTCGGCTGCGTGTCGGGCATCGGCCACCACCCAGGCTGGTCGGTCGTTCCCCCTGCACCCACCTTCCCCCGGAAGGGCCGTTTGATGCCACCCCTTCGCAGGTCAGAAGGTCGGACGGCGCCGCCGGGGTCAGGCGGCGGCGGCCGCGTCGTCGGAGAGCGCCGGGACCACGGCCACGGGGCCGTGGGCGTGCTGCAGCACCGCGTTCGCCACCGAGCCGATCAGCAGGGACATGGCCGTGCGCCGCGGATGGTGGCGGCCCACCACGACCAGCTCCGCCGACCGCGAGGCCATGACCAGCCGGCCCGCCGCGTCCCCGGGCACGGCGGCCTGCTCGACCGGCACGCCGGGGTAGCGGGCGCGGAAGGGCGCCAGCCGCGCCGTCTGGGACCGCAGCATCTCCCGCTCGGCCGGTACGGCGTCCCCGTCGTCCGCCAGGCCCTCCGGCGGGATCACCACGAAGGGCGCGTCGATGACCATGGTCGGGGCGGGCGGTACGGCGTACGCGGACACCACCTGGACGGTGGTCCCCCGCACGGACGCTTCCGCGAACGCGAAGGCCAGTACGTCGTCCGGGGTCTCCGCGGCGTGCAGCCCGAGCACCACCTTCCCGGCGGACTGCTCCGCCGAGGCGTCCGCCACGTTCCGTTCCGCGTGCGGGACCACGACCACCGGGCAGGGCGCGGTCGTGGCGACGGCGCGGCTGTTCGAGCCGAGGAGCAGGGTGGCGAAGCCGCCGCGCCCGCGGGAGCCCATGACGAGCATCAGGGCTTCCGCGCCGATCACCCGCAGGGCCTCGGGGACGGAGCCCTCCAGCGATGCGTACCGGACCCCTTCCGGCAGGTCGGGTCCGCCGCCCAGCAGGGCCCGGATGCGCTCGCTCACCGGGTCGGCGAACTCCTCCGGCTGCGAGGCGTCGTGCAGTGCGGCCCGGCGTCCCGCGTACAACTGGGCGTGGTCGGGCAGTACATGGGCGATCAGCAGTCCCGTACCGTGCCGCAGGGCGGCGGCCCTGGCCCAGTCCAGGGCCTTGAGGCTGTGCTCGGACCCGTCGACGGCGGCGATCACCGGTGCGTTGCTCATCAGTCCAGCCTGGTGGGCTCGCGCGCGGGTCGCATCCCCAGACGGACGCGCGCGGGCCCGCGCACCGCGTAGCCTTTTGGGTGCAGGTCGCGTCTCGCGGCCGTTTTTGCAGGTCGCAGGCCGAGTTTTGGAGGATGTTGTGCGTTTGCAGGTCGTCGATCACCCCTTGGTGGCGCACAAACTCACCACCCTGCGCGACAAGCGCACCGACTCCGCCACGTTCCGGCGGCTCGCCGACGAGCTGGTGACCCTGCTCGCGTACGAGGCCACCCGGGACGTGCGCACCGAGCAGGCCGACATCGAGACCCCGGTCGCCCCGACCACCGGCGTGAAGCTCTCGCACCCGCGCCCGCTGGTCGTGCCGATCCTGCGGGCCGGCCTCGGCATGCTCGACGGCATGGTGCGGCTCCTGCCGACCGCCGAGGTGGGCTTCCTGGGCATGGTCCGCAACGAGGAGACCCTGGAGGCCTCCACGTACGCGACGCGCATGCCGGAGGACCTCTCCGGGCGGCAGGTCTACGTCGTCGACCCGATGCTGGCCACCGGCGGCACGCTCGTCGCGGCGATCCGGGAGCTGATCAAGCGCGGCGCCGACGACGTCACCGCCGTGGTGCTGCTGGCCGCGCCCGAGGGCGTCGAGATCATGGAGCGCGAGCTGGCGGGCACGCCGGTGACCGTGGTGACGGCGGCGGTGGACGAGCGGCTCAACGAGCACGGCTACATCGTTCCGGGCCTGGGCGACGCGGGCGACCGCATGTACGGCTCGGCCGAGTAGCAGCCGCCCCCCCGGCACCCGATCAGCGCATCGGGCGCACCGGGTGCATCGGGTGCATCGGGCGCATCAGCACTTCGCGGAGGGCGCGGGCGCGGGGTTGGCCAGTACGGCCAGCGCCTTGGCCGCGTCCTCCGGCGTGTTCAGCTCCTTGAAGGCGTCGCCCAGGATCAGGTCGATCTCCGCGGTCTCGCGGGCGTCGGTCTGCTGGGTGACGCCGGCGAGCTGGGTGCCCAGCACGCTGAAGGCGGCCTTGTCGGTGGTGGGCGAGCCCAGCAGTATCCCGGTGCCGGGGACCTTCTTGTCGAAGTCGGCGGGGGCGTTGCCCACGTCGCCGACGGTAAAGCCGCGTTTGCGGAGCTCGTCGCCGACGGCCTTGGCGAGTCCGGCGCGCGGGGTCGCGTTGTAGACGTTGACGGTGATGTCGGCGGGCTTGGGCAGCACGACCGCCGGTTTCGGGGAGGCGGCCGAGGCGGCTTCGGGGCCGCCCTTGACGGCGGCGTCGGCCGCCTTCGTCGGACAGTCCCTGGCGCCCGCGGCCGTGTTCCGCTTCGGGCTGTCGCCCTGGAACACGTCGATGAGCTGCAGGGCTCCGTAGCCGAGCAGGGCCAGTGCGAGGACCGAGCCGAGCACGGCGAAGACGATCCGACGGCGGCTCCGCTTACGGCTCATACGGGGGTAGGCGGCTCCCGTGACGCGGTACTTTCCGCCCATGCCGGGGGGAGTGAGCATGCTCATGGGCGCAGCGTAGTGCCGCCCGGTGGCGATGCCTACTAAATGATCTGCTGATAGGTCAATGGTGACCCGAAAGGCGCAATCCACGCGAAGCGCCGACGGGCCGATGGGCCGACGCGCCGAAGCCCCTGGCCGGGGGGTGGTCAGGGGCTCGCGCCCGGAGGCCGGGCGTGGTCGTGCGGGCCGGTGTCGGCTCAGTCCATCTCGAGGACGCGGGCGTGCAGCACCTGGCGCTGCTGCAGGGCCGCGCGCACGGCGCGGTGCAGCCCGTCCTCCAGGTAGAGGTCGCCCCGCCACTTGACGACGTGCGCGAAGAGGTCGCCGTAGAAGGTGGAGTCCTCGGCGAGCAGCGTCTCGAGGTCGAGCTGCCCCTTGGTCGTCACCAGCTGGTCGAGCCGGACCGGGCGCGGCGCGACGTCCGCCCACTGGCGGGTGCTTTCCCGGCCGTGGTCGGGGTACGGCTTTCCGTTACCGATGCGCTTGAAGATCACACGGAAAGCCTACCGGCCCCGGCCCTGCGAGCGCAGCCTCGCCGCGTTGGTGCAAAAGTGGCGAAGGGCGCCAATTCGGGAGTGATGCATGAGCGAGAGCACCGACCCCGCCGCCATGGCGGAGCAGACGGGCCCGGCCGACAAGATCGCTGCCGGATACGCCTTCACCGGACCGGCGCTCGACCTGGGGGCCCTGCTCTGGGACGGCAGCTGCCTGCCCGGCCACCAGATCCGCATCCCGCTGCCGATGCTCAACCGGCACGGGCTGGTCGCGGGCGCCACCGGCACCGGCAAGACCAAGACGCTCCAGCTCATCGCCGAGCAGCTGTCGGCCAGCGGAGTCCCGGTCTTCCTCGCGGACGTCAAGGGCGACGTCTCGGGGATCTCGGCGCCGGGCGCGCCGAACGAGAAGGTCGCGGTACGGGCGAAGGACGTGGCCCAGCAGTGGGAGGCCACCGGATACCCGTGCGAGTTCTACTCGCTCGGCGGTATCGGCCCCGGGATCCCGGTCCGGTCGACCGTCACCGGCTTCGGCCCGGTCCTGCTGTCGAAGGTGCTCCGGCTCAACCAGACGCAGGAGCAGTCCCTCGGCCTGATCTTCCACTACGCCGACACCAAGGGCCTGGAGCTGATCGACCTCAAGGACCTGCGCGCGGTCGTCGCGTTCCTCGTCTCCGACCAGGGAAAGCCGGAGCTCAAGGGCATCGGCGGGCTGTCCACGGTGACGGCCGGGGTGATCCTGCGGGCGCTGACCGCCTTCGAGCAGCAGGGGGCAGCGGAGTTCTTCGGCGAGCCGGAGTTCGACACCAGCGAGCTCCTGCGGACGGCCGCGGACGGGCGCGGCACGGTCTCCGTACTGGAGCTCGCGGCGGTCCAGGACAAGCCGCAGCTCTTCTCCACCTTCCTGATGTGGCTGCTGGCCGACCTGTTCCACGACCTGCCGGAGGTGGGCGATCTGGAGCAGCCGAAGCTCGTCTTCTTCTTCGACGAGGCGCACCTGCTCTTCAACGGCGCGTCGAAGGCGTTCCTCGACTCCGTCACCCAGACGGTGCGCCTCATCCGCTCCAAGGGCGTGGGCGTCTTCTTCGTGACGCAGACGCCCAAGGACGTGCCGGGGGACGTGCTCGCCCAGCTCGGCAACCGCGTGCAGCACGCGCTGCGCGCCTTCACCCCCGACGACGCGAAGGCGCTGAAGGCGACGGTGAGGACCTTCCCGCACTCCGACTACGACCTGGAGGAGCTGCTCACGCAGCTGGGGACCGGCGAGGCGGTGGTCACCGTACTGAGCGAGAACGGCGCGCCGACGCCGGTGGCGGCGACCAGGCTGCGGGCCCCGCAGTCGCTGATGGGGCCGATCGAGCCGGCGGCCCTGGACCAGGCGGTGAAGTCCTCGCTGCTGTGGTCGCGGTACGCGGAGCCGGTCGACCGGGAGTCGGCGTACGAGAAGATCAGCGCCGAGCAGGCCGCCGCGGAGGCCGAGGCGGAGGCGGCAGCGGCAGCCGCCGAGGCGCAGAAGCAGGCCGAGAAGGCGGAGAAGGCCGAGAAGCAGGCCGAGAAGGCGGAGAAGGGGGCGGCGCGGACCGGGCGCGGCGCTCCCGAGCCGGACCCCTCGCTGGCCGAGCAGGTGCTGGGCAGCGGGCTGTTCCGCTCGCTGGCCCGGTCGATCGGGACCCAGCTGGGCCGGGAGATCTCGCGCTCGGTCTTCGGAACGGCCCGCAGGCGGCGATGAGCCGCGAAAACGGTGTCGCCCGGCCCCCGTTCCAGGCGGAACCCAGCCCACCGGGTGACCGGAACCGGCCCGTCGCTGAGAGACTCGTGGCATGCGGACCGAACTGACCGACACCACGTCCAGCAAGATCAACCGGGCGCTGCTCGCCGCCCGCCGCGCGATAGGAAGCCCCACCACGGGGCTGGTGCTCACCCTCCTCGTCGTCACCGACGAGGAAAACGCCTACGACGCCCTGCGCGCGGCCTCCGAGGCCTCGCGCGAGCACCCCTGCCGCATCATCACCGTGATCAAGCGGACCTCGCGCGGCCCGCACAAGCTCCGCGCCGACCGGATGGACGCCGAGCTGCGGCTCGGCTCGGACGCCGGAACCGGGGAGACGCTCGTGCTGCGCCTGCACGGGGAGCTGACCGAGCAGGCCGGCTCGGTCGTCCTGCCGCTGCTGGTGCCGGACGCGCCCGTCGTCGCGTGGTGGCCGGCCGACGCCCCCGCCGATGTCGCCGGGGACTCCCTGGGCTCGCTCGCGCAGCGCCGGATCACGGACGCGGCCGCGGCCTTCGACCCGGTCGGCGTACTGGACGACCGGGCCGCCGCGTACCGGCCCGGGGACACCGATCTGGCCTGGACCCGGCTGACGCCGTGGCGGGCCCTGCTCGCGGCCGCCCTGGACCAGAAGCCGCTGCCGGTGACCGGCGCGGCGGTGGAGAGCGAGCCGGACAACGCGAGCGCCGAGCTGCTGGCGCGCTGGCTGGAGGACCGGCTCGGCGTGCCCGTCGACCGGGTGGCGAGCGGGGGCCCGGTGATCACCCGGGTCGTCCTGCGCACGACGGGCGGCGACATCCGGGTGGACCGGCCCGCGGGGGCGCTGGCCACCCTGGCCCTGCCGGGGAGCCCGGACCGCAGCGTGGCCCTGAAGATCCGCAGCGGCGCCGAGCTGATCGCGGAGGAGCTGCGCCGCCTCGACGCGGACGTGACCTACGGCGCTGCGCTGCGGCGGCGGCCGCTCCAGGCGGCGCTCTCCGCGTAGTGGTTGTCGTACGTGGCGGAGCTGTCCTTGATGTCCTGCACGGTGGCCTCGCCCGCGTTGACCCGGCCGAGGAGGCGGTAGTAGTCGAAGCGGCCCATACCGGGGGTGAAGCCGACGAAGACCCCGGCGGTGTGGCCGGCGGCGGGGGCGAAGGCGTGCTTGACGCCGGGCGGGACCGCGAGGAAGTCGCCCGCTTCGAGGGTGTGGATCTCGTCCCCGACCAGGACGTCCAGGCGGCCGGCGGTGACGTGGAAGAACTCGGTGGCCTTGGTGTGGAAGTGCACCGGGGCGCCGGCCGCGCCCTCCTCGAAGGTGGCCGTGTTGCAGGTGAGTTCGGCGGTGTCCGTGAGCAGCGTGATGAGGCTGCCGGGGGCGTCCTGGATGACTTCGGCGGTGGCGGCGCGGGTGGCGATCTCGTTCATGTCCCCCAATCTAGGGTGTGAATAGACCGGTCCCAGGGGTCAATCCAGCACCTTCCAAGCCGGTCAATTACTGCTACCGCCGGGCCGACTGCCGGGCCGGCTGCCGGGCAGACGGCTGGTCAGCCCGACGCTTTCGCGGCTTTGGCCGCGGCCTTCATCTCCTGCTTGTGCGCCCGGACCTTGGCCAGTGACTCGGGGCCCGTGATGTCGGCCGCCGAACGGTAGACGTTCGCCGGTCCATAGCCTCCCGCCGCCTCCCGCCAGCCCTTCGGCCGCACGCCGAGCCGCTTCCCCAGCAGCGCGAGGAAGATCTGGGCCTTCTGCTCGCCGAAGCCGGGCAGCGCCTTCAGGCGCGCCAGCAGTTCCGCCCCGGTGCCGACGCCGTCCCAGACGGCCTCGGCGTCCCCGCCGTAGTGCTCCACCAGGTACGCGCACAGCTGCTGGATCCGCTTCGCCATCGACCCGGGGTAGCGGTGGACGGCGGGCTTCTCCGAGAGCAGCGCGGCGAAGGCCTCCGGGTCGTACGCGGCGATGGCGTGCGCGTCCAGGTCGTCGGAGCCGAGCCGCTGGGCGATCGTCCACGGCCCCGAGAAGGCCCACTCCATCGGCACCTGCTGGTCGAGCAGCATCCCGACGAGGGCGGCGAGCGGGCTCCGGGAGAGCAGCGCGTCGGCCTCCGGCTGCTGCGCCAGCCGGATGGTGATGTCCTTGTCCATGGCTCCAGCCTCCCGCGCGGGCGCGCTCCCCGCGCGGTCGGCACACCGCGCGCCTAGCGTGGGAACGACGACAGCTACGAGTCCGAGTCCGAGGAGTCGATCGACCATGGGTGAGTTCACCGAAGGCGCACCGTGCTGGGTGGACGCGATGTTCGCCGACGTGGAGGCCGCCAAGACCTTCTACGGAGACGTGCTGGGCTGGACCTTCGGCGAGGCCAGCAGCGAGTACGGCAACTACACGCAGGCCTACTCCGGCGGGAAGGCCGTCGCGGCCGTGGTGCCGCCGATGCCCGGGGCGGACGCCCCGTCGCAGTGGTGTCTGTACCTCCACTCGCCCGACGTGTCGGCCACGGCCGAGAAGGTCACCTCGAACGGCGGAGAGGTGCTGATGGGGCCCATGCAGGTGGGCAGCTTCGGCTCGATGCTGATCGCGAAGGAGCCGAGCGGCGCGGTCTTCGGCGTCTGGCAGCCCGGTGACCACAAGGGCTTCGAGAAGATGGGCGAGGCCGGCGCGTACGCCTGGGCGGAGGTCTTCACCCGCGAGCCCGACAAGGCCGACGCCTTCCTGCCGAAGGTCTTCCCGTACAGCACCCAGAAGATGGAGGGGGGTCACGACCCGGAGACGGCCGACATGGACTTCAAGGTCTTCAGCGTCGGCGGCCCCGAGAACCCGGTGCTGGGCCGGATGAAGATGGGCGACGAGTTCCCGCCGCAGATCCCCTCGTACATCCAGGTCTACTTCGGCGTCCCGAACTGCGACGAGGCGGTCGAGAAGACGAAGAAGCACGGCGGGAAGCTGCACTTCGGCCCGATGGACAGCCCCTTCGGCCGCTTCGCGGCGGTGACGGACCAGCAGGGCGCGGCCTTCGCGGTGATCGACATGTCGACGACGGTCGGCGAAATGCCGAAGTTCGGCTGAACCGCACGAGGTCCGGGCATCACGGTACGGAGGCGGGGCGCGGCGTGCCGTGGAAGACCTGGCGGGTGTGCCAGGACCGGTGGGCCGCCGCTATCGGGCTCGTCCCCGGCTGGGGGCCGATCAGCGGGCGGCCCGCCAGCGCTGTCACGTGCTCGCGGGCTGTCGGGCTATGCCCGACGAAGCGCTGTGAGACCAGGATGCGGTGGCCCTCGCCCACACCGAGGACGCCCCTGTCGAACAGCTTGTGATGCAGTGCGCACAGGCACAGGCCGTTGTCCACGTCGTCCGGGCCGTCGAACGCCCACCAGCGCACGTGCGCGGCCTCCAGCCCGACGGGCACCGTGCCGATCCTGCCGTCGTAGCCGCAGAAGGCGCACCGGTACTCGTAGGCGGTCAGAACCAGCTCCCGCATCCGCCGGTCCCGCTGCCGCCGCCCGGCCGTCAGCGGTTCGGAGCCCGCCGGCTCCGGCTCCAGCTCCAGGCCCACGGCCTCGCACAGCTCGCCGTGGAGCGACGGCGGGAAGTGCCGATCGAGCAGCATCCGGGCCATTCGCCCGAGCAGCGACGGCTCACGGCGCAGAGCTGCCCGCAGTTCCGGTGCCAGCCGACCCGCCGCGCCCGTCGCGCGGAGTTCCAGCACACCGCTGCCGGGGCTGCCGGGTCCGCGATCGGTACGCACTTCCCACACCCCGTCGCTGACCAGGTGGTGGAAGGGGTAGGCGGGTGTCGTCCTGTTGGCCGGCCCGTACTCGCTCAGCAGCCGCTTCAGATCTTCCTCCACCGCGCTGTACCGCAATGCGCCGTCGGCATCCCCCTGGAACCGGCCGAGGGCGTACAGGAGCAGCAGTGGCTTGTGCGGAGCCCGCACCCCGTTCCCGGTCCATTGCCTCAGCTTCGCGGCGCGCTCGAGCCAGTCCATGATCGGCGATCGTAGCGGTGGCCCGCCGTGCCGGTTCCTCCGTAAAACGTCCGGCCGCATGAGACGAGAGCTGCGGCACGCAGAAGGCCCCGGCCGGTTTCCCGGTCGGGGCCTTCAAGTGCCCGGTGAGGCACTGGCGGAGGATACGAGGTTCGAACTCGTGAGGGGTTCCACCAGCACGCTTTCCAAAGGTTCGGATGGCTGTACGGCCGGGGTTGAAACCGTCCTGACCTGGGTCGGGACCTGGCCCAGAGGGTTCGCCGGATGGCCCTGGACCGGTATGAACGAGACCGGAATTGAGACCGGCCCCGGGTCCCTGACCAGCTCAGGGACCCCCGTACGGTGGCTACCGTGGCGGACGACGACGTCAGCCTAGAAGCCGACGTGCCTCAGCGCGGTGCAGCGGCCTCGATCATGCTGTCAGTGCGGTGTGGCTGCAGCGCTGACGTTGGGCGCCTGACCGGCCTGGGCATGACGCGGTGGATTCGGGAGAGCGTGAAGACGCGTTTGGCTTCACGTAGGTGGCACCAGGCTTCCAGGTAGGGCGGGTCGAGTTCCAGGCTGCGCAGGGCGCGTACGGTGAGAATGCACGAGGGTGCGACGTACTCGACAGTGATGGCGGTGCTGGCGTCGATGGCTTGGGCGAGCTGACGGACATGGCTGTGCGACATATGCCTCGCGCCATCGATTTTCTATCCTTCCCCAACATGGGAGGCTCCGTTCTCCACATCGTCGGGATGCACGATGGAATCCTGAATCCCCAAGATGCGCATAAGTGACTTGACCGACACGACTCGGCTATTGCCAATCCAGAGCACCCTGAAGGAGAGGGAGCCCTTCGCGGCCATCTTTGATGCTTGCGATTCTGAAAGACCAACAATATTGGCCGCCTCGCTGAAACTGATGTGTTGCGGCAAGAGATCGGAAAATCGATAGTAAAGATTCTTCCCGTCCACCCAGGATCGCCCCATCTGTGCGGGGGTAATGGCGGGAGCATCTGCCTCATCGCGACAACCGCTGCGGAGTTTGGCATGGAGAATCTTGACGTGGCTCATGGCGCCCATTCGTTGCAGTAGGGCTCCCGTGCGCTCGCCGCGAATTCTCTCATCGGCGTCCGGGTCCTGCACTGTGCGGGCGTCAATGATTGACGATGCGCGCAGTGTGGAATCCTCCTCGCGCACAGCATCGGCAATCAGATACTCCGCACTTGCCGCACAGGTTTCCGAGCTTCCAGCCTCCACCAGACCGCGGGCGCCGGTGAACGCACGAGTCTTCATGGTATCCAGGAGTTTCTTAGATGGCATGTCACCTGCCGCCGAAAACCATGCCTCCAGGGCTCCTTCTATCATCGCAGACCTGATGTCAGAAACCTCGTAATGCCATTTTCGCGCAAACTCCTTCGACCATCCTCCGAAATAGGGAGTCAGTAGATCCAGTAGGATCATTAGCCATTTCTCTCCTTCGCGTTTGCTGCTTTCCTTCGCCAAAGTGCCCACAGATTCCCAGAGGCGTAGGCTTGCTACGGACTTCGTTCGACCAAGTCGAATTTGCTCGCGCAACACTTGATATGTGGGGTGGCTCCTCAATGCGCACGCTTGAACATCGCCGACATGTGCACAGACGGGTTCCCCCTCGCAATCACGCTGAACTCGTTCATTGATGAGAGTGAAGACATCGCGCATGTTTTTCCTCTCGCGCCGCTAGATCAGGCTCAAGAGAAATCGTGAGGGGTGGCAGGTTGCGCTTCGGGGGATTTTCCTGGAATCTAGCCTCATCGAGTGAACAATGTTTGGCGGCGCGGCAATATAAGAGGTATGGGTGGTGGCACTCGACAGGTGTCGCTCTGCCTGCGACAGAGTGAGGTCCTTGGTCGGAGTGACCATGTCGACCTCGGGCTAAAGGACCTGGCGGTACAACGAAACCGGAGGCGGCCCCGCTATGCGCACGGCTGCTTCAACCGCTGCGGGCGCTCAGTCACGGATGGGTCGTTTTCGCGCCTCTCCCGGGCCGCCCGGCCTAGGGGGTCTTGAGGCATGTGCCCGTGGACCACAGCGCACTTCCCCGAACCTACCGCTTCTGCCGCGCAGACCCGAGGGGCCTCATCCTCTTCGGACGGTCCGGGAGAACCGGGAGTGTCTGCCCGAGCAAGCTCGGGCACTTCCATGCCGAGCTGGCCGACACCGACATCGATGCCTTGCCTAACATGCTTCACTACTGGGCGGCGCTTGGCAGCGACGGATTCCTTGAGCGGCTACGGGGGCGGCCCCGTTCGAGGGTCGGAGTTCGGGCAGCGGTCCTACGACGGTGCGGCGGACGGCGAGTGTTCTATTGCTCGGGTCGGAGAGCGGGAGGCACTCGCCTGCCTCGCTCTTCACCCAGGGCTCTAGAGTGCCGGGACCAGCATGGATCCACCCGATGCGCTGATCCCCGCCACTGCGCTGGCGACCGACTGGACGCCGGTGAGCCGCAACATCAAGCATCTGGCGAGGTCAGGCGCACTCCTGCTGAATCCTTGGGAGCACGAGGGGTAGGCCATCGAGGCCGGAATGTTGTGAGTCACCCGGCTATGTCGAAATAATTGAGACTGGAACTGAGACCACGAAACGCAGAAGGCCCCGGCCGGTTTCCCGGTCGGGGCCTTCAAGTGCCCGGTGAGGCACTGGCAGAGGATACGAGATTCGAACTCGGGAGGGGTTGCCTCCAACACGCTTTTCAAATGTTCGTCTGGCTGTTCAGAGATGGTCGCGAACGCCCCGACCTGTGGCGATGCGGTTCGCTCGGTTGCTTGTGGACCGTGCCGAACCAGGATGAACGCAACCGAAACCGCTACCGGGCGAGTGGTGTTCCCGCCACGCGCCCCCGGCAGTGCGACGAGGCTGCCTCAAGCCCGTCATCCCGTTGCTTGCCGGAATCGCAGGGTTGCGCGAGCCGAACGCAGGCTGTCCGTGACCAGTTCCGAGCGCCCTACCAGAGCCCGACCAAACTCCGGGACCTACCAAGGGGCCGACGGTGAAGACGCCGCACCTTGACACTCCATGTACCTCGGCTGCCAGGAGCCCAGGGCCGCCGACGGCTTTGTATCACCAGCACAGGCAGGGCTACTGACGTCATGCGGGTCGCCGCGGCATCGAGGGACGTGTACTCGCGCTTGCTGCCCAAGCTGGTGGGCTCGGCGCCTTGTCCCTCAAGACTAGTTGTGCTTGTTCCGGCGGGAGCCGTGACCCGCCCCTTCACTCGATCGGCCTTGTGCCGTCATTCCCAAGCCACTTGTCACTGATGTTGATGGCCGGCTGAATGACTTCGGGATAACGGTCCGGAGGGTATTCCTGCTGAACCTCCGTGCCGGTTCTCCGATCCTTGATGATCTTTACGCCAGCCACCTTCATTTTTTTCAAGGTGCCAATAGAGTCACCCGATACGAGTGCGTTGAACGCTTTGATAGCCTGAGCTGACTGCTGAACACTGTCCCTACTCACGACACCGCGGTTCACATTGATCATCGTATTCGTGTACAGGGATCGAGGGTCTCGCCCGACAAATTCCCGGCTGGTCTCGCCGATGCCGTCAAAGAATAGGTCGGCAATACTCTCGGGCCACACTTCTGTAATGATCGTGCGTGCGACGATCAATCCTGTTGCGCTGGAGTGGCATTGCTTTCCCTTGCTGACCAGGCGGACGATGCGCTCCTCGTCGACTGGCCACCTTGGGACCAAATCCTGTACTTGTTCGGCAGTCAGCCGTCCGCTGGTCCACCTCATCCAGTGCAGCCCCGCAGCGCGGTTTGCGAGGATCTTAAGAGCGGCTGCATAGACGTTGGAGTTACTCTGCCTCATCTCAGTGATCTGTGCGACGAAGTCGCCGGCTGCACGGACGCGACCACCGTCAATTGCAGCAAAGGTGTCCGGGCTGAGGTTGTACGTGACCTGTGCGGTCACTGTAAGGCCGGTCTCGATGATGGCGGCGGCTCGGTGCTGCCCGTCGATGAGACAGCCATGCCAGTCCAGGGCGAAGCCTTGGTGGGTAGTGCGAAACTGTCGATTTCGCAGAATGCTCTTAAACTTGTCTACATTGGACCGCTTCAAGGGGACGCGGTTACATGTCCTTTTTTCCATCCAGATCGAACACTTGTCCGGCGTCACTTCAGTGAGCTCGGTGTATGTTCGGGGATTCTCACTGTCTTCTTCGATCACGTGCTGCCCTCTCCTCGCTTTGTGTCGATGCCTTGAGGTCGAGGGTGGCGCGGCTGCGCGTCTCGGTCACTCGCTAGAGATGCTATGGGATGGTTCTTCGAGTTGCGTCTGATTGTTGTATTGCGGGCATGAGTGACCAGTTAATTGTCAATTTAGATCGATGTTGACATTCTTTGACTATTATTGCTCCATAGTTTGAGTTCTAGGAGGGGGGTGTTTGTCTCCCAACTCTCGTCTGCATGAAGCTGGCTCGCCTGCCCCGTTCCCTCTGCCTGTGAGTGCGTGTCCGTGTTTGCAGCTGATGACCTGCGCCAGCAGCGCCTGACGACGACTAGAGACGCGGAACCCACCGACCTAACGGGTGCTGAACTCTCCACTCAAGCCGAGGTGCCGGGCGTTTGAGGTGCATATCCAGGCATGCCGCGACCTGGGCGTCAGCACTTGCCTCACATCGTCATGGCTCACCCCGAGCCCATGCTCAACATCTTTCTGGTTGGCTTGGCGGCCGAGCGGCTGTGCGAGGGGCCCGCCTTTCCTCCGTTCAGCAGCGAGCTGTACCAAGCCTTCGCCGACCGCGGTCTTCAGGCTGGCAGATGTGTCTCATCCGCTCCAGCACGGCCTGTTCTGGGTCACCGGCGTGACGCTGCTCGATCCGCGTTCGCGGTGTACGACATCGGTCCGGGCGCGCAGGGACGCGAAGACGGTGGGCAGGTAGCGGGGGAGGTACTCGGCCTCGTTGTAGGCGGGGGTGACCACCGACAGGGCGGGATCGGTCACAGCACGGTCCTTCCTGGTTGGGGAGTCAGGGCTTGGTGAAGGCGGGCCGCCCAGGCGTCGCGGTTGCGGCCTTCCCGGTGGGCGGCGTAGGTCCCAGCCGCATGCGGCCCGGCAAGCCACGTAGGCGTCCAGGAGGCGCGTGTCGATGGGGCGTCCGTAAGCGGCGGCCATGAACACGAGGTCGGACGGCTCCAGGGCGTCGCACGTCACGAGGGTCTGTGCGAGGTTGTACCCGGGGACCTCCACGGTCGCGGCCTTCGAAGTCCACGAGGCACTCAGGAAGGTGAGGCTGGCCGCGCTCGGCCGCGGTGAGGATCGGTCGCCTCCGCGGATCACGTTGTCCAGGTGGAGGTCGCCGTGGTACCACACCAGCCGTTCCAGGCAGGCCCCGGCTGCAATGAACCTCCAGCGCGGGCGCGAGCCGGACGAGGACCTGTTTGGGGCAGTGGGCGGCCAGGGCGCTGACCTGCTAGCCGATGCCCGGCGCCAGGGGGACCCCGGCCGGGGCCTTGATGTCGTGGAAGCGGCCATCAGCAGAGCGAGCCGCAGAAGAGCTGCCGGACGTGCCATCTGCCCGGCCCGGATGGCGTCGTCCAGGCTGCTCGTTCCGGCGTCGGCGGTGACCAGAGCGGAGAGCGTCAGGCCAGGAACCGCCCGTGCCCGATCACGGCTGGCACCCGTACCCGCCCGGCGTCTGCGACGGCGGCCAGGAGGCGGGCCTCATCGGCCGCGCCGTGTGAGATGCCGGCCGCGAGCAGCTTGACTGGCCCGTTGCGGACCCGGACCGTCTCGGCCGGAGGCGACCCGGCCAGCTCCGCGCAGGCCCGCTCCACCGCCAGGACCGTGCCGCCCGTCTCCTGCCCCGGCCAGGTGCCGCAGCGTGCGGCGCATCTGCCGCCGATAGGCACGCACGTCCTCCGTGCCGGGGCACGAGCGCCTCCACGGCTTGTGGCCCCGACGAAGTGCACCACGTGCCCGTCCCGACGGGTGACCGGGTGCCGGAGGAACCGGCGAACCCAGTCCCCCGGCTCGAGAAACCGGTCCACCTCGAACCGGTTGAACACCGGCCCGACCGGGTGCGCGGTCCTCGAGGACAGCAGCCACAGGTTCGGGGCGCACTGGTCGTTGAGCTTGATGTACTGCCGCCCGCCGACCAGCGCTCGCTGGACCGCGGTCCGCATGGGAGCGAGCTTCGGCGTGGGGGCCAACACCATCCAGGCGTTGAAGTAGGGCCGCCCCACCAGCTGCGGCCACCGCTCGGCGAGGCCGGGCAGGGCCGGGCACTGGCTGACGGCCGGGTTGAACTCGTCCTGCACAGCGCCGATCCGATCCTCCGGCAGCCCGTTCAGAGACGCTGAGACGTCGCCGCGCACGTAGATCAGGAAGGGGCGGTCGAGGAATTCGGGGGTGAACCCGAACCTCAGGTAGGTGGCGATGGAGATGGAGGCGGTGTCCGCCATGACGCTCTCGGGCGGCGGGGCCTGCCAGCACAGGTCGAAAGAGCCGAACCCGCAGTGGCAGGGAAGGACTCCATCACGGCGGCCTGCCCCCGGGACAGGCCGTCGGTCAGCCCGCACCGGGCTATCGCGGCGGTCGGCCACCGGCAGATGGTCGGCGACCGACCTGAGCGTGACCAGGGCGGGTATCAGGTAGCGGGCATCGACGCACATGCCGATCGCGTACACGGAGGTGCCTCTAGGGGAGGGTTCGACGGGGCCCGGCGCCGGGCGGGCAGATGAAGTGCTCCCGGTACCGGCGCCCCCATGCAGGCCGATACCGGAAGCGGCTCAGGCGGACCGCAGGAGGTCGGTGTTGCGTGCGAGGTGTGCCACCGACTTGGCCAGCAGGCGCAGCGCTATGGCGGGGTCGCTCCCGCAGCCGCCGGCGACCTTGCGAGCGAACCGCACGGTGCTGGCTGCGATGTCCTTCTCACGGCTCTCTGGCAGCAGAAATCCGCGTACCGCTCGGCGGGCACCGCCAAGGTCCGGAGTGCCCGCGGAGCTGCTCCCGCAGCTATACGGCGACCGGCCCGGACGGGAGGTGGTCGGCGAGGCTGAGGGCGGCCTCGACGTCCCCGGTGACGGAGGCAGTCGCGGAAGTGGGCGACGCCACCGGGCTGGTGATCGCCGGACCGATGTCGGGAAAGCCGAGCTGGCGTTGCGCTGTCACGAGCGGGCCTCCTGAGCGCCAGGCTGTGGAGCAAGGGGCGAGGCTGCGACCCCGTGCGGTTACCGGCCTGCCGGGGCGAAGCCGCAGTGTTCTCCGTCCAACCCGCCTGAACGAGTCCCCAAGCGCTGTCTAACGCGGCCCTTCCGTGCCCAACCGATGTCTATTCGCGGCCCGCGCGAGATTTCTCGACAACACCTCCGCGCACAGGCGGGGTTGGTGCATAGCGTGGTCGCCGGAGGCAGAGGCCGGCGCGAGGGAGCCGCTGTGGAACGCACAGGACCGACCCTCTTTCAGACCCTGATCAACCAGCGGGGCTGGCAGGACTACCAGGTCTTGAAGAGGCGGTACGAGCAGGCGGCCAAGCAGTTAGCCGAGCTGGAGGGCCCGCCCTCGATCTCGAACGTGACGATCGAGAAGCGTCAGTTCTTCTACGCGCACGGCGAGGTCCGCACCCCGCAGACCGTCGCTCGCCGGATCCTGGAGTTCATGTTCCCCGGGATCCCAGCGGCACGGCTTCTCGGACCCGTGCCGTCCGGGCACGAGTCCGTGCCGTGCCACCCGCGGCGCAGCAACACCTTGCAGTGGAACTGTTCGAATACGGCCTTGGGGACGTGGCGACGGCGGCGCCCAACGAGTCGGCGCAGTTTGCCGCCAGGGCAGAGAGCAGCAACGTGGGACCGCACACGCTGGAGCAGCGGGAAGCTGCCATCCGCCGGATGTCGATTCGTACCCCAACCGCCCCTCAGGTCCGTTGTTTCGAAGGTACGCGCCCTGCGCGACCACGCCTTCGAACTCCTCGAAGGGCGCCAGCCACCGCAGTACACCGCGACCTGTACGTCGGTGCCGGCGCGCTGGGCGGCGTACTGCGAACGCCAGCTTCGACCTCGGCCGCTATGACGCCGCCGAGATCCAGGCCCGCACCGCCTTCCTCTTCGGCGAGCTGGCCGGCCACAACGGCCTCCGCTTCGCGAGGCACAGGTGCGAGGCACGGACAAGGCGGCCGGGGAGGCGGCCTTCGCTGACGCGTGTGCTCAGGCCGTGGACCGAGCCCGAAACCCGGGAAGATACGGCGACACCGACGAGGGGTAGCTGCTTCCTATGGAGGGGGCCCCGGCCTGTCTGGTCGGGGCCCAATGCGTTCTCGTCCGATCACGCGCCGGACTGCGCCGGAAAACGGCGCCGAAGTCCGCCGGGTGTGCTTTACTGAGAGTGCAGCGGACGAAGGGGGTGAGGCTGCGTGACGGAGTCTCAACTGCCGGACTGGACCGACCAGAAGATGGCGACCAAGGTGCGCACCGCCTTGTGGCTCGCTACCGAGGTGGGGGAGGGGAACGTCTATACCAAGGAGCAACTGCGGGCGGCATTCCCCGACGTCTCGCAGATCGACCGCCGGGTTCGAGAGCTGCGGGATTATGGCTGGGTTATCGCGACCAACCGTGATGATCCGCGCCTCACCTCTCACGAGGCCCGTTTCGTCCAGGCTGGAGATCCCGTATGGGAACCGGGCGCGCGTGCTCGCACCTTGCGTGAACGCCGCGCGTTGGCTCCTCGCCATTCGGCATCGGTCGAACGGGTCCAGGAGTACCGGCTCGCGGACGCAATCAGGGTCCATCGCCCTCAGGACCCGGAGGCGGTCTGGGAGCGCCTTAAGGATCTCTCCCAGGAGGAGAGGTCGCTCATCCTGGCCTGGATCGCCATGGGTCGCCGACCCAGCTCCCCCGCCGAACTCGCATGGCGTGCCTTCAGAGGCCTGTCCGAGCAACAGCGTCGTGAAATGGCGGCGAGGCTCGGTGAGCTCGTGAGCTCCGAGCTGTACGAGGAGTTGCCAGTTACCGAGGACGGTGGCGACGACAGCTAGTCCACATGCTTCCGCCGGATCCCGTGTCACCTTCCACAGATCTCCGGGGTCCGGCGGATGGTCCAACCCATCTGATGAGGAGAAGAACCATGTTCAGTATGCGTGTCCCCCTGCTCGGAAGCGAGCGGCCGCCCAGGTTCGAGATGTTCGTGGCCGCGGTCGCCGTCGGCTACGCGGCGGGCTACACCGCAGGCATCGGCAACGAGGCGCAGCAGGTGCTCGGCTTCGTGACGGTCACGGCCATCGGGTGGCTCTGGGACCGGTGGCGTCGCTGATCGCCTTCGGTAGCTGATGACCTTTGCCAGCCGGTCCCCGATGACCTTCGGAGACCGGCTGGGTGGTTCATGTATCGGCTGGCTCAGGGGCGTCATCCCACCAGTTCGGCTCTTCTTCCACCTGCTGTTGGGCCGGAATCTCGACGGGGTGCGTGCAGCGCCACACAGCCCCTCTTCCGGTTTCGGGGTGAACGGTGTCCTTGAGGCCTTGGTGATCGCAGTGGGTGCAGGCGTCAATGACCTCGCGGTTGTAGACCCACTGAATATCTGCATGCAGCCGTCGGAGGCTGCCGAGCGCGAGGGGTGCTGTGTGCCAGCGAGGCGCCTCGTACTCCGGGATGGAATGGTGGAGCTCGATCGCCTTGTCGATCTTCCCGTTGAGGCTCGTCACAGAGGCTGAAGCGGCCTCCGGTGGCCCCATCCGGGCGTTGCGCTCCTTCCAGGCTGCGGCCGAGTCAGCTGCCCGCCACGCAAAACAGATCATCTGCCCCGGGGTGTAGCCGTGGCTGAACCCCTTGCGGATGACGTCGGTGAGTTCTTCGCGCCGGGCCTCGGGCACTTCGGGGTAGCTGTACTTCTTCGTGAGCAGCCCATTCAGGTACGTAGCGACGTTGGTGACTTCGATCTGCTCCACGAGCGCGGCGACCGCCTTACGTGCCTCCAATCCTCGGGGCCCAGGCTCGGTCTGCAAGCTGTACGTGATCTCCCGGACGCGCTCCTGTGCGATCGGGACACCGCCGATAAGACGCCAAGCCACCTCCTTGGCGACGAACGTGATGTCATCGCCGTCCTTGGAGAGGCTGAAAGCCTGTGCGGGGGTTTCTTGGGAGATGGCGAGCAGGTTTGCGTAGTAGAGCACGAGGAGGAGCTCCCGGTCCTGCGCGGTGTCACCCGTCCAGCCCGTGGAACCGATACTCGTGATGCTGGGCAGTGACTTGCCGGGGTTGTGTGCCGCGTAGCTGACCAGCGCCACGTAGAGGGCCAAGGCTGGGGCGTTGTCCTCTGGGAGGCGGCTGATGGTCTCGGACTTTCCCTCCTCGTCCTCGATGGCATCGGCAATCAGGCGCTTGAGTCCTTCGGCCTTCTGCTTCTCGCGTTCCTGCTCGGCCCGCTTCTCTTCAGCGAGGCGTTGCTGCCGCTCCGTCTCCTGGCGTTTCTGAACCGCCGAGCAGTCCCAGCAGAGGTGGGTAGGGGCCTCGTCGTCGAGGTACTTGCCGCCGACCTTGTTGGCCCAGGATCTGTTGGTGACGCTGATCGGTTCGGAGCAGTTCGCGCACGGGCAGCCGAGCAGGACGGCGTGAGAGTACGTCGTCGCCACCACGCCGATGTTGCTGGAGACTCCGATACTGCTGACGGTCCGAGCCCAGCTGCCGTCGTTCTTGATCTCCCAGTAGAGGAGGCTGACCTTCTGTGCATCGTCCGGCGCGCCGTGCTTGATCACGACGCGGATGCGGGGGGCTTCCTCCGGGTACTCCACGATGATCGGCTGCGGGGTAGTCGGCTGCGGCTGGGCTTGGCCCTTCCTCTTCGCCTGTTCCCGCTTGCGCCGGCGTTCGCGCTTACCCACGCGTTGCTCCGTAGTTCATGGTTCGGATGGTGACGCACTTGACGGTGTGCGCGGGAGGTTTCTCGCCAAGAGCCCCGGAACGGGACGGCTTCTGGCCAGAGCATGTACTTGGTCGGTGCGCCGCCTGCTCAGCGCGCGGGCGGCGTATAACCGATCATTTCCGTTTTGAACGCGACCACCCGGGAGAAGGCCGAGGCCCTGATGGTCGCCCACCTGCGGCGGAGCTCGAGTCGGGCGAGAAGGGGTCCCGAAGGGCACCCTCTGCGCCGCAGCGCAGGGGCGGGCCGGCGGCGGAGACAAGGTCGGCTGAAAGCGACCTTGTCGAAGTGATGCTGCACCGCGCTCTGTTGCGTGTCAGCGGACGTTCCTATCGTGGATGGATGGCCAATGGCGTGTGGCATACCGGATACGACATTGAGATCAACCTGACGCGGCCAGACCTGGGGGTCCGTGGCTACCCCGGTCTGCTCGAAGAGATCATGACCAGCGTCTCGGAGCGGAACCCGCAGATGTTGGAGTGCCTCGCGCACCACCGAGGCAAGCCGTGCGCGTCCGAGGCGGGTGGGAAGTCCCCGTGGATGTTCATCCGGCGGGCTCGCGTCGGTGGCCGCTCGCCGCTGGTGGCTGCTCACCTGCCGATCACGCACAAGCCGACGCCGGCCGAGAGCGATCAGCACAAGGCCACCAAGGAGCGGATCGTCGAGACAGCCGAGGCGTACGGGCTGACCGCCGATGCTGAGGTGGGCATGCTCAACCGGCGCGGCGTCACCGACGCCATGGTCACCGGGCCCTCCGGCATCCAGATCGGCTGGGAGATCCAGTACTCCCCGCTCAGCCCCAGCAGCGTCCACCGGCGGTCGGTCAACGCCATGGAGCACGACATCACACCGCTGTGGGTCGCCAAGGACGACACGGCGGCCCTGATCGACCGAGCACCCTGGGCCAGGGTCGACGACATGTCCTGGCGGGAGATCGTCGACGGCAGCGAGATGGTCATCCGCGGCGGGTACCGGCACCTACAGGTCTGGCGCTGCCTGACGAGCAGCGCGCTCCACTGCCCCGACAGCGGCGGCGCGGGCCATTGCGGCGCGATCCACGCCGAGTGGTTTCTCCCGGCGCTGTGCGACCCGCCCAAGCCTCCCGTCCGGATCGAGGACCTGATCCTGACCAGCGCCACCGGCGACAGTGTGCCGGTCTTCGTGCCGAGCCGTGGCGGCGGTCGGGCCGGCCGGCACATGTGGGTTCCCCGTACCGAGTGTCGAACCTGGCGGGAGCTGACCGGTCAGTGGGATCCCCTGCCCAAGGTGCAGGAGCCAGAGGCTGACGACGAGATCACCTTCTCCGAGCAGGAGATCGACCGCTCCTGCCGAGCGGGCGAGGAGGGCTGGTTTCGGAGCGACGCCAGGCCGGTCAGGGACCTTGGGCAGCCCACGGGCGGCTTCACCCTCGCCCGCATGCCGGCCCAGCGGAAGCGACGTGCGACGTGGATCACGCAGGTGGAGCGGGCCGCGGCGGCAGCCACCCTGGGATGTCCTCCGTGGGAGGTCGGTCCGTGCATCGGCTGCGGGCAGCTGATGCGCCGGTACGGGCGCAACGCGGCGATGGCCTGTGACGCTTGCCGGGCTGCGGCCATCCCGAGCCAGCGAGGGGCGTAGATCGGGAACTGAACCAACACTGCAACCACAGAACGACGAAGGTCCCGGCCGCAGGGCGGTCGGGACCTTCGTTTCGGCTGGTCAGCCGTGGCGGAGGATACGAGATTCGAACTCGTGAGGGGTTGCCCCCAACACGCTTTCCAAGCGTGCGCCCTAGGCCACTAGGCGAATCCTCCGCCGCAAACAATACAAGACGTTGAGGGGTGCTCGCGAACGTGATCGTTCCCGGAGGGCGGGCGGGGGGCCGGGCTCGATTCCGGGGGCGTCCATCCGCTAGGGTGGGCTCAGCCCCTCACGTGGCGCTATCTCACCCAACTCCCCCAGGGCCGGAAGGCAGCAAGGGTAAGTGGGCTCTGGCGGGTGCGTGGGGGGCGCTTTGCGTTCCGGGGGGCCTTGTGGGCCGCCGTTGTCGGTGGGCCCGGATAACCTCGTAGACGTGTCGTCCCTTGCGCTGTACCGCCGCTATCGCCCCGAGACGTTCGCCGAGGTCATCGGACAGGAGCATGTCACTGTCCCGCTGATGCAGGCGCTGCGGAACAACCGGGTCAACCACGCGTACCTGTTCAGCGGGCCGCGGGGCTGTGGAAAGACGACCAGCGCGCGCATCCTCGCCCGCTGCCTGAACTGTGAGCAGGGTCCCACTCCGACCCCGTGCGGGGGGTGCCAGTCCTGCCGTGACCTGGCCAGGAACGGCCCGGGGTCCATCGACGTCATCGAGATCGACGCCGCCTCGCACGGTGGTGTGGACGATGCCCGTGACCTGCGCGAAAAGGCCTTCTTCGGGCCCGCGTCCAGCCGGTACAAGATCTACATCATCGACGAGGCCCACATGGTCACCTCGGCGGGCTTCAACGCCCTGCTGAAGGTCGTCGAGGAGCCGCCGGAGCACCTCAAGTTCATCTTCGCGACCACCGAGCCCGAGAAGGTCATCGGGACGATCCGGTCCCGGACGCACCACTACCCCTTCCGGCTGGTTCCGCCCGGGACGCTGCGCGACTACCTGGGCGAGGTCTGCGGCCGCGAGGGCGCCAAGGTCGAGGACGGCGTGCTGCCGCTCGTCGTGCGCGCCGGCGCGGGATCCGTGCGTGACTCGATGTCCGTCATGGACCAGCTGCTGGCGGGCGCCGCCGACGCCGGTGTGACGTATGCCATGGCGACCTCGCTGCTCGGGTACACCGAGGGTTCCCTGCTCGACTCCGTCATCGACGCCTTCGCCGCCGGGGACGGGGCCGCCGCCTTCGAGGTCGTCGACCGGGTGGTGGAGGGCGGGAACGATCCCCGGCGCTTCGTCGCCGACCTGCTCGAGCGGCTGCGCGACCTGGTCATCCTGGCCGCCGTGCCCGACGCCGGGGAGAAGGGGCTGATCGACGCCCCCGCCGACGTCGTGGAGCGGATGCAGGCCCAGGCGTCCGTGTTCGGGGCCGCCGAGCTGTCCCGCGCCGCCGACCTCGTCAACACCGGCCTCACCGAGATGCGGGGCGCGACCTCGCCGCGGCTCCAGCTCGAGCTGATCTGCGCCCGCGTGCTGCTGCCCGCCGCCTTCGACGACGAGCGGTCCTTCCAGGCCCGGCTCGACCGGCTCGAGCGCAGCGGGGCCGCCGCCTTCGCCGCCGGGCACGCCGCGGTCGCGGTGCCGCCCGCCATGGGCTACGTACCCGGGCCCGAGGCGCACCCCATGGCCCCCGCCGGTCCGGGCGGGGGCGCCGCCGCCGCGCGCGCCGCCGCACAGGCGCCCGCCGCGGGCCCCGCCCCGGTGCCTTCCCCCGCCCCGGTGCCTTCCCCCGCGCCAGCCGCCCCCGAGCCGGTACGGGCTCCCGCGCAGCCGGAGGCGCCGGTTCAGGCCGTGCCGCCCACCGCCGTGCCGCCCACCGCCCCCGCCGCCCCCGCGGCTCCCGCGCCCGGGGCGTGGCCCGGAGCCGCGCAGCCCGGCAGCGGCGCCCCCGGCGCCCGGCCCGCGGCCGCGGCCGCGGCCGCCGCCCCCGGTGCCTGGCCCAGCGCGGCCGCTCCCGGCCAGGGGGTTCCGGCTCCCGCTCCCGCGGCCCCCGCCCCGGCCGCCGCCCAGCCCCAGGTCCCCGCCGCGCCCGCGGCCTCCGCGCCGTCCCCCGGCATGGCCGCCGGCGCCGGGCAGGTCCAGGCGATGTGGCCCGGCGTCCTGGAGGCCGTCAAGAACCGCCGCCGCTTCACCTGGATCCTGCTCAGCCAGAACGCCCAGGTCACCGGCTTCGACGGGACCACCCTCCAGCTCGGCTTCCCCAACGCCGGAGCCCGCGACAACTTCGCGAGCAGCGGCAGCGAGGACGTGCTCAAGGCCGTCCTGGCCGAGCAGTTCCAGGTCCACTGGAAGATCGAGGCCGTGGTGGGCGGCGGATCACCGGCCCCGGTGCAGTCCTCGTCCTCGTACGGCGCCCCGGCAGCCCACGCTCCCGCCCCGGCCTACAGCCCGCCGCCCCCGCCGCAGGCTCAGGCTCCGTCCGCAGGCGCCCCGCAGTACCAGCAGTCACAGCAGCACTCACAGCAGCCGCAGCACTCGGCTCCGGCCGCGCAGCCCCCCGTACAGCAGCAGGCGCCCCCGCCCGTCGCCCCCGAGGACGACGTCCCGGAGGAGGACGATCCCGACCTCGTCGAGAGCGCGCTGACCGGACACGACCTGATCGTGCGCGAGCTCGGAGCCACCGTTGTGGAGGAATACACGAATGAGTAGCACCGCCTGATTGGGGTGGCCGCACGAAGCCGGCTGCGCCGTCCGGGCTAGGCTGAGCAGCGTGAAGGTCCTCGTCATCGGCGGCGGCGCCCGCGAACATGCCCTGTGCCGCTCTCTGTCCCTCGACCCCGACGTCTCCGCGCTGTACTGCGCTCCCGGCAACGCCGGCATCGCCGAGGTGGCCGAGCTCCGCCCGGTCGACGCCCTCGACGGCGACGCCGTCACCGCTCTCGCCACCGAACTCGGCGCCGATCTGGTCGTCGTCGGCCCGGAGGCCCCGCTGGTCGCCGGAGTCGCCGACGCCGTGCGCGCCGCCGGCATCCCCGTCTTCGGCCCGTCCGGCGAGGCGGCGCAGCTGGAGGGCTCCAAGGCCTTCGCCAAGGACGTGATGGCCGCGGCCGGGGTTCCGACCGCGCGCAGCTACGTGTGCACCACGCCGGAGGAGGTGGACGAGGCCCTCGACGCCTTCGGCGCCCCGTACGTCGTCAAGGACGACGGCCTCGCGGCCGGCAAGGGCGTGGTGGTCACCGAGGACCTGGCGGTGGCCCGCGCCCACGCGCTCGGCTGCGACCGCGTGGTCATCGAGGAGTACCTCGACGGCCCCGAGGTCTCCCTCTTCGCCATCACCGACGGCGTCACCGTCGTCCCGCTCCAGCCCGCCCAGGACTTCAAGCGGGCGCTGGACGGCGACGAAGGCCCCAACACCGGCGGCATGGGCGCGTACTCCCCGCTGCCCTGGGCCGACCCGAAGCTGGTCGACGAGGTCATGGAGCTGGTCCTCCAGCCGACCGTCGACGAACTCCGCCACCGCGGAACCCCCTTCTCCGGACTGCTGTACGCCGGCCTGGCGATCACGAGCCGCGGTACCCGGGTCATCGAGTTCAACGCCCGCTTCGGCGACCCGGAGACCCAGGTGGTCCTGGCCCGGCTGCGCACCCCCCTCGCGGGCGTGCTGCTGAACGCCGCCAACGGCACCCTGGACGCCCAGCCCCCGCTCCGCTGGAGCGAGGACGCGGCCGTCACGGTGGTCATCGCCTCGCACAACTACCCGGAGACCCCGCGCACGGGCGACGTCATCGAGGGCCTGGGCGACGTGGCCGCCGAGGACGGCCCCGACGCGTACGTGCTGCACGCCGGGACCCGGCGCGAGGGCGACGCGGTGGTCAGCGCGGGCGGCCGCGTGCTGTCGGTGACGGCGACCGGTTCTGATCTGGCGCAGGCCCGGGAGAAGGCGTATAAGGCGGTCGCGCGCATCCGGCTCGACGGCTCGCAGCACCGTACGGATATTGCGGCCAAGGCGGCCGAACGCCCCTGAGCTGCGGCAGACCCACCCCCCGCGGGCCCGGTGCGCACGAGGTGCGCCCGGGCCCGCGGGCGCGTCCGTCCCCGGGGGCGGACGACTGCATCCGGCCGCGTTCGAACGCACCCACCTTTGCCCAAAGCCATTCCATCGGGTGATCGTCCCCCCGTCTGCCTGACGGCCGGGCGTGCCCCAACTAGGGTGCGGCGCAAGCATTCCGGCACTCATTCCGGCACTTGGCCCACCGGCATTGCGATGTCAGTGGCGGGTGTCACAGTGGGGGAGTGAGCAAAGCCGCCGCAGGGCAGAGGGGGTGAGGTCCGGCCGTGTCCGGAACCGGTTCGATCATGGAAGTGGGCGTGCCGTCCGCGCGTTCCCGCGCCCTGGCCGTGCTGCGCGTTCGCAGCAGGGCCCTGGCCGTCGCGCTGCTGCCCGCCGCGCTCGCGGTGGTGCTGGTCGCCGCCCGGATGACGGGCCGGCTGGCTGCCGACCCCTGGCCCGCCGTGACCCTCGCCGTCTGCGCGGTCGCCGCGCTGGTGCTGCTCGTCGGCGGGATCTTCGCCGCCGTGGTGCTGCGGGCGAGCCCCGCCGTGACGCCGACGGTGCCGCTGTCCGAGGCCGCCGCCCCCGACCTCTACCGGCTGGTGCGGGACCTGGCCGACCGGATGAACGTCCCGGCGCCCTCCGCGATAGCGCTGACCCCGGACTGCGACAGCTGGCTCGAGGACCGCACCCACGCGGCCCACCGCCGCGGCGGCGGACGCACATCCGCCGGCATAGCCGGACGTGCCGGTCCGGAGTCCGAGCCCGGCGCCGCCCCCGTGCTGGTCATCGGATCGCCGTTCCTGTGGTGGATGCGGGTCGCCGAGCTGCGCGCCGTGCTCGCCCCGGTCGTCGCCGGTACGGGACCCTCCGCGCACCCCGACATAGCCGACGCACGCGGCTTTGTACGGGGTCTGGACGCCGCCGTGGACGTGGGCGGCCGGCGTGGCCTCGGCTGGATCGCCGGAGGCGCCCGGCTCCTGCTGAGACTGTGCCGGGTGGATGCCGCCGAGATGGAGCGCGGAGTGGCCGCGGCCGCCTCGGACCGTGCACAGGGTGTGGATTACGGACTGCGCATCGTCGCCCAGGAACAGGTCGGCCTCGCCTATGCGGGCTGGGACCGGCTGCTGACCCGGGTCGCGCTGCCCGCCTGGCGGATGGGCCGCTGGCCCGCGCACCTCGATGCCGGGGTGGTCTCCGCACTGACCGAGCTGTCCCGCCGGGACCGGCTCGCCGACGGGTTCACCTCCCGCCTCGGCGAGCGCCCCGCCTGCGACCTGCTGGAGCAGCCGGGCGCGGTCGACGAGGCGGCTTCGCTGCTGGCCGCGCGGCTCTTCCACGGCGGTCCCGCCGAAACCGGGCCGGAATGGTCCCCGGTGGACTGGGCGGCGTATCCGGAAGAGGTCGTGGACCGCACATGGCGCACGGAGGCGGCCCGCCTGCACACGGCGCTGGACGCCCTGACCGTCGCCGCCGCGCCGCCCGCGACCTCCGGCCCCGCGACCTCCGGCCCCGCGACCTCCGTCTCCGCGCCCGCCCCCACCCCCACCCCCGCCGTGGACGGCTTCGCCGGGCCCACGCTGGAGCGGGTGCTGAGCTATCTCGCCGACCCCTCCGGCACGGGCGCCGCCGGGGAGGCGCTGGCCGGACGGCTCAG
The DNA here is from genome assembly GCF_055588085.1 of Streptomyces sp. NPDC046303. Taxonomy (NCBI): domain Bacteria; kingdom Bacillati; phylum Actinomycetota; class Actinomycetes; order Kitasatosporales; family Streptomycetaceae; genus Streptomyces; species Streptomyces sp. NPDC046303. The sequence continues at coordinate 62,157 of NZ_JBVJFA010000024.1, forward strand.
CGGCGACCTGGCCCGCGAGGAGCGTGCCGCCGGTGCCGCGCACCCCTCGGCCGGGAAGGCGCGCGGAGCGGACGCCGTACCGCTGTTCCCGCTCCAGCCGCCGCGCAGCGGCCGCGACCTGCTGGCGGACCACGTCACGGCGATGGTGTGCTGCGCGGCGGTCGACTCGGCCGGGGCCGCACCCGGCCTGGACTGGCTCGACGGCCCCGTCCTGCTCGTGGGCGGCGCCCGCCGCTCCGACCTCGCGCCCCGCGTGCTGAGCCTGGTCGAGGACGGCGACCCGGAGCCCCTGCGTGACTGGCTCGCGGACCTCGGCGTCCGCCCCGAGAAGCCCGTCCGCCTCGTCTGACGTACGCGCCCCAGGGCCCCGCCCCCCACCTCCCCTGACGCGCTACGGATCGCACACACAACCGGATCCTTAGGTTCCGATCACGTCAATTCGCGACGAACGGTGACGGACTGCGTGCGTTATGTGATGTGCTGGGACCGGCTCGATTGCATGCCCGTTCGGGGGAGCGAGGGAGGGGAGCGGTTATGGGTGCGGACCAGATCCGGCGTTGGGAGTCAGGTGCGCTCGCGCACGCGGTGAACGACCCCTTCGGACAGGGCCCCCTGCCCTGGTTCCGGGGCAGTGAGCTCTACTTCGACGACACCGGCCAGGTCGTCCCCTGGTACGTGGACCCCGCGCTCGCCCCCGGCCAGCTCCCGCGCACCCGCGGCGGCACCGGCGGCCCCCGCACGGCCGACGACGTGCACCGCCAGATCAAGGGCTTCGCCTCCACCGGAGCCGTGGCCCCCGGCGAGGCGATCGACTTCCACATCACCGTCGACCCGCCCCAGCAGTTCTCCGTCGACGTCTACCGCATCGGCCACTACGGCGGCGACGGCGCATCGAAGATCACCACCAGCCCCCGGCTCTCCGGCATCGTCCAGCCGGCCCCGCTCGCCGCCGACCGCACCGTCTCCTGCCACCACTGGTGGCTGTCCTGGCGCCTCCAGGTCCCGTCCTACTGGAGCATCGGGGCGTACGTGGCCGTCCTCACCACCGCCGACGGCTACCGCTCCCACATCCCCTTCACGGTCCGCGACGAGCACCCCGCCGACCTCCTGCTCCTGCTCCCCGACATCACCTGGCAGGCCTACAACCTCTATCCGGAGGACGGCCGCACCGGCGCCAGCCTCTACCACGCCTGGGACGAGGACGGCCGGCTGCTCGGCGAGCAGGACGCGGCGCACACCGTCTCCTTCGACCGCCCCTACGCGGGCGCGGGCCTGCCCCTGCACGTGGGCCACGCCTACGACTTCATCCGCTGGGCCGAGCGCTACGGCTACGACCTCGCCTACGCCGACACCCGCGACCTGCACGCCGGCCGCATCGACCCCACCCGCTACCGCGGCCTGGTCTTCCCCGGCCACGACGAGTACTGGTCCGTCCCCATGCGCCGCACCGTCGAACGCGCCCGCGACCACGGCACCTCCCTCGTCTTCCTCTCCGCCAACACCATGTACTGGCAGGTCGAGCTCGGACCCTCCCCCTCCGGGGTCGAGGACCGGCTCCTGACCTGCCGAAAACGCCGCGGCCCGGGCCGCCCCAGCCTCTGGCGCGAGGTCGACCGCCCGGAGCAGCAACTGCTCGGCATCCAGTACGCGGGACGGGTCCCCGAGCCCGCGCCGCTGATCGTGCGCAACGCCACGCACTGGCTCTGGGACTCCACCGGCGCCGGCGAGAACGACGAACTGCCCGGCCTGGTCGCCGGCGAGGCCGACCGGTACTTCCCGCGCACCCAGCTCCCCGCGCACCAGGACCGGATCCTGCTCGCGCACTCCCCCTACCTCGACAGCGAGGGCCACCGCCGCCACCAGGAGACCTCGCTCTACCGCGCGCCCAGCGGAGCCCTGGTCTTCGCGTCCGGCACCTTCGCCTGGTCCCCGGCGCTCGACCGCCCCGGCCACGTCGACGAGCGGGTACAGCGCGCGACCGCCAACCTCCTCGACCGGATCTGCAAGCGGGACTGAGACCCGCACGACACCCCCGCCTGCCCGAGCGGGCGACCGCGTACGGGAGAATGGGTTTGCGCTTGTACAGACCCACAGGGAGACCCCGTGTCCGGATTCGTCGAAAAGCCCGAGCCGGTTGAGGTTCCCGGCCTCGTCCACCTCCACACCGGCAAGGTCCGCGACCTCTACCGCGACCAGGACGACCGCCTCGTCATGGTCGCCAGCGACCGCATGTCCGCCTTCGACTGGGTGCTGCCCACCGAGATCCCGGACAAGGGCCGCGTGCTGACGCAGCTCTCCCTGTGGTGGTTCGACCAGCTCGCGGACCTCGTCCCGAACCACGTCATCTCCACCGACCTGCCCGCCGGCGCCCCCGCCGACTGGGCGGGCCGCACCCTGATCTGCCGCAACCTCGACATGATCCCCGTCGAGTGCGTGGCCCGCGGCTACCTGACCGGCTCCGGCCTCGCCGAGTACGAGCAGACCCGTACGGTCTGCGGCCTCGCCCTCCCCGAAGGCCTCGTGGACGGCTCCGAGCTGCCCGCCCCGATCTTCACCCCGGCGGCCAAGGCCGCGGTCGGCGAGCACGACGAGAACGTCACCTACGAGGAGGTCGCGCGCACCGCGGGCGCCGAGACGGCCGCCCTGCTGCGCCAGACGACCCTGGCCGTGTACGGCCGCGCCCGGGACATCGCCCGCGAGCGCGGGATCATCCTGGCGGACACCAAGTTCGAGTTCGGCTTCGACCCGAAGGACGGCACGCTGGTCGCCGCCGACGAGGTGCTGACACCGGACTCCTCGCGCTTCTGGCCGGCCGACCTGTGGGAGCCGGGCCACGCGCAGCCGTCCTTCGACAAGCAGTACGTCCGCGACTGGCTGTCCTCCCCGGCCTCCGGCTGGGACCGGAAGGGCGAACTCCCGCCGCCGGCCCTCCCGCAGGAGGTCGTCGAGCAGACCCGCGCCAAGTACGTCGAGGCCTACGAGCGGCTCACCGGCCAGAACTGGTCCTGACAACGGAAGAAGCCCCCGGTCCGAGGACCGGGGGCTTCTTCACTGCTGAGCGGACAACGCGACTCGAACGCGCGACATCCACCTTGGCAAGGTGGTGCTCTACCAACTGAGCTATGTCCGCAGGCGCCGTAAGGCGAGACCTACTATACCCAACCTCGCTCCCGTGCGAGACGCACTGCCGTGTGCCGGTTCTCGGCCCCGAGCTTCGTCGCCGCCGAGGACAGGTAGTTCCGTACGGTCCCCTGCGAGAGCCGGGCCCGCTCCGCGATCTCCGCGACCGGCGCCCCGTCGGCCGCGAACTCCAGGACCTCGGCCTCCCGGGCGGTCAGCGGAGAGTCCCCCGCACTGATCGCGTCGGCCGCCAACTCCGGGTCCACATAACGCCCTCCGGCGTGCACGGTCCGGATCAGCTCGGCCAGCCGCTGCGCCGAGACGGTCTTCGGCGCGAAGGCCCGCACCCCCGCCGCCAGGGCCCGCTTCAGGTGTCCCGGACGGCCGTGACTGGTCACGATCATGCTCTTGCAGTCGGGGAGTTCGGCCCGCAGCGATGTGGCGACACTCACACCGTCCGCCCCCGGCATCTGGAGGTCCAGCACCGCCACGTCCGGCCGGTGCGCCCGCGCCATCGCCAGCGCCTCGGGCCCCGAGGCCGCCTCGGCGACGACCAGCAGGTCGTCCTCCAGGGCCAGCAGGGCGGCCAGCGCCCCGCGGATCAGGTGTTCGTCGTCGGCGAGCAGTACGCGTACGGGGCTCACGCCCGCACCTCCAGTCCTTGCACGTGTGCACTCGGGATCTCGGCGAGCAGCCGGAACCGGCCGCCAGCCGCCGGTCCGGCCTGCAGGGTTCCGTCCAGGACCGCGAGCCGCTCCCGGAGCCCGGCGAGCCCCGATCCGGGCGGCCCGGCGGGACATTCGGGCGCCCCGTCGTTCTCCACCACCAGCGTCACGGCTCCCGCCTCCGGCGCCGTCAGCCGTATCACGCAGTTCTGCGCGTCCCCGTGCCGCAGCACGTTGGTGGTCGCCTCGCGCACCACCCAGCCGAGCGCCGACTGCACCTCGGAGGGCAGCACCCGCCCGGCCTCGACGTCGACCCGGCAGTCCATTCCGGCCGCGCTCAGCACCCCGCGCGCCCCTTCCAGCTCCACCGCGAGGTCCGCCTCCCGGTAGCCGCGCACGACGTCCCGCACCTCTCGCTGGGACTCCTGGGCGATGCGCTGCACCTCGATCATCTGGTCCACCGCCTCCGGGCGTTCGCGCCGCGCCAGCTGGACCGCCAGCTCGCTCTTGAGCGCGATCACCGCCAGATTGCGGCCCATCACGTCGTGCAGGTCCCGGCCGAAGCGCAGCCGCTCCTCGGCGACCGCCAGCCGGGACTGGGCCTCGCGGGAGCGGTCCAGCTCCCAGACGGTCTTGATCAGCCAGATCGTGAAACCGCAGGCCAGCGAGAAGAAGAGGGCGGTGATCAGCACGCCGACCGCGTACCCGAGGGCCTCTCCGGCCGACAGTCCGAGCGCGAGCACCACCAGCCCCGTGCCGCCCGCGAAGGCCGGCCCGACGTACCGCATCTGCCGTACCGAGGGCAGGCACATCACCAGGGCCCCGCTCCCGAAGCCGACCACTCCGCCGACCAGTTGCGGGGCCACCGCCGGATCGGAGAGCCCCCCGTAGGCGCGCAGGGCGAGCACCGTCACGGCGAAGACCGCCGTCAGCACGGCGATGGTGGCCGAGAGCCGGGCCGGACGCTCGCGCCGGCCGACGGCCCAGTCCATCGCCCGCGAGTAGACCACCCCGCACATCACCGCGTGCCCGCACACCAGCAGGGAGAGGGCCAGGGCCACCACGGGCCGCTCGGCGGCCTCGACCGCCACCGGGAGCAGCCCGAACGAGAAGATCTCGATGAGGATGAAGAGGTGGCACGACCAGCGGCAGTACAGCTCGACCTTCTCCGCGCTGTTGCGGTTCTTCCACCACCCGGTCAGTTTCGACACGGTCCCGTCCCCCCGGCTCTCTAGCGGCGCGGTTCCCAGCGGAACCACTTCTGCACAGCAAACACGGTGATCATGACCCAGGCCAGCGTGGTGAGCGCCGCCCCCAGCAGGTCGTGGGCCTGCGCGCCACCGCTCCAGCCGGCCCGCACCAGGGTCATCACCCCGCTGAGCGGCAGCAGTTCGCACACCCGGGCCGCCGCCTCCGGCAGGGTGTCCAGCGGTACGAAGAGCCCCGAGCCGAGCGCGGTCAGCAGGAACAGCGGCAGCGTGGTGAGGCCCGCGCTCTCCACGGTGCGGGTGACGGTGCTGGTCAGCGCGGACATCCCGGCCAGCAGCACGATCCCGGCGAGGACCGCGGGGACGAGCAGCAGCGGGTCGCGCGGCATCCGCACGTCCAGGGCGGCGGCCCCGGCGACCGCGAGGACGGCGATCTGGCCGATGGCGAGGGCGGCGGACGGCAGCGCGGTCCCGGCCAGGATCTCCAGGTCGGTCGCCTCGCCGGTGCGCAGCCGCTTGAGTACGAGCTCCTCGCGCCGGGCCACGTACGCGGAGACCAGGTTCATGTACACGACGAGGAGCAGCACCATGCCGATCCCGCCGGTCAGCGTGGCCTCGCCGACGGCTGCCGCACCCTGCGCCCCGTCCAGGACGGAGCGCAGCACGAGCACCATCAGGAGCGGCATCAGCAGGGCCACGCTCAGCGCCGCCCGGTTGCGCACGAGCAGGGTGAGCTCGCTGCGTCCGAGCGCGGTGAGCCGGCCGCGGTTCAGGGTCGGGACGGGGACCAGGGCCGGGGTCATCGGGCGGCTCCTGCTGGTGCGCGGGCCGGACCGGCCGGGCCGGCCCCGTCCGCGGTGTCCGGGGTGAACGCGGTGTCCGCGGGTTCGCTGCGGCGGCCCTGCGCGATCTCCAGGAAGGCTTCCTCCAGGGAGCCGGACCGGGCCTCGAGCCGGTCCAGCACCACCCCGGAGTCATGGGCCCACCGCAGCAGTTCGGTCAGCGACTCCTGGAGCCGCCCGGTACGGATCTCCACGCGCTGCCCGTAGGCCGCCGCGTGCAGCGACAGCGGGAGCCGGGCCGCCGGCACCCCGTCCGGCAGCGTGCAGCGGATCCGGGCGGGACGGGTGGCGGTCACCTCGGCCGGGGTGCCGGACAGCACGATCTCCCCCTCGTGCAGGATCGCCAGCCGGTCGGCGAGCTCCTCGGCCTCCTCCAGGTAGTGCGTCGTGAGCACCACCGTGGTCCCCCGGTCCCGCAGGTCCCGTACCAGCGCCCAGGTGTCCCGGCGGCCTTCGGGATCCATGCCGGTGGTCGGCTCGTCCAGGAACAGCACCTCGGGCCGCCCCAGCAGGGCCAGCGCCAGGTCGAGGCGCCGCCGTTCACCGCCGGACAGCTGGGTGACCCGTACGGAGGCGCGCGCGTCCAGGCCCACCAGCTCCAGCACCTCCGCCGCGGGCCGGGCGCCGGTGGTGACCCCGCTCCACATCCGCACGGTCTCGGCGACCGAGAGGTCCGAGGGGAATCCGCCCTCCTGGAGCATGACCCCGGTGCGCGGGCGGACCTCGGCCCGCCGCGCGTACGGGTCGAGCCCGAAGACGCGGACCTGCCCACCGCTCGGCGCGGCCAGCCCCTCCAGCAGTTCGACGGTGGAGGTCTTCCCGGCCCCGTTGGTCCCGAGCAGGGCGAATATCTCGCCGCGGGCCACGGAGAAGGAGACGCCCCGTACGGCTTCGAAGCCGCCGGCGTAGCTGCGGCGCAGCTCTGCGACGTCGATCACGGTGTCAGTCATGACTCCAGCCTCACGGCGCCGGGGCGGCCGGGGCAGTGCGCGCTGTCATGACACGCGATGACATTTGTCAGCGCTCGGGACAAGGGAACACGAAGAAGGCCCCGGTCGTGATGACCGGGGCCTTCTCCCTGTGGAGCGGACGACGCGACTCGAACGCGCGACATCCACCTTGGCAAGGTGGTGCTCTACCAACTGAGCTACGTCCGCAGGTTTACTGCGTGCACTGCGTGAACAATGCGTACATCACTCTACCTGATCCACCGTGGTGGTCGGTAAACCGATGCAGAGCGGGTGACAGGGATCGCACACTGCGCCTTCCTCCTGGAAGGAGGATGTTCTGCTACTGAACTACACCCGCACGACCTTCGAGGCTCTGACCTGCGGTCTGGCCCCTCGGCGTGATCCACACACTAGCCGACGGAGGGGGGTGGATGGCAAATCGGCCCTCAGTGCGCGGCGTTGTAGGCCTCGTAGATCTTCTTGGGGATGCGGCCGCGGGGCGGCACCTCGTACTGGTTGGACCGGGCCCAGGCCCGGACGACCGCCGGGTCGGGTGCGATGGACGTGTGCTTGAAGGTCTTCCCCGAGCGCGACTGGCGGCGCCCGGCGGCCACGAAGGGTGCGAGGCCCTTCCGCAGTTTCTTTGCGTTGGCCGCATTGAGGTCGATCTCGTACGACTTTCCGTCCAGAGCGAACACGACCGTTTCCGCCGCTTCTCCGCCATCGATGTCGTCGGAGAGCGTGACTACTACGCGCTGCGCCACGGATATCGGTCCCTTCGTGCGACGCCGCCACCGGCTGACGTGGGGCGATGTCGACTGTGTGGATGTTTCGGGGCAATGCATCATTCAACCGGAATCCCGGGTGATTCCTTTGTACCCCGATTCCCATTGCATTGCGAAGCCCAGTTAATTCTCTCCGCGTGTCCCGCCGCAATCCCGGGCACGAGGTTTTCCGGCGGATTTTGCGAAGCGTTGGTGAAGGCGAAACGGCCCGGTGATCGCGGTTCCGGGATATCTACCCGCGTAGAAATTTCGGCCGGGTACGCTGAGGGAACCGCCTTCGCACCAACCACACACGGGAGTGCCCGATGGCACGCGTCGTAGTCGACGTCATGCTCAAGCCGGAGATCCTCGACCCCCAGGGCCAGGCGGTGCAGCGTGCACTGCCGCGCCTGGGCTTCGAAGGGATCGCCGACGTCCGCCAGGGGAAGCGTTTCGAGCTCGAGGTGGAGGGACCGGTCGACCAGGCCGCCCTCGACCGCATCCACAAGATGGCCGAGACCTTCCTCGCCAACACCGTCATCGAAGACTTCACCGTGAAGGTCGAGGCCTGACGGTGACCACTCGCATCGGAGTCGTCACGTTCCCCGGAACGCTCGACGACCGTGACTCACTGCGCGCCATCCGCCTCGCGGGGGCCGAGCCGGTTTCGCTCTGGCACCGCGACAAGGACCTGCACCAGGTCGACGCGGTCGTCCTCGCGGGCGGCTTCTCCTACGGGGACTACCTGCGCGCCGGAGCCATCTCCCGGTTCTCGCCGGTGATGGACACCATCATCGAGCAGGCCAAGGGCGGCATGCCCGTCCTCGGCATCTGCAACGGCTTCCAGGTCCTCACCGAGGCCCACCTGCTGCCGGGGGCGATGCTCCGCAACAACCACCTGCACTTCATCTGCCGCGAGCAGAAGCTGCGCGTGGAGAACGCGGGGACCTCGTGGACCGGTGACTACACCGCCGGCCAGGAGATCTCCGTACCGCTCAAGAACATGGACGGCCGCTACACCGCCGACGAGCGCACGCTCGACGAACTGGAGGCCGAAGGCCGCGTGGCCTTCCGGTACCTGGACGGCAACCCGAACGGTTCGCTGCGCGACATCGCCGGCATCACCAACGCCGCGGGCAACGTCGTCGGCCTCATGCCCCACCCCGAGCACGCGGTCGAGCCGCTGATCGGGACGGGCCGCACCGACGGCCTCCCGTTCTTCACCTCGGTCCTGAAGAAGCTGGTCAGCGCATGAGCCTCGACACCGTCAAGAACGCCACCGAGACCCCGGACGCCTCCCAGCCCTGGAAGGAGCTCGGCCTCAAGGAGGACGAGTACGCCCGCATCCGGGAGATCCTCGGCCGCCGCCCCACGGGCGCCGAGCTCGCCATGTACTCGGTCATGTGGTCCGAGCACTGCTCGTACAAGAGCAGCAAGGTCCACCTGAAGCAGTTCGGCGAGAAGGTCCCGCAGAACGACGCCATGCTCGTCGGCATCGGCGAGAACGCCGGCGTCGTCGACGTCGGCCAGGGCTACGCCGTCACCTTCAAGGTGGAGTCGCACAACCACCCCTCGTACATCGAGCCCTACCAGGGTGCGGCCACCGGCATCGGCGGCATCGTCCGCGACATCCTCGCGATGGGCGCCCGCCCGGTCGCCGTCGTGGACCCGCTGCGCTTCGGCGCGGCCGACCACCCCGACACCAAGCGCGTCCTGCCGGGCGTGGTCGCGGGCATCGGCGGCTACGGCAACTGCCTGGGCCTGCCCAACATCGGCGGCGAGGTCGTCTTCGACGAGTGCTACCAGGGCAACCCGCTGGTCAACGCCGGCTGCATCGGCGTGATGAAGCACGAGGACATCCACCTCGCCAAGGCCTCCGGCCCCGGCAACAAGGTCATCCTCTACGGCGCCCGCACCGGCGGCGACGGCATCGGCGGCGTCTCCGTGCTGGCCTCGGAGACCTTCGACGACACCAAGCCCACCAAGCGCCCCGCCGTCCAGGTCGGCGACCCCTTCCAGGAGAAGCTCCTCATCGAGTGCACCCTGGAGATCTTCAAGGAGAAGCTCGTCGCGGGCATCCAGGACCTCGGCGGCGCCGGGCTCTCCTGCGCCACCTCCGAGCTCGCCTCCGCCGGCTCCGGCGGCATGCGCGTCGAGCTGGACACCGTGCCGCTGCGCGACGCGACGCTCTCGCCCGAGGAAATCCTCATGAGCGAGTCGCAGGAGCGCATGTGCGCGATCGTCGAGCCGCAGCACGTCGAGCGGTTCATGGAGATCTGCGAGAAGTGGGACGTCATCGCCACCGTCATCGGTGAGGTGACCGACGGCGACCACCTGGAGATCTACTGGCACGGCGAGCAGATCGTGGACGTGCCCCCGGGCACCGTCGCCCACGAGGGCCCCGTCTACAACCGCCCGTACGCGCGCCCCTCCTGGCAGGACGCGCTGCAGGCCGACGACGCCAACAACCTGCCGCGCCCGGCCACTTCGGAGGAACTGCGCGCGCAGGTCCTGGCCCTGGTCTCCTCCCCGAACCAGGCCTCCAAGGCGTGGGTCACCGACCAGTACGACCGCTTCGTGCAGGGCAACACGGTGCTCTCGCAGCCCGAGGACGCGGGCATGGTCCGCATCGACGAGGAGTCCAACCTCGGCGTGGCCATGGCCACCGACGGCAACGGCCGCTACGCCAAGCTCGACCCGTACACGGGCGCGCAGCTGGCACTGGCCGAGTCCTACCGCAACGTGGCCGCGACCGGCGCCAAGCCGCTCGCGATCTCCGACTGCCTGAACTTCGGCTCCCCCGAGGACCCGGACGTCATGTGGCAGTTCGCGGAGGCCTGCCGCGGTCTGGCCGACGGCTGCCTGGAGCTGGGCACCCCGGTGACCGGCGGCAACGTCTCGCTCTACAACCAGACCGGTGACGTCGCCATCCACCCGACCCCGGTCGTGGCGGTCCTCGGCGTGATCGACGACGTCAACCGCCGTACGCCGATGGCGTTCTCGGAGGCCGGCCAGCTGCTGTACCTGCTGGGCGACACGGCCGAGGAGTTCGGCGGCTCGGCCTGGTCGCAGGTCGTCCACGACCACCTCGGCGGCATGCCGCCCAAGGTGGACCTGGGCCGCGAGAAGCTGCTCGCCGAGATCCTGATCTCCGCCTCGCGCGACGGCATGATCGACGCCGCGCACGACCTGTCCGACGGCGGTGTGATCCAGGCGCTCACCGAGTCCTGCCTGCGCGGCGGAAACGGTGCGCGGATCGTGGTCCCGGAGGGCCTGGACGCCTTCACCTTCCTGTTCTCCGAGTCCGCGGGCCGCGCCATCGTGTCCGTCCCGCGCAGCGAGGAGCTCCGCTTCACCGACATGTGCGGTGCGCGCGGCCTGCCGGTCGCCCGCATCGGCGTGGTGGACGGCGAGGAGATCGAGGTGCAGGGCGAGTTCACCCTCCCGCTGGCCGAACTCCGCGAGGCCCACGAGGCGACGATCCCGGCCCTGCTGGCCTGATCCCGCTTTCCGCTTCCGCACGTACGAGGCCCCGTCCACCCCGTGGGCGGGGCCTCGGCGTCGCGGACGGTGCAATGCGGTCAATGTGCTGCTGTGCATCGTCGCCGGAACGCAAGGCGCCGGCCGTGATGGCCCGCAGGGCGGCCGTCACGGCAGCCGAGCGCAACGGCTGCGCCGCCACCGCACCCGAACTGCCCGCCACCCTGCCCGCGCAGGGGCGCACCCTCGGCCCCGCCGAGCAGGGCACCGGCAGCTGCGCCTGGTACGCGGCCTTCCTCCGCGGCCGGGAAGGGCACCGTGATCGCTCCGGCCAAGCGGGACGGGAGGACCGGCTCCTGTACGCCGCGGCCACCCGCCAGGGCCGCCCCCCCGTGCTCGGCATGACCGTGGCCTTCCGCTACGACGGGGTGCTCGGCCCCCGCTTCGACGAGGTGTTCAAGGCCTACGCCACCGAGACGGTGACGCGGCGCGGCTGCACCGGGCTCGTGCTGCCCGGCCCCGAGTAGGGTCGGGACCATGCCGCCCGCCAAGAAGAAGCCGCGCGCCTACGACCCCGCCAAGATCCGCGCCGCGGTCACCGCACAGTTCGGGCATGTCGCCCGGGCCGTCCGGGAGTTGAGCCCCGAGCAGCTGGCGCGGCCGAGCGGGCTCGGGGAGTGGACCGTCGCCGAGCTCGTCGCGCACATCGCGTGGATCGCCGACTCGCTGGCCGCCGGCCTCGCCCGGCCGCCCGCCGCCGTCCCCGAACTGACCGCCGTCGAATGGCCCTTCGCCACCTCCTCCCTCGCCGGGAAGATCTCCGAGGCCGCCCGCGAGACCCTCGCCGGAGCCCCGCTCCCCGAGCTGTACGACCGGGCGGCCGCCGCCATGGCCCGGGCCCTGGAGGCCAACTCGGGCGGGCGCGTGCTGGACCTGTGGATCGGGGACATGACCCTCGCGGACTTCCTGGTCACCCGGACCGTGGAGCTGGTGGTCCACACCGACGACCTGAACCGGGCCGCCGGAGCGGAGATCCCCATCGAACGCCAGGCCCTGGCCGCCTGCACCCGGCTGCTCGCCGACGCCCTCGCGCTCAAGGCCCCGGGCGGTTCGGTCGAGGTGCGGATCCCGCCGTTCGCCGTGGTCCAGTGCATCGAGGGCCCCCGCCACACCCGCGGTACCCCGCCCAACGTGGTCGAGACCGACCCGCTGACCTGGATCCGGCTCGCGACGGGCCGTACCGACTGGGCCACCGCCCTCGACGAAGCGCAGGTCAGCGCCAGCGGCGAGCGGGCCGACCTGTCCGCGCTGCTGCCCCTGATGAGCTGAGCGGAACCGCCCGGGCGCCCGCTCCGTCCCATCGGCATGCGTACCCTCAGGCACCTTCCGGCCGGCCTGGCCCTCGTCCTCGCGCTCTGCGCGTGCGCCCGGTCCGAGGACGGCGGGAGCAGCCCGCTCCCCGACCCCCAGGGCTCCTGGGCCGTCGAGTCCCTCACCACCGGCGGCCGCACCCTGCACGCGCCCGCGGTCGCACGCGTCGACTTCACGCAGGACGAGGCCACGGGCAACTACGGCTGCAACCGCTTCACGGCGAAGGCCGTCTTCGAAGGCACCTCCGCCGTGACCGTGACCCCCGGCGCGAGCACCGCGATGGCCTGCGAGGACCAGGAGTTCGAGATCGCCTTCGCCCAGCTCTTCAAGGGCCGGCTGACCCTCGACCGCGGCCCCGGCCGGCTCACCCTGAAGACCGCCGACGGGAGCACCATCGCCCTGTCCTCCGAGCCACCGGCCCCGGACGCCCCGCTCGCCGCGACCGAGTGGACCGTGGACGGGCTGGCCGACGGCGCGACCGTGTCCTCCGTCCCCGCCGAGGTGGCCGGAAAGGCCCGGTTCACGCTCACCGCCGACGGCGCGGCGAGCGGCAGCCTCGGCTGCAACCGGTTCAGCGCCAAGGCCACCGTGGACGGCCCCTCGGTCACCTTCGGACCGCTCACCACCACCCGGATGGCCTGCGAGGGCCCGGCCGGCGAGGTGGAGCGGACCCTGACCGCGCTCCTCGGCAGCGGCCCGCTCACCTGGAAGATCCAGAGCCAGAACCTGACCCTCACCGCCCCCGGCGGCAAGGGCCTGACCGCCCGGGGCGCGACGGCCGTGGAGTGACGCTTGGCGGGCGGTCCCGGGGCTCCTGCGGGGGCCCGGGAGCAGCGCTTGTACGAATAGCCGTACGGCTGTCGACAAAGGAATGCGGATACCGAGGCGGAGCGGTCCGGTCACCCTCTGTGCTGTGACATTTCCCGGGCATCCCGAATTCGGACCAGTGGTCGACCTCGCCTACACTCAAGGTGTGCCTCGTGGTGATGGACGACTCAACCACGACCTGCTCCCCGGAGAAAAGGGCCCCCAGGACGCTTGCGGCGTCTTCGGTGTCTGGGCTCCGGGTGAAGAGGTCGCCAAGCTCACCTACTTCGGACTGTATGCACTGCAGCACCGCGGACAAGAGTCCGCGGGAATCGCTGTGAGCAACGGTTCCCAGATCCTCGTCTTCAAGGACATGGGCCTCGTTTCCCAGGTCTTCGACGAAACCTCTCTCGGCTCGCTCCAGGGTCATATCGCGGTCGGTCACGCCCGCTACTCGACCACCGGAGCCTCCGTCTGGGAGAACGCTCAGCCCACCTTCCGCGCGACCGCCCACGGCTCCATTGCCCTGGGTCACAACGGCAACCTGGTGAACACCGCCGAGCTTGCCGAGATGGTCGCCGACCTCCCCCGTCAGGACGGCCGTGCCACCCAGGTGGCCGCGACCAACGACACCGACCTGGTCACCGCCCTGCTGGCCGGCCAGACCGACGACGAGGGCAAGCCCCTGACCATCGAGGAGTCGGCCGCCAAGGTCCTCCCGCAGGTCAAGGGCGCCTTCTCGCTGGTGTTCATGGACGAGGGAACCCTCTACACCGCCCGTGACCCGCAGGGCATCCGCCCGCTGGTCCTCGGCCGCCTGGAGCGCGGCTGGGTGGTCGCGAGCGAGACGGCCGCCCTCGACATCTGCGGCGCCAGCTTCGTCCGCGAGGTCGAGCCGGGTGAGCTCATCGCGATCGACGAGAACGGCCTGCGGACGTCCCGATTCGCGGAAGCGAAGCCCAAGGGCTGTGTCTTCGAGTACGTCTACCTGGCGCGCCCGGACACCGACATCGCCGGCCGGAACGTCTACCTCTCGCGTGTCGAGATGGGCCGGCGCCTGGCCAAGGAAGCCCCGGTCGACGCCGACCTGGTCATAGCGACGCCGGAGTCGGGCACGCCCGCCGCCGTCGGCTACGCCGAGGCCAGCGGGATCCCGTACGGCTCCGGCCTGGTCAAGAACGCCTACGTCGGCCGGACCTTCATCCAGCCCTCGCAGACGATCCGCCAGCTCGGCATCCGCCTGAAGCTCAACCCCCTCAAGGAAGTCATCCGGGGCAAGCGCCTGGTGGTCGTCGACGACTCGATCGTCCGCGGCAACACCCAGCGCGCCCTGGTCAAGATGCTCCGCGAGGCCGGCGCGGCGGAGGTCCACATCCGGATCTCCTCGCCGCCGGTGAAGTGGCCGTGCTTCTTCGGCATCGACTTCGCCACCCGGGCCGAGCTGATTGCCAACGGCATGACGGTCGACGAGATCGCCACGTCGCTCGGCGCGGACTCGCTCTCGTACATCTCGCTCGACGCGATGATCGAGGCGACGACCATCCAGAAGCCCAACCTCTGCCGTGCCTGCTTCGACGGCGAGTACCCGATGGAGCTGCCCGACCCGCAGCTCCTGGGCAAGCAGCTCCTGGAGACCGAGCTCGCGGGCGGCACGGACGCGGCCGACGCGCTGCGCCGTCCGTAACCTTCGCTCCACCTGCGCCGGGCCCTGTCCTTCAGGCCCATGGGAACCCAGGCGGTCCCGGGGCCCGGCACCCACAGCAGTAACGACACGAAAGCTCTCCCTGTCATGACAGAGAAGACCACCGGTGCCAGCTACGCAGCCGCGGGTGTGGACATCGAAGCGGGAGACCGCGCCGTCGAGCTGATGAAGGAGTGGGTGAAGAAGACGCAGCGCCCCGAGGTCCTCGGCGGCCTCGGCGGTTTCGCCGGCCTCTTCGACGCCTCCGCCCTCAAGCGCTACGAGCGCCCGCTGCTCGCCTCCGCCACCGACGGGGTCGGCACCAAGGTCGACATCGCCCGCCGGCTCGGCGTGTACGACACCATCGGCCACGACCTCGTGGCGATGGTCATGGACGACATCGTCGTCTGCGGCGCCGAGCCGCTCTTCATGACCGACTACATCTGCGTCGGCAAGGTCCACCCCGAGCGTGTCGCGGCCATCGTCAAGGGCATCGCGGAGGGCTGCGTCCTCGCCGGCTGCGCCCTGGTCGGCGGCGAGACCGCCGAGCACCCGGGCCTGCTGGGCCCGGACGACTTCGACGTGGCGGGCGCCGGCACCGGCGTGGTCGAATACGACCGGCTGCTCGGCGCGGATCGCATCCGTAAGGGTGACGCCGTCATCGCGATGGCTTCGTCCGGCCTTCACTCGAACGGGTACTCGCTGGTCCGGCACGTGCTCTTCGACCGGGCCGGGATGTCCCTGGAGCAGGAGATCGCGGAGTTCGGCCGCACCCTCGGCGAGGAGCTCCTGGAGCCCACCAAGATCTACTCGCTGGACTGCCTGGCCCTCACCCGGACGGCCGAGGTGCACGCCTTCTCGCACATCACCGGCGGCGGTCTGGCGGCGAACCTGGCCCGGGTCATCCCGGACCACCTGCACGCCGCGGTCGACCGTTCGACCTGGGCCCCCGGCGCGGTCTTCGACCTGGTCGGCAAGGCCGGCCGGGTCGAGCAGCTGGAGCTGGAGAAGACGCTGAACATGGGCGTCGGCATGATGGCGGTCGTCCCCGCCGAGTCGGTGGACGTGGCCCTGACCGCGCTGGCCGACCGGGGCGTCGACTCCTGGGTCGCCGGTGAGATCGTCGAGCGCGGCGAGCACACCGAGGGATCGACCCTGACCGGTTCCTACGCGAGCTGAGCAGCACTGAAACCCGGCCCGGGGCGATGCCCTGGACCGGGTTTCAGTCTTTGACCTTGTTGTGCAGACGCCCTCGAGAAAGCGTCAAGCGCCGCGACGCTGTGCCGACGGACCGGACTCCTCGTCCTCGTCGTCGTCATCGCTGTTGTAGAGATCCGCGTACTTGGCGTACGGGTCGTCGTCGTCCAGATCGTCATCGACTTCGACCGGCTCGCTGATCTGCAGCGGCTCTGTCGGCGATGCGCCCAGCTCATTGGCCAGACGCGAGAGGTCAGTCCCGCCGCTGTTGTACTTCAGCTGGCGGGCGACCTTTGTCTGCTTGGCCTTGGCCCGGCCGCGCCCCATGGCTCGACCCCCTCGGTGACGGGGCTCGACGGCCCCAGAGTCTGACACGCGTTCATGGTTCGGAGCGGGCTCTCCGTGGAGAGACCGTCCGTAGGGGTTTAACGGTACCTGCTTCCGCGGCCATACGGTACGCCGCCCGCATGACGCGCCCCGGTGCAGAACCAACAAGGCGCCCCGTCCTCGCTGGTCAACCGCGATTTTAACGCTTTCCTGGCCCGCGACCCGCCGAAGTGCAGTGAGTTCTGTCTCCCCGCACCCCGGCGGGCGCGCCCAGGTGCCCCGCTACGGGTCAGACCTGGCGGGCGGAGCGGGCGTCGGCCATGCGCTGTTCCGCGATCCGGTCGGCCGCGGCGGCCGGCGGGATACCGTCCATCTTCGCGCGAGCAAAGATCTCCAGGGTGGTGTCGAAGATCTTCGCGGCCTTGGCCTTGCACCGGTCGAAGTCGAAACCGACCAGCTCGTCGGCCACCTGGATCACGCCGCCCGCGTTGACCACGTAGTCCGGGGCGTAGAGGATCCCGCGGTCCTGGAGGTCCTTCTCGATGCCCGGGTGTGCGAGCTGGTTGTTGGCCGCACCGCAGACGATCTTGGCGGTGAGGGCCGGCACGGTCTCGTCGTCCAGGGCGCCGCCGAGCGCGCACGGGGCGTAGATGTCCAGGCCCTCGACGCGGATCAGCGCGTCCGTGTCGGCGACCGCGGTGACCTTGCCCGGGTGCTTGTCGAGGATCCGCTGGACGGACTCCTCGCGCACGTCCGTGATCACGACCTCGGCGCCGTCCTCCAGCAGGTGCTCGACCAGGTAGTGGCCGACCTTGCCGACGCCGGCGACGCCGACCTTGCGGCCGCGCAGGGTCGGGTCGCCCCACAGGTGCTGGGCGCTGGCGCGCATGCCCTGGAAGACGCCGAAGGCGGTGAGCACCGAGGAGTCGCCGGCGCCGCCGTTCTCGGGGGAGCGGCCGGTCGCCCAGCGGGTCTCGCGGGCCACGACGTCCATGTCCGCCACGTAGGTGCCGACGTCGCAGGCGGTCACGTAGCGGCCGCCGAGGGACTCCACGAACCGGCCGTAGGCCAGCAGCAGTTCCTCGGACTTCAACACGTCCGGGTCGCCGATGATGACGGCCTTGCCGCCGCCCAGGTCGAGTCCGGCGAGGGCGTTCTTGTACGACATGCCGCGCGAGAGGTTCAGCGCGTCGAGGACGGCCTCCTCGTCCGAGGCGTACGCGTGGAAGCGCGTGCCGCCGAGGGCGGGGCCCAGGGCGGTGGAGTGGATCGCGATGACGGCCTTCAGGCCGGTGGCTCGGTCCTGGCACAGCACGACTTGCTCGTGGCCGCCCTGCTCCGTACGGAACAGGGTGTGCAGGACGCCGTCGGTCATTTCGGTCACGGTGGTGACTCCCATGGAAGAGATGCGGCGCGGAAGTGACGCCCGCCCTGCGGGTGGGGGAGGGCGTGCTGGGAGCAGCGTAAGACCTGTGGGGGGTGCGGGGACCGCCTGTCCGAGGATCGGAACACTCCCGTGTCACTGGAGCGCCTGAGGTAGCGGAGCCGCAAAAAGGGGAGTACGAGAGCGTGAGCGAATCTCCCGATCCCCTGCTGCCCTCCGCGCGTTCGGCGCCGGCCGTCCCGTATGCCTCCTACCTGCGAGTCTACGAGCCCCTCGGGGCCTTTCCGGAGTCGGAACGGGCGCACTGGTCCGCCTACGCCCGCCGCGGGACGGCGCCGACCGCGCAGGACGAACTGCGCCGGTCGCTCACCGATTTGGTACGGGTGCCCGTGGTGGGCGTGCCGGCCCACGAGAGCGCGGACGCCTTCACCGCGGAGGTGGACGGGGTGCTGCTGGTCTGTCCGTGGCGCACCCGGCTCCGCGGCTGGCTGGCGCTCCAGGAGCTGGTCGAGTGGTTCCCGCGGCCGGTGCTGGACGCGGCGCTGCCGCCGCTGGTGCGCGAACGGGCCGCCGAGGAGTACGAGCGCTGGCGCGAGCGGAATCCGGACGCGCGCCCGTGGATCCGTACGGGGGTGTGGCAGGTCCCGCTGCGCTGGTTCGTGCTGGTGGCGGACCAGGAGCGGGAGTACGTGCCGGGCGAGCGGCTGCGCTACCGGACGCCGATGGTGCAGGCGCGGCGGCGCCTGGCGCGCGCCCTGCGGACCCTGCGGGAGGCCGACGGGTACGGGGGGCTCGCCGAGGGTCTGGTGGAGGTCGGGAGCTGGCTGGAGGAGTTCCATCCGCGTTCGATGGTCGAACTGGACTACGGCGGGCTGCTGCACGCCCTGCCGGCGGACCGGCTGGCGGAGGACCGCTCGGCGGGGGAGCTGGCGGAGGGGATCGCGGCCTTGCGCGCGGGGGACGCGGAGGGCGCGGCCGAGGTCTATGAGGAGCTGGCGGAACGGTGGCGGGCGGTCCGGGAGAGACTGTTCGCGAACTGAGGGCCGGGAGGCCGGCCGTGTTCTGATGGTGCTCCGATCGGTCCGGGAGCACCCGTACGTACCCCCGCGTATCGGTCTTTCGGTTATAACTGGCTGATCAGGGGCTTGATCATGCCTTTAAGGACGGAGTACCAGGACCTTCGTCCCGATACGGGCCATTGGCCCAAGGGTGACGGACCGCACTAACCACACCCTTGCGCCCTTCCCCTACCCTCGTGCCAAAATAGGACAAGGAGTCCGGGGAGGGTTCCTTCCGTCCAACTAAGGGCGGAATGCTCGGCATTGCGCTCTACGGGGGGTCCTGACGACTCCTGATCGCTCTGTGACTGATCGTCACAGTGGGGTGACTGTCCGTTATGGGGCGGTCCATCGGCTTCCGCCGCTGATGAACACCTCGGAGGGCAATTCCGTCGGTTTGGCCCTTGGGGCTGGACGGATGGTGTAGTTGTAGTGCCGAGGACAAGCCGTTCGTCCTATAACCGACTCGGCCCGCGTATGTCCATTTCGGGCAACGCGGGCCAAGGTGCAGAATTTAGAGGAAAGAACCGAGATGGTTCGGTTCTCCCGAGGAGGCCGCTCATGACCGCTCGCACCCCTGATGCCGAGCCGCTGCTGACCCCGGCTGAGGTCGCCACGATGTTCCGCGTGGACCCGAAGACGGTCACCCGCTGGGCCAAGGCTGGCAAGCTCACGTCCATCCGCACGCTGGGTGGACACCGGCGTTACCGCGAGGCTGAGGTCCGCGCACTGCTTGCGGGAATTCCGCAGCAGCGCAGCGAGGCCTGAGACACCGCACGCACCCCTGCTTTAACGGGTCTATATCGGGTCCCCCAATCCGATGAAACCCACATTGCTTCATGCGACTGAACCTGCCCCAACAGGTTCACGGTCGTCGATCGCGCTGGACTCCGCCGGGTCCAGCGCGATCTTTTTTATGCCCTGGTCAGGGCGGTATCGCGCGGGTGTGCGGAGGCCTGCGGGGTAGGTGCCATTGCACATATTAAATCGAGCGGGTGTATGGGTGCGATAAAAGCACCCCTTCCAAAAACTCATACGGTGACTCCCGTCACAGATGATCACTCTTGTATTCGCGGGAATGCACCCCGTAAGGGGGATGTCCGCCGCGGAGCGCCTCATGCGAACGGGGGATTCTCGCCGGGCCGGGCGGCCGGGCGGCCGGGCGGCCGGGCGGGGCCGGCGCGGGCCGGGGCGGTCGAAATCCGCCGGGAGCGGCCGGGATCCGACGGGGAGCGGCCGGAATTCGCCTGGAGCGGTTCGGCCCTGGTGGCAGGAGCGTGACGGCCGCGAGGGGCGGGGCGCGGTCGGTGGCGGCCGTCAGAGCCGCCGTGGGCGCGGGAACGGGTGCCGGAGGGCCTTTGAGCGCGCCTGCGGGCCCCGGGTGGCTCCAAGGCGCCCTGGGCGCCCCCGTATCCCCGGGCCGCCGAGGGGGATTTCCCCGGTCAACGCGTCAGGGCCCGCATCCCCTGGGGGATGCGGGCCCTGACGTTTCTGCGAACCTGACGGGACTTGAACCCGCGACCTCCACCTTGACAGGGTGGCGAGCTAACCAACTGCTCCACAGGTCCTTGATTTGCTGCCGCTCGGCGGCTGCGAATCAGACTGTACCGCAGCTCAGGGGGTGCAGTCGAACCGGATCACGCCGCCGGTCACCGGGCCGACGGCGGGGCCGCCGCGTCGACCGCCTTCACGATCCGCTTGTCGGAGACCGGGTACGCCGTTCCGAGGGCGTGCGCGAAGTAACTGACCCGCAGTTCCTCGATCATCCAGCGGATGTCGGTGACCGCCGACGGCACCGGCCGGCCCTTCGGCAGCTGCTCCAGCAGCCACGCGTACTCGTCCTGCATCTCGTGGACCTTCTCCATGCGCGTGGTGTCGCGCTGGACGCCCGTCGGCATCTGCTGGAGCCGCCGGTCCACCGCCACCAGGTAGCGCATGAGGTCCGGCAGTCTGCGCAGCCCGGTGAGGGTCACGAACCCGGCCGGCATGAGGGCCGCCAGCTGCGTTCTGACGTCCTGGAGGTTGGCGACCAGCGCGAGGCTGTTGGTGGCCTTCAGGCGCCGCTCGCAGGCCTGCCAGGCGGCCAGCACCTGCTGGACCTGGCTCACCGTCCGCACGGTCGTGTCCACCAGGTCCGCGCGGACGGCCTCGTAGAGGCGGCGGAAGCCCGCCTCGTCCCACGCGGGACCGCCGTGGTCGGCGATCAGCTTGTCGGCCGCGGCGGTCGCGCAGTCGTCGAACAGGGCCTGGATGGAGCCGTGCGGGTTCCTGGACAGGGCCAGCTTCTGCTGGTTGGTCAGGTGGTCCGAGGCGAACTTCGCCGGGTTCACCGGGATGTTCAGCAGGATCAGCCGCCGGGTGCCCAGCCACATCGCCTGCTGCTGCTCGGCCTCGGTGTCGAAGAGCCGTACGGAGACGCTCGCGCCCTCGTCCACCAGCGCCGGGTACGCCTTCACCGGCTGGCCCGCGCGCCGGGTCTCGAACACCTTGGTCAGCGTTCCGATGGTCCAGTCGGTCAGGCCGGTGCGCTCCACCGACTCCCCGCCCGCCCGTTCGGCGGTGGCCGCCGCTGCCTTGGAGAGGGCCTGGCGGGCCTTCGGCTTCAGCCGCAGCCTCAGCGCCTCGAGGTCCTTGTCCTCGGCAATCTTCTTGCGGCGCTCGTCGACGATCCGGAAGGTGATCTTCAGGTGGTCCGGGATCCGGGAGAGGTCGAAGTCCTCGGCCGAGACCGGCACCCCGACCATCCGCTGGAGCTCGCGCGCCAGCGTCACCGGCAGCGGCTCCTGCAGGGGCACCGCCGTGTCCAGGAAGCGGCCGGCGAAGTTCGGCGCCGGGACGTAGTGGCGGCGGATCGGCTTCGGCAGCGAGCGGATCAGCTCGGTGACGACTTCCTCCCGCAGGCCCGGGATCTGCCAGTCGAAGCCCTCGTCGGTGACCTGGTTCAGCACCTGGAGCGGAATGTGCACGGTCACGCCGTCCGCGTCCGCGCCCGGCTCGAACTGGTAGGTGACCCGGAACTTCAGCTGCCCCTGCCGCCAGGTGTCCGGATAGTCGGCCTTGGTGACTCCGGCCGCCTTCTCGGTCAGCAGCATCTCGCGCTCGAAGTCGAGGAGTTCGGGCTCCTCGCGCTTCTTGTGCTTCCACCACGAGTCGAAGTGCGCACCGGAGACCACGTGTTCCGGAATCTTCTGGTCGTAGAAGTCGAAGAGGGTCTCGTCGTCCACCACGATGTCGCGGCGCCGGGCCCGGTTCTCCAGCTCCTCCACCTCGGTGAGGAGCTTGCGGTTGTCGGCGTAGAACTTGTGGTGGGTGCGCCAGTCGCCCTCCACCAGCGCGTTGCGGATGAACAGCTCGCGCGAGACCTCGGGATCGATCCGCCCGTAGTTGATCTTCCGCTGGGCCACGATCGGCACGCCGTACAGCGTGACCTTCTCGTACGCCATCACGGCCGCCTGGTCCTTCTCCCAGTGCGGCTCGCTGTAGGTGCGCTTGATCAGGTGCTGCGCGAGCGGCTCGACCCACTCGGCCTCCACCTTGGCGTTCACCCGTGCCCACAGCCGCGAGGTCTCCACCAGCTCCGCCGACATCAGGAACTTCGGCTGCTTCTTGAAGAGCGCCGAGCCCGGGAAGATCGCGAACTTGGCGGACCGGGCCCCCAGGTACTCGTTCTTGTCGGTGTCCTTGAGCCCGATGTGCGAGAGCAGACCGGCCAGCAGCGAGATGTGGATGCTCGTCTCGGGAGCGTCGGCCTCGTTGACGTGGATGCCCATGGTCTTGGCGACCGTGCGCAGCTGCGAGTAGATGTCCTGCCACTCGCGGATCCGCAGGAAGTTCAGGTACTCCTGCTTGCACATCCGGCGGAACGAGGACGAGCCGCGCTCCTTCTGCTGCTCGCGCACGTAGCGCCACATGTTGAGGAACGAGAGGAAGTCGCTGGTCTCGTCCTTGAAGCGGGCGTGGTACTGGTCGGCCTGGGTCTGCTTGTCCGAGGGCCGCTCGCGCGGGTCCTGGATGGACAGGGCCGCCGCGATGACCATGACCTCGCGGACGCAGTTGTTCTTGTCCGCCTCCACGACCATGCGGGCCAGGCGCGGGTCCACGGGCAGCTGGGAGAGCTGGCGGCCCATCTGCGTGAGCCGCTTCTTCGGGTCCTTCTCCGTCGGGTCCAGGGCACCGAGCTCCTGGAGCAGCTGCACGCCGTCGCGGATGTTGCGGTGGTCCGGCGGATCGATGAAGGGGAACTTCTCGATCTCGCCCAGCCCGGCCGCGGTCATCTGGAGGATGACGGAGGCCAGGTTGGTGCGCAGGATCTCGGCGTCGGTGAACTCGGGACGGGCGTTGAAGTCGTCCTCGGAGTACAGCCGGATGCAGATGCCGTCGCTGGTGCGGCCGCAGCGGCCCTTGCGCTGGTTGGCGCTGGCCTGCGAGATCCGCTCGATGGGCAGGCGCTGCACCTTGGTGCGGTGGCTGTAGCGGGAGATGCGGGCGGTGCCCGGGTCGATCACGTACTTGATGCCCGGGACGGTGAGGGAGGTCTCGGCGACGTTCGTCGCGAGCACGATCCGGCGCCCGGTGTGCTGCTGGAAGACCCGGTGCTGCTCGGCGTGCGAGAGGCGCGCGTAGAGGGGGAGCACCTCTGTGAAGCGGAGGTTCCGTTTGTTCAGGGCGTCCGCCGTGTCGCGGATCTCGCGCTCGCCGGAAAGGAAGACCAGGATGTCGCCCGGCCCCTCGGACTGGAGCTCGTCCACGGCCTCGCAGATCGCCGTGATCTGGTCCCGGTCGCTGTCGTCGCCCTCTTCCTCCAGAAGGGGCCGGTAGCGGACCTCCACCGGATACGTCCGCCCGCTGACCTCGACGATCGGCGCGTCCCCGAAGTGCCGCGAGAACCGCTCCGGGTCGATGGTCGCGGAGGTGATGACCACCTTGAGGTCGGGGCGCTTGGGCAGCAGCGTGGCCAGGTAGCCGAGCAGGAAGTCGATGTTCAGCGACCGCTCGTGGGCCTCGTCGATGATGATCGTGTCGTACGCGCGCAGCTCGCGGTCCGTCTGGATCTCGGCGAGCAGGATGCCGTCCGTCATCAGCTTCACGAAGGTCGCGTCCTGGTCCACCTGGTCGGTGAAGCGGACCTTCCAGCCGACCGTCTGGCCGATCTCGGACTTCAGCTCCTCGGCGATGCGCTCCGCGACCGTGCGGGCGGCGATCCGGCGGGGCTGGGTGTGCCCGATCATGCCCCGGACGCCGCGGCCCAGCTCCATGCAGATCTTGGGGATCTGCGTGGTCTTGCCGGAGCCGGTCTCGCCCGCGACGATCACGACCTGGTGGTCGCGTATCGCCTCGGCGATCTCGTCCTTCTTCTGGCTGACGGGCAGGTTCTCGGGATACGTGACCTCGGGCATCCGCGAGGCACGGCCGGCCAGTCGCTCGGCGGCCTTCGCGGCCTCCGCGGCGATCTCGTCGAGCACGGCCTGCTTGGCCTCGGGCTTGCGGATACGGCGGGCGCCCTCGAGGCGGCGGCCGAGGCGGTGCGCGTCGCGGAGGGAGATCTCACCGAGGAGCGTCTGCAGGGCGGCGAAGGAAGTAGACATACCTGGTCGAGGATCTCACCCGGGGGCGCCGGGTGGCGAACGCATTTGTGGGGCGTACCCGTACCATTTCGGGACGACTCCCCCAGCCGTACGAGTGAGAGGCAGCCCACCTTGTCCCGCCGCAGCCGTGTGTGGTGCCTGCTCGGCGCCGTACTGGCCCTGCTGGCGGGAGGCGCGCTGCCGGCCGCCGCGGCGCAGCAGGCCCCGCCCGCGGCCGCCGCGGCCGCCGCCGCCCACTCGGCCCACGCCGCCCACGCGGCTCCCGCGGTCGCGTACGGGGGCAGTGGCCCGTCCTGCGCCCCCGCCGGGGACCACGGCCGGCCGCCCGTCGTGCCGCCGCGGGCCGGCGACCCGGGTCACGCCCACATCCCGGCCGCGGGGCGGCTCGCGGCGGACCGGGCCTGCGACGCCCGTGCCATACCCGTACGGAGCCTCGTACGCGGGCCCGACCAGCCGGCGCCCGGCCCTGTGGAGCTGTCCGTGATGCGGGTCTAGGAGGGCCGATCACCCACCGGTCCGCCTCATCACCCGTAGCACTGGAGCACCCGTGTCCTCTTCCAAGCCCGGCAAGACGTCCAAGAAGCCGCTGCACATCGCCGCCGGGGTCGCCCTCGCCGCACTCACCCTCGGTCTGGTCTCCTGGCAGGCCTCCACCGCCTCCACCGGCAAGCCCTCCGGCGGATCCGGCGCCTCCGCCGCGGCCCGCAGCGACCACTCGGCCGAGCTGAAGGCGCTGGCGCGCCGGGAGCCCGGCGACAAGCTCGCCGTCGGCCGCGCGGACGCGCCCGTCGTGCTGATCGAGTACTCCGACTTCCTGTGCGGCTATTGCGGCAAGTTCGCCCGGGACACCGAGCCCGAGCTCGTCAGGAAGTACGTGGAGGACGGCACCCTGCGCATCGAGTGGCGCAACTTCCCGATCTTCGGCGCCGAGTCGGAGGCCGCCGCCAAGGCCGCCTGGGCCGCCGGGCAACAGGACCGTTTCAGCGCCTTCCACGCGGCCGCGTACGCCGACGGCGCCAAGGAGAAGGGCTTCGCCGAAGCCCGCCTCCTGGAGCTCGCCGAGCAGGCGGGCGTCCCCGACCTGGAGCGCTTCAAGAAGGACATGGCCGGGGAGCAGGCCGCCGCGGCCCTGAAGCGGGACCAGGACGAGGGCTACCGCATCGGCGTGACCTCGACCCCGTCGTTCCTGGTCAACGGGCAGCCCCTCGCGGGAGCACAGCCCCTCGGCGCCTTCACCGCCGCCATCGCCAAGGCCAAGGCCGGGGCCGAGGCGGCGGCGCGCCCGTGACCGGCATCGGATACCTGGCCGCCCTGCTGGGCGGCCTCCTCGCGCTGCTCAGCCCCTGCAGCGCCCTGCTGCTGCCCGCCTTCTTCGCGTACTCGATCGACTCCGCCTCCCGGCTCCTGGCGCGCACCGGGATCTTCTACGCGGGCCTCGCGACGACCCTCGTACCGTTGGGGGCGGCCGGTTCGTACGCCGGGCGGTTCTTCCACGGCAACCGCGACGCGCTGGTCCTCGCCGGAGGCTGGCTGATCATCGCGCTCGGCCTGGCGCAGATCCTCGGGCTGGGCTTCGCCTCGCGGCGCGTCTCCGAGCTGTCGGGGAGGATCCGGCCGACGACCGCCCTGTCCGTGTACGCCCTCGGTGCGGTCTACGGGCTGGCCGGTTTCTGCGCGGGTCCGATCCTCGGCAGCGTGCTGACGGTGGCGGCGGTCAGCGGCAGCCCGGTCTACGGAGGCCTGCTGCTGGCCGTGTACGCCCTGGGGATGGCCGTACCGCTGTTCGTGCTGGCCCTGCTGTGGGAGCGGTTCGACCTGGGCGGGCGGCGCTGGCTGCGCGGGCGGGCCGTCCGGGTGGGCCGCTTCGAGCTGCACACCACCTCGCTGCTGTCCGGGCTGTTCTTCATCGCCCTGGGCGCGATGTTCCTGGTCTTCGACGGGGCGAGCGCCCTGCCGGGGCTGCTGGACGTGGACGACTCGTTCGCGGTGGAGGAGTGGGTCCGGTCCGTGGCGGACGGGGTTCCGGACTGGGCGCTGCTCCTGCTGGTCGCGGCGGGGGTGACGGCCGTCGCTCTGGCGCAGGGGCGCGGCAGCGTGCGTACGGCGGAGAAGGAGACGGAGACCGAGACGCGGTAACCACAGAAGGCCCCGTCCGAGGGACGGGGCCTTCCTGATGGTGGCTGGGGCCGGGGTCGAACCGGCGACCTATCGCTTTTCAGGCGATCGCTCGTACCAACTGAGCTACCCAGCCACGAAGCCGTTTCCGGCTTCAGCGATCCTGACGGGACTTGAACCCGCGACCTCCACCTTGACAGGGTGGCGAGCTAACCAACTGCTCCACAGGACCTTGCAGTGTGCGAGAACAAGTCTTGCACACGGTAATGCGTACCCCCAACGGGATTCGAACCCGTGCTACCGCCTTGAAAGGGCGGCGTCCTGGGCCACTAGACGATGAGGGCTAAAGGCCCGCCGGGCACTTTCCAGCGCGTCGGGGACGTGAGAAGCATATGGGATCCGGGGAGGGATCGCCAAAACGGTTTCCCCCGGACCGGGGGAGGAGCCCGGACCGGGGGGACAATGGCCCGGTGCTGGAGATGACGCGCGAGGAGTTCGAAGAGCTTGTCGCAGAGGCGCTGGACCGGATCCCGCCGGAGCTGACGCGGCTGATGGACAACGTGGCGGTGTTCGTCGAGGACGAACCTCCCGCCGAGGATCCCGAGCTGCTCGGGCTGTACGAGGGGACCCCGCTGACGGACCGCGGCGAGTGGTACGCCGGGGTGCTGCCGGACCGGATCACGATCTACCGCAACCCCACGTTGCGGATGTGCGAGGACCGGGAGAGCGTGGTCGCCGAGACGGAGGTCACCGTGGTGCACGAGATCGCCCACCACTTCGGGATCGACGACGAGCGGCTGCACGCGCTGGGGTACGGATGACCCGGCCGGTCCCCGGCGGCGAGGCCATCGACCCGGACGTCGACCTGCACGTGCCCGGGCAGCGCGCCGAGCCGCAGGGCCGGGTGCTCGCGGCGGTGGCGGCGGGCGGCGCGGTCGGGGCCTCGGCGCGGTACGGCATCTCCCTGCTGTGGCCGGCCGGGCCCGGGGCCTTCCCGTGGGCGACCCTGGTCGTCAACGCGTCGGGCTGCGCCCTGATCGGCGTACTGATGGTGCTGATCAGCGAGGGCGGCCGAACGGCGCCGCACCCCCTGGTGCGGCCCTTCGCGGGGGTCGGGATCCTCGGCGGCTTCACCACCTTCTCGACGTACGCGGTGGACTTCTCGCGGCTCCTGGACCAGGGGGAGGCGGGCACGGCGCTCGCGTACGCGGGGCTCACCGTGGCGGCGGCGCTGGGGGCGGTGTGGGCGGCGGCCGCGGTGACGCGCCGCGCCGTCCGGCGTCCGGCGGCGGCCCGGTGAACTGGCTGCTCGTGGTGGCGGGCGCGGCCGTCGGCGCGCCGCTGCGGTACCTGACGGACCGCGCGGTGCAGGTGCGGCACGATTCGCTGTTCCCCTGGGGCACCTTCGTGGTCAACGCGGCGGCCTGCCTGCTGCTGGGCGTGCTGACCGGTGCGCTGCCGGCCGGGGCCTCCTCCGGGCGGCTGGAGCTGCTGCTGGGGACGGGCCTGTGCGGGGCGCTGAGCACGTACTCGACGTTCTCGTACGAGACGCTGCGGCTGGCCGAGCGCGGCCGGCCGTTCCTCGCGGCGGCGAACGTGGGGGCATCGGTGCTGGTCGGGCTGGGCGCCGTACACCTCGGGTCGCAGGTGGCGCGGCAGCTGTTCGGCTGAGGGCGTGTCCCTTACGGGCCAAAGGGAGTTGGGCTACTTGACCCGCTCATGCGGACCGCTCACCCCCAAGGCTCGGAGGTGCCCTCGTGCGCCAGTTGTCCGCTTCCCTCCGACTGGCCGTCACCGCGCTCGCGGTCGCGGCGACGGCGGGCTGCATGAGTGTCGGCGAGGACTCGGCGAAACCCGGGCCCTCCGCCTCGTCCGACGATCGCGGCGGCGCCACGGCGGGCGGGGGGTCCACGACCGGCCGCGGCTCCGGGGTGCACGGCAAGGGGCACGGCGCGAAGGACGGTACGGGGACCCAGGACGGCAAGCCCAAGGAGGACGGCAAGGCGTCCGGCGCGACCGGCGGCTCGCCGAGCCCGGGCGCGCCGAGCGGCAAGCCGGGCCTGCCCTCGCCGTCGGCGGGACCGGGCGGCGGTGCGGGGGGCCAGGGCCCGCACGAGCCTTCCGGGGGCGGCTCGGGAGGGTCGGGCGGATCCGGGGGCTCCGGGGGGTCTGGCGGCTCGGGCGGATCAGGCGGATCGGGAGGTTCCGGTTCGGGCGGTTCAGGGGGTGGGCAGCAGTCGGCCAGCCCGACCCCGCCGCCGGCCACCACGCCCCCTGTGACGGAACCCACGCCGGCGCCGACGAGCCCGCAACCCGATCCGAGCACCGCGCCGGGGTCGTAGCCGGGGCCCGCTCCGGGCGCACCCGCGCTCCGCCCGACCCCGGGCTCAGGGCATCTCCGCAGGTCAAAGCCGTTTTGCTGGAGTGACTTGCCAGACCCGGGGGAGGGTGCGTATGGTTATAGATCGTTTGATCCCATTGCCCGGCGCCGAATCCGAAGAGCGCCGTGTGGCGCGTACTCTCCCTAGCCGTGGCTGACCGCATTGAGGCGGTCGATTTGCGATTCACGGAGTTTGGGCGCGTGCCGAGACTCCGGAAGGTTTCGCATTTCGCATGTCCATTTCCAGTTCTGACCGTGCCGTCATGCCCGAGAACGACTCGAACGAGATCGTCGACGCCGTTGAGGCCGTAGAGGCCTTCGTGGTCGACGAGACCATCGAGGCTCTTGAGGCCGACGTGACGACCGACCAGTCCATCGACTCCGTCGACGCCGAGGGCGACGACGAGTCCGGCGCCGACGCCGAGCCCACGATCACCTTCGCGGACCTCGGTCTGCCGGAGGGCGTCGTGCGCAAGCTCGCGCAGAACGGCGTCACCACCCCCTTCCCGATCCAGGCCGCGACCATCCCGGACGCCCTGGCCGGCAAGGACATCCTCGGCCGCGGCCGCACCGGCTCCGGCAAGACCCTCTCCTTCGGTCTGCCGACCCTGGCCTCGCTGGCCGGCGGCTTCACCGACAAGAAGAAGCCCCGCGCGATCATCCTCACGCCGACCCGTGAGCTCGCGATGCAGGTCGCGGACGCCCTCCAGCCCTACGGCGACGTGCTCGGCCTGAAGATGAAGGTCGTCTGCGGCGGCACCTCGATGAGCAACCAGATCTACGCCCTCGAGCGCGGTGTCGACGTCCTCGTCGCCACCCCGGGCCGTCTGCGCGACATCATCAACCGCGGCGCCTGCTCCCTCGAGAACGTCAAGATCGCCGTCCTCGACGAGGCCGACCAGATGGCCGACCTGGGCTTCCTGCCCGAGGTCACCGAGCTGCTCGACCAGATCCCCGGCGGCGGCCAGCGCATGCTCTTCTCCGCCACCATGGAGAACGAGATCGGCACCCTGGTCAAGCGCTACCTGTCCAACCCCGTCACGCACGAGGTCGACAGCGCCCAGGGCAACGTCACGACCATGACGCACCACGTGCTCGTCGTGAAGCCGAAGGACAAGGCGCCGGTCACGGCCGCCATCGCCGCCCGCAAGGGCCGCACCATCATCTTCGTCCGCACCCAGCTGGGCGCCGACCGCATCGCCGAGCAGCTCGTCGAGGCCGGCGTGAAGGCCGACGCGCTGCACGGCGGCATGACGCAGGGCGCCCGTACCCGCGTCCTCGCCGACTTCAAGGACGGCTACGTCAACGCGCTCGTCGCCACCGACGTCGCCGCCCGCGGCATCCACGTCGACGGCATCGACCTGGTCCTGAACGTGGACCCGGCCGGCGACCACAAGGACTACCTGCACCGCTCGGGCCGTACCGCCCGTGCCGGCAAGTCCGGTGTCGTCGTCTCCCTGGCCCTGCCGCACCAGCGCCGCCAGATCTTCCGCCTGATGGAGGACGCGGGCGTCGACGCCTCGCGCCACATCGTCCAGGGCGCCGGCGCCTTCGAGCCGGAGGTCGCCGAGATCACCGGCGCCCGTTCGCTGACCGAGGTCCAGGCCGACTCCGCGAACAACGCCGCCAAGCAGGCCGAGCGCGAGGTCGCCGAGCTCACCAAGCAGCTGGAGCGTCTGACGCGCCGTGCCGGCGAGCTGCGCGAGGAGGCCGACCGCCTGGTCGCCCGTTCCGCGCGCGAGCGCGGCGAGGACCCGGAGGCCGCTGTCGCCGAGGTGGCCGAGGCCGCCGAGGCCGAGGTCGCGGCCGCCGCCGCGGCTGCTGCCGCCGAGCTGGCCGCACAGGAGCGCCGCGAGGAGCAGCGCGCCCAGCGCGACGACCGCGGCAACTTCGAGCGCCGCGACAACCGCGGTGGCGACCGCGGTGGCGACCGCGGTGGCTTCCGCCGTGACGACCGCCGTGACGACCGCGGTGACCGCGGTGGCCGTCCGTCCGGTGGTTTCAACCGCGATGACCGTGGTGGCGACCGTGGTGGCTTCCGCCGCGACGACCGTCCGTCGGGCGGTTTCCGCTCCGGTGGCGACCGTCCCGCCGGTGGCGGCTTCCGTCGCGACGACCGCCCCTCGGGTGGTTTCAACCGCGATGACCGTGGTGGTGACCGTGGTGGCTTCCGCCGCGACGACCGTCCGTCCGGTGGCTTCCGCTCCGGTGGCGACCGTCCCGCCGGTGGCGGCTTCCGTCGCGACGACCGCCCCTCGGGTGGTTTCAACCGCGATGACCGTGGTGGTGACCGTG